>NZ_CP132334.1:0-300833 GCF_030758415.1 Parvularcula sp. IMCC14364 | reverse complement strand
TCTCAGCTCTCCGAGAGTTTCCACCAACAGATCAAGTGTCTTTCGGGGTACTGAAAAAGCATTGAGCGCCGCATCAGAGTTCCATGACTGGCTTTCTTCATCTGTGTGAGCGACAAGTTTTACACCCGTTGCCTCAAGGTGCTGCTCAAGCTCATGCTGTTGTTCGCCTGCAATGATCGCCATATGCCGGGCCGGGCGTGACTTTATGGCTGCCAGAGACAGCTCATCCATGCCGGACTGCAACGCATCGCCAAGCGCAAAACCCATTGCTTCGGCACGAGAGCCCGTCTTTTGCCGCATAGAGGCGGCAGATTTTTCAGACTGGTCAAAGACGCGCGCAAGCTCTGTCACGTGTGCAGATTGAATAGCCTGAAGATAGTCCGACCCGTCCGTCACCGGGTCCCAGAGGCAAACACCGCCAAGCGCTCGCGGCTTGCGCTGGCTTGCCAGCAGGGCCAGCCCGGCCCCAAGGCGCAAGCCCAGCCAGGCAACACGGGTCGCCCCGCTCATGTCGGTCAGTTCCTGATGCGCGATTAATATATCTTCCACAGCACTGGTGACAGAAAATGCTGTATCATCGCCAGCGGCATTCCCCGTCCCGGTATAGTCGAAGCGCAGGACAGGTGATCCGGCCGCGGCGAGCTTCTCTGCAAGAATGCGGTAGATGCGAAAAGCGCGTATGGCTTCTACCCCAAACGGGCTGCATAAAAGAATGGCAGGCGCCCGGCCTGATGGCTGTTTGGCAGGATGATAAACGCCATATAGAGGGGCAGCCGACGGGCCAAAATGCAGGGGAGTCATAGGGGCCACCTTGTCATTGAAATTCTGCCGCGAACGGAGGCATCAAATAGGGATGGAGAATATACCCGAAGTTGTTCTGCGCTGTCTGCAGGCGCGCCCGATGGCGCAGACAAGACTGGTCTGTGTGCCCCATGCTGGCGCGGGCGCATCAATATATCGGAAATGGCCGTCATACCTGCCCGAGACGGTTGAGGTGCTGGCGCTGCAACTGCCAGGACGTGAAGACAGGCTGGACGAACAGCCCTTCACCAGGTGGCAGCCAATGATGGAAGGTGTCTGCCAGGCTCTGGACCAGTTGCCCCCGACACCTGTCGCGCTGTTTGGTCACAGCCTTGGAGCGCTGATCGCCCTTGCGGCCGCACGGCATCTCGCCACGAGCAAAAAACGGCTTGCGCATCTGTTTGTCTCCGGCAGGCACTGGCCGGGTGACGTAGCGGAGCCGGTCGCGGACATTGACACCCTTTCGGATGAGGAACTGCTGTCGCTTTTCACAGCCCGCTATGGCTCTCAAGGGCCTGCCATGGACAATCCCGAGATCAGGGAAATGATCATGCCGGTTCTGCGGGCCGATTTTGCCCTGCTGACATCCTGTCGCTGGCAGGCCGCCACCCCCCTGCCCTGCCCTGTCAGTGTCTTTACCGGCAATGATGATCCGGGTACGGCGGACCGTGACGCCAGCAAGTGGCAGGCTGAAACCTCGTCCGATTTCGCCCATCACACCATCGAGGGGGGCCATCTGTTTCACATGGATAGCACCGAAAAGGTGCTTGCGTATATTCGTCAGGATATTGCGGCAGGCTGAGTGCATTAACTGGCTTCCCGGTCAACAGATGCGGCCAGTTGCTCCAGTGTTTCGAAAATCACTGCGCGCGGAGAAATTCTGTAGCCATGCATTTTCCGGAGCAAGGCTGACATTTTCGCAACCTGCAATGATTGTCCGCCCAGCTCGAAGAAATTATCTGTCACGGAAATATCCGTAATCTCGAGCATTTCCTGCCAGAGTGCCGCAATTTCACGCTCGCGCTCGGTACGCGGCAGTACACGATCTGTTTCCACCAGCCGCAAGGACACAGCCTCCGGCAAAGCATTGCGATCAAGCTTGTTATTGCCGGTGAGCGGCAGTTTTGCAATTTCAACAAAAACCTGTGGCACCATATAATCGGGCACGGACTGCCGCAGCCACTGGCGCAGGTCACTATGGGTAACGCGCTCGCGATTCCCCGGCACGATATAGGCGGCAAGCATGGGCTCACCATGATGGTCATCACGCACGGCGATAGCCACTGCATCTAGCGCGTAATGACACGCAAGAACTTCCTCAACCTCGCCCAGTTCAATACGGTGCCCCCGGACCTTGACCTGATTGTCGCGCCGGCCCCGCATCTCAACCCTGCCGTCCGGCAGCAGAATGGCCCGGTCCCCGGTGCAATATATCCGGGCCGCAACATCATCCACAAAAGGATCCGCCCGGAAGCGCTCGGCGGTGAGTTCCGGTCTGCCGATATACCCGCGCGCCACACCGGCACCGCCAATCCACAACTCCCCCGGGACGCCTTTGGGCACGGGGCGCAGATAATCGTCGAGCACATAGAGGACAGTGTTATCTATTGGTGTACCAACAGTAATATCAGTATGGTCTGAAATTTTCACGCAGGTTGACCAGACAGTTGTTTCTGTTGGTCCATACATATTCCACAATTCTACAGTCCTGGGCAGCAACTGTTCTGCCAGCGCCGACGGGAGCGGCTCGCCACCACACAGGGCCTTGAGGGTTTGCGTACCATCCCACTCGCAGTCAAGCATCAGGCGCCAGGTGGCAGGTGTCGCTTGCATGATTGTCACTTCATTGTCCGTAATGAGATCACACAAGTCATACCCATCCAGCACTTCATCCTGTGTTGCCATGATAATCTGTGCCCCGGCTGACAGGGGCACCATCAGTTCGAGCAGGGAAATATCAAAGGACAGGGTTGTGACAGCCAGCAGGCGGTCTGTAGAGACAAGACCCGGCGACACTTTCATCGACTCGACAAAGTTCAGCAATGCGCCATGGGTGTTCTCGACCCCTTTCGGCTTGCCGGTGGACCCTGAGGTGTAAATGACATAGGCCCTGTCTTCTGGCTTTAGCTGTATCTCCTGCTTGACCGCTGTTGCCTGTCCAGCGATGGCCGTTATCTCTCTTGTCAGGTCAAGAACGGGTGCCTTGAGCTGCCCGGACAGAGTAGCAAGATCGGCCGAGGAAATGACCCTGCAGGCCCCGGCATCCTCGACCATGTAGTTCAGACGCTCAACGGGAAATTCAGGATCGAGTGGCAGATAGGCGGCGCCGCGACTCCAGATCGCCAGAATGCTCGCCACCATGTCAACGGAACGGTTGAGCATGATACCGACAATATCCCCTGCCCCGACATTCTGCTCGGCCAGATAATTTGTCAGTTGACTGGCATACGCCTGAAGCTGACCGTAAGTCGTGGCCTTGCCATCGCAGATTATCGCAACAGAGTCAGGTGAGGCTGCCGCCGCCGTGGCAAAAAGGCTGACCACATTTTTATCCATATCATGACTGGTGGTTGGACCTGTCAAGCTGAAGCCGGCCTGTCCTTCTGTATCAAGGGTCAGCTCGCCTAT
The DNA here is from genome assembly GCF_030758415.1 of Parvularcula sp. IMCC14364. NCBI lineage: Bacteria > Pseudomonadati > Pseudomonadota > Alphaproteobacteria > Parvularculales > Parvularculaceae > Parvularcula > Parvularcula sp. IMCC14364. Next base: position 297,404 of record NZ_CP132334.1, on the reverse strand, counting down.
CGCCCGTTCAGGATAGACAAGCGCATCTTCCAGCAAGGTTTCAAAATGCGTCACCCAGCGCGCGATTGTTTCTTCGCGATATAGGGAGGTAGCAAAATCAAAATCCACATGCAGTCTGCCGTCTGCTTCAACGATATTAAAAAACAGATCATAATAAACCGACTGGCGCCGGTTCTCCCGCGCAGAAACCTCACAGCCAGTCATGTCGATATCTGAAAAATACCGACTGTAGTTGAAAACTGTTTCTGTCAGAGACAGACGCCCGGTGTGACGCGGCGCGTTGATGTCCTGTAGCAGTTCACTGAAGGTAAATTCCTGATGATCAAAAGCATCAAGTACAGACTTTTGTGTCTGTCTCGCGAAGTCCGCAAAAGAAGCATCATAAGCTGGTTGCAGCCTGACTGGCAGCATGTTGACACAGTAGCCAACTGTTTCCAGTTCATGTCGCGCCTGTCCGGCGGCAGGCATGGCAATCACAAAATCATCCTGCGCAGAAAGGCGCGACAGCAGCGCCGCAAAGGCAGAAAACAGAACGGCATTCTGGCTGACACCAAGTTTGCGCGCTGTCCCCTGCAGTTTTTCTGTCAGATCGGTTTTCAGCTCATGGTGATAGGTGGAGCCTGCATATTGCCGCTCTGCCTGGCGAGATTTATCCGTTGGCAAATCAATGAGAGCAGGCACCTTATCAGAAAAGACTTCCTGCCAGAATACTCTGGAGCGTGCTTGTGCTTCGTTGCCTGACTGCGGCGCTATAGCCTGCGCATAAACGCTGAAGGGTACAAATTCTGTACGCTCCCGTTCATGCCCAGAGACAGCTTGGTTATACCGCTGGACAATATCATCAATGACCAGTTGAGCTGAATACCCGTCAAAAACCAGATGGTGGCAATAGATCGTAAATATCCAGCTTTCCGCCCCTGTGCGGATCAAATGCGCACGCACCAGTGGCCCGTTTTCAAGATCGAAAGCCTGGCAACCCTGTGCGGCAAAGAAGGCTTCAGTTTTCTCAGCCAGCGCTTCGCCCGACAGATCACCAAAGTCATGGCTTTCAACGCAGAGCGTCAATGCGTGATCGACCCACTGATATTCACCATCAGGATCAAACCGCACCCGGAAGGCTTCATGGCTGGCAAGTCCGTGTTCGACAGCCTCGCTGAATTTCTGCTCATCCAGCTTGCCTTTTATCAGAACCGTATCTGACTCATTAAAGGCGCAGGAAGCCTCCTCTCCCATCTGGCAGGCGAGCCATGTATGGCGCTGCGCATCTGTAAGGTCGAATTTTCTGTTATACACAACGCTCTTGCCGTGTGGCGTTGCCAGGATGCCATCTGCCTGCATCTCGAAGATGCTGTCTTTTGCAGCCGCGATAACCTGATCCACATCCTCATCCGTATACGCAGCAGTCATGTATGTCGGGAAACCTTCCAGCAGATGAATGCCCCGATCACGCATGTGATAGAAGAAAAGCGTCGCCAGTTCATTTTCTTCATTATTGCGAATGAACATCTGCGAGGCAAAATGCGGCACCTCAAAATTGACGCCTTGCTCCGCAAAAAACGCCGTCAGCGTCGTCGCAAGCCGGGTGGCCTTTTTATTGACGCCCTGCTGGAGCGCAGGCCCTGCGGTCTTGATATAGGACAGGGATGCATGGGCAGCAGCGATTGCCAGCGGGTGGCGCACGAAAGTCCCTGCAAAGAAGGTAACCCCTGCAGTTGGTCTTGAATCGTCCCCATAGGACCACTGGCCGCCATCAAAAGTATCCATGAATCTTGAGCGCCCGGCGACAACACCAATGGGCATTCCGCCCCCGATGATTTTGCCATAAGTCGCCATGTCAGCTTCTATGCCGAAATATGCCTGTGCGCCGCCCGGTCCGGTTCTAAAGCCTGTAATCACTTCATCAAAAACAAGGACAATTTCCTCTTCGCGCGTCAGATCACGCAAGGCGTGGAGAAACTCTTTCGGCTGAAGTTCAGGTCGACGGCTCTGAATTGGCTCAACAAGCACCGCCGCAATATCATCTGCCTGCGCCTTTATTTCTTCCAGAGAAGCCATATCGCCATAGTCAAGGACAATGACATTGCCAACGGAATCAAACGGTATGCCCGGTGCCAGAGGAATAGTCCGGCGGCCACGTGCGTTCTTTGTGCCCCGCACGAGTACTTCGTCAAAATTACCATGATAGTCACCGGAAAAGACTACGATCTTGTCTCGCCCGGTCATGGTACGCGAGATCCGGATAGCCGCCTGCACAGCTTCTGAACCAGTATTGACCCAACTGACGCGATCCATACCGGTCAGCTCACAGAGCAGCTTTGCAGCTTCGCCCGCGCGTGGCGTTTGTGGGCCCACTTCGTAACTGTCATCAAGCTGGGCCTTCAAGGCCTCTGTAATGAACGGGGCATTATGACCGAAAAAGTTGGGGCCAAAACCATTCAGCATATCAATATACTGATTACCGTCTGCATCCCAGAGATATGCCCCCTTGGAGCGCTCAACAACAATCGGGTAAACCATTTCCTTCCAGATCGGATTGAAACCCGCAGCCGTGCGTGGGTCTGCGTGATAGGCACGGTCCGCCTGCGTTCTTTTCTTGGAGACTTGCGTTTTGGCATTATACCTGCCCACCAGGCGGGCGATATGCGCTTTTTGCTCTGCAGAAAGCGCATTTGCGGAAAGTACCGAATTCTGTGTCGGGCCAAAGCCTTTCGGCAGTTGCGGCTTCTCCGGCTCTGCTTCAGTCGCTGTCTCCTCGGCTGGCACGCCTGTTTGTGGCGTCTGGATGGGCGCAACAGAGGCAGCCGCAGCCTGTTGAGCAACAACCGGCTGAGTAGCTGGTTTACCGCTGCGGGCAGCTTGCAACATTTGCAGCTGCTGGGTCATCAGGTTGATCTGTTCCGAGAATATACCTGAAAGGCCGCCGGCATTCCCTGCGCCCGCAAGAGGCGTGACAAGCAGCGTCGGCGCGACTGTGGCTGCTGGCGCAGCAGGCAGCATTTGTGGCGCTTCATGCGGCATCTGAGCGGGGGCAGCAGCCTGCACTGGTTGCGGCTCTGCCGCTTTTTCTGCGGGTGCAGTGTCGGCTGGTAATTGTGTATCAATATGAGCAGAGATTGCTGCAAGAGTCGGCAATTCGTCAAAAAGCTGCCGGAACGTGATCTTGACATTATATTGCTTCTGAAACGCTGTTGCCAGTTGGGTCAGAAAAAGGCTGTCAAATCCCAACTCCAGAAAGGTTTGGCTCGCACCAAGATCCGCTTCATCATACCCTGACAAATTGGCTGTTAATTCCGTTAGCTGAGCGAGTATATCATTTGCGCGCGCAGATTGTGACTGGGTCATGTTTTTGCCTTCATTCCTATTGACCGCCGAGCATCTTCAACTGGCCGGAAATGACTTCCAGTTGCTGCCGGATCAATGTTTCAACTTCATCTTCCAGTACCGCCGGAGCAGGTGCCTGCTCTGGTGTTTCAGATACTTCTGATTCTATTTTTGTGTGCACTTCATGTTGGTTTTGCACCGGTACTGAGGATGAAATCGTCGGCTCCACCCAAAACCTCTTTCGCTCGAACGGATATGTCGGCAGGGCCATGCGGCGCGGAGTCCCGTCTTCCAACATCGACCAGTCTGGCGTGACACCATTGGACCAGAGCTGCCCGGCAAGCGTGAGGAGGTTTTCAAAATCAGGACCAGGATCACGAGCAGGGCCCATGGCCGGAAAAGCCATGCGCTTAATATCTCCCTGCAGCGCCCGCCGGGCGAATGAACATAATGCTTGCCCCGGTCCGACCTCGACAAAGATACGATGTGCATTTTCACGCGCCGCTGTTTCGACGGCTGTCTGGAACAGAACGGGCTGGCGCAGTTGACGCCCCCAGTAATCAGGATCACCCAACTCGCTTGCCGTGACCTTGGCACCAGTCGATGTGGAGACTATTTCACAAAGGATTTCGCTACCAAACGCGCAATTCGCAGCTTTTTCCTTCAACGGCGCGACGGCATCCTGCATCATCGCCGAATGAAAGGCATGGGATGTGGCGAGCACAGTTGCCTTGATATCCTGCTGAGCCAGCAATTCGGCAAAAGCTTCAATATAATCCGCATTGCCACTGACAACTGTTGCCCCCGGTGCATTGACAGCGGCGACGGACAGAGTATCCGGCAGCAGTTTTTCAACTTCTTCACGTGATTGCAGTACCGCGAGCATCTGCCCGCCCGGCAGGTCATGGATCAACCTGCCGCGCGCAGCGATCAGCAGGGTTGCTTCAGACAGGGACAGCAGACCTGCATGACAGGCGGCGGTGAATTCTCCAACACTGTGCCCGATCATGCTCGCGGGAAAAATGCCCCAGCTTTCAAGTAAGCGGGCCAGCGCGATCTCAACCGCAAAAATTGCGGGTTGTGTGATCCAGGTTTGTGAAAGGTCAGCAGCGGCTTTGTCAGCATCAAGTACCGTGTTTTCTTCGGACCAGAGAAGATAGGTACGAATATCCGTATCAAAATCACCTGACTGGATCAGCGTCTCGGCCACTTCATCAATCACTTGGCGGAAAACAGGCTCAGTATAATATAACTGCCTGCCCATGCCGGGATATTGCGCACCCTGACCGGGGAACATGAATACCAGCTCCGGTTCGCGTATCTCAGGTTTTGCCGCCGCACCCGTGTCACTGAACTTTTGCAGCTTTGCAGCCAGATCAGCGGCAGTGCTGCCCGCAACGGTGGCACGATAATCATAAACGCTGCGGCCCTGCTGCAAGGTAAAGGCAAGGTCCGCCAGGCTGGCGTCCGGATTGCTCTCAAGCCAGCTTGACAGTTGCTGCGCCTGCTGCCGGAGAGCCGTCTCGGTCTTTGCTGAAAAGGGAACCAGAACCGCCGGCTTGCTGCCGTCATTTTCCGGCAGCAATGGCGCTTCCTCAATCACCACATGGGCGTTTGTACCGCCCACACCGAAGGAACTGATACCGGCACGCCGTGGCCAGGCATTTTCAGGCCAGTGGCGAAACTCCGTATTCACATAAAAAGGAGATGACTCGAAATCAATTTTCGGGTTTGGTGCCTCGAAGTGCAGCAATGCCGGCAACACCTTATTGTGCACACACAATGTAGATTTGATAAGACCGATAGCTCCAGATGCACAGTCAAGATGCCCCAGATTGGCCTTGACAGACCCAATCGCGCAGAACTGCGTATCGTCCGTACCATCACGATAGGCCTTGGTGAGCCCGGCAATCTCAATCGGGTCACCAAGCGGCGTGGCCGTGCCATGAGCTTCAACATACCCCATGGTGTGTGGCTCTATTTCCCCCAGTCCCATAGCCATGGAAATAACCTCAGCCTGGCCGTCAACACTTGGTGCTGTGTAGCTGACTTTCTGGCCACCATCATTATTGGTCGCATACCCCTTGATGACACCATAGATCGTGTCGCGGTCGCGGATCGCATCTTCGAGACGCTTGAGCAGTAGTACAGCGGCGCCATTACTGAAGACTGTACCCGCCGCATTACTGTCAAACGGGCGGCAATGCCCGTCCGGGGACAACATGCTTCCCTCTTTGTAAAAGTATCCCTTCTTTTGCGGCAGGACGATCGTAATGCCACCGGCAAGCGCCATATCACACTGATAGGCATCAAGGCTCTGGCAGGCTGTCGCCACCGCGACCAGCGATGTGGAGCAAGCAGTCTGCAAGGTCATGGCAGGCCCGCGCAGGCCGAGCTTGAAGGCAACGCGCGTTGCCAGATAATCCTTGTCGTTACCAAGCTCTGTCTGGAGCGTGCCTACCTGGATAGACTCCACAAGCTTCTGTCTGAAATTTTCATCAGAACACAGATTGGCCAGCACATAAGTGTCCATATAGCAACCGCCATAGACACCAACCGCACCCTCATACCGTTGCGCGTCATAACCGGCATGTTCAATGGCTTCAGAGCAGATTTCGAGGAAAATCCGGTGCTGCGGGTCCATCACCTCTGCCTCTTTGGGCAGATAACCAAAGAAACGCGCATCGAACATGTCTATATCGTCCAGCATTCCCTTGGCGCAAATATAGTCTCCCTGGTCGGACGTATCTGCCTGCTCAGGTACCGGGATTTCAAGCTCGGAAATGTCGAACCGGGTTATGCTCTCCCGGCTGTCTTGAATGTTCCGCCAGAATGACGCCACGTCAGGCGCGCCCGGAAAGCGCCCTGACATGCCAACTATGGCGATACCCTCATGGGCCTCCGGTGTATCGGTATCCATCATGATACGGCACTCTTCTGTTGTCGGCTTACCGATCGGCGGTTACGGGCGGCACGCATTTTCTGTGCTCTGGCCATGCCTGATGACGCCTCACCCGGCGCTGCCTTGGTGGCCAGCTGGCGTGCCAGAGAGGCAATCGTTGAATGTTCAAACAATAGGGTGAACTCGAAGCGTCGCTCCAGCTCCTGCTGTAGCAGCGCATGGATCTGGACGAGTTGAATGGATTTTCCGCCAAGATCTCCAAACGGATCATTGATGCCCACTTTTTCAAGTCGTAAAACCCGCTGCCATATACCGGCTATCTTCTGCTCCACATGCGTGGAAGGTGCAACATAGCTGATTGCCATTTCGGGCCTAACACTGATGGCGCCGCGCATGGCATCAAGGATGCTGGCAGCAGTGATCCACTCAGTTGCGATCTTCTGATAGACCGCATCAGGCCGGACATCATTGGCAGTGCGACGCGCGCCGGGTGCGCCAGAAGCAGGTGCGGCATCTGGTGCACTATCCGTACCCGGCTGAAAACTGACAACCCTTGCCGCATCTGCGCTCAGTCGAACACAGCCAGACTTGCGAATGTCCCCTTGCGCGCTGCCCAGTGAGGACAGGAAACTCAGTGCCGGGTGATTGCGCGGCCCCTCCTGCAGGTTGATCGTCACGTGGGAAAGCCCGCGATTGTCAGCAATGCGGCCCAGTTCAGCCACCATTCCGTGCTCGATGCCGCGACCCATAGCCCGGCAGCTTAGCAGGAAAACATCTGCTTCAAGATCAGTCTCACGAGCAGTCGCGCATAGGGCACCAACAATGCCATAATCGCCAAAACGATCGCGCGCTGAAATGACCCTTAGCGCGGTAGTTGCCTCAGCTGCAATCTGCTGCACTTGTGGTTCGGTCAACCGGGCGAGGGACGCATTGAACTGGTTTGTTCTCAAGGTCAGTTGTGAAAAACGCCCCAGCTGCGCTGCTGTCGGGGCAGAGATAGTCACCTCCAACTCCAGCTCCGCAAAGAAATCTTCGAGGGATACAGCGGCCCGGCGAGATTCCTCGCGCGCAACCTGCTCTTTATACATCTGTACACGCGATTTATCTTCTTTCGTCACGCCGGGCTGATCGAACAGCCAGAGGTGGCGTACAAAACTCTCAAACTCGTCAGCCTGCTGCGGCACTTTGACGGTTTGAACTTCCGGACAAAAAGCGCGCATGGCAGCACATTCCACTGTGCTGTCATCCAGGAAAAGAACACTGTCGAGGCCGAGATTCAACTCGCTGGTGAGTGTTGTCAGGTTATCGGGCTTGGCTTCCCAGTTAATCCGCTGAGAGACAATATGAGATGATGACAGCACCATGTCCTGCCGCTGCGCAAATACTTCTTCCACATCGCTTGCATCATTCTTGCTCAACAGACAGACGATGCGCCCGCCATCAACCTGACGCACAAGCTGTTCCTGCAAGGCGCGATAGCCATCACCAAGATCAATACCGGTGGCGCCATCCTCGCCCACAACACCGCCCCACAGGGTATTGTCACAGTCAACGGCCAACATTTTCAACGGCTTGCGCCGCCGCGCATCAAACCAGCGATAAACGGATGTCCCGATTGCCGCAAATGCTTCATCTGTATAGGGTATTTTTCCTATCTGGTCGCCTTGCAGGTTGTGGATACCCGTACAGGCGTAGCGCTCAAAGGCTTCATCGGCCCTGATGGTTGCAAGGCCGGTCATGCCTGCGACAGCTTCCAGAAAGATTGTGTCTGCTTCGTCGGTTTCCTCGCGCCTGTCCGCTGCCGGACACAACACGACAAGGAGCGGAATGTCGTGCTGCATGGCGAGAACAGCGTCGGACAACTCGCGCGCTGCCCGGGCATAAGCGTTTGGCAGGTCAACCGCCAGATCGTGCCAGCGGACCAGAACGACATTTGCCCCGTGCCGGTTGCGGCGCAGCAGGCTGCCAGCATCCAGTAACTGCTGATATACTTGTGCATAGGGGGCGATTGCCGGGGCAACAGGATGCGCGAACTGGTCTGCCCAGAAACTGAGAATATCAGCCACCGGGTCAGCCGTGAATGTCGCCGAGAGTACGATTCTGGCTTCTGTATCCGTCATCCAGCGTTTCCGCATTTTTACACGCAAGGGTAATCGTAAACGAACATTTACCCCCGTTGATAGACTTCGTTCAGAAAACTTAATTTGCCGTAAAACTTATCGTCAGGCGGAAACACCAAATCTGAAAAATCTTGTGTGCCGTATCGGTACTGATGTGGCAGCGGTTGCGATCGCCAGATCATCAGCCTGAAAGGTGTGCAAAGACCAGCTTTCAGGCCCTTTTTGCGGATCAGTCCAGCGGGCCGCGTCCTGCGAATCTGCCACGGTTATTTCCAGGGGCGACATGGAAAGGCCGATCCCTTGCAGTTTCAGGACAGCCTCCTTCTGGGTCCAAAGCCGGGTGAACCCGCGCAACCAGTTATCCCGGCTGAGCCCCTGCAGGCGCTCCTGCTCAAATTTCGTGAAATTATCTTTGGCGACGAGGTCCAGCGCCGGCTGCCCCAACATATGCTCCAGATCAATGCCAACCGGCAGATGGCTCACACTCAGGAGACCAAGATTGCCACTATTGGCAGCACTGAACGAAATGCCGGAGGCCGCCGGCAATGCAGGTTTTTCCGGGTGATCGGTGTCATACTCAAGCTGTGACGGTTCCACCGCACAATAGGCGCCAAGGATTATCCGTTGAAACGCACGGCGCAGAATATACCGATGCCGGTGCTCGCGAAAACGATAGGCGCGGGCACGGGCTTGCTCTGTCTCATCAAGCAGCTTTTTAAGTCGGGATATTTTCTGACCTTTGCCTGTGAGGTCCAGGAGCCAGAAATCTGTCGTGTCGGCGACCAGTTGCGCCTGCTCTGCCAAGTCTTCGTACTCAACAGGGAACCAGTTTACCGGTGAGTTGTCAGTCATCGTTTCAGCCACACTGCGATGAAATGCCGTCTCAGGCATCCCGGCGTTTAAGTGAAAAGGCGAAAAAGACCACCAGCAATGTGGCGGCAAGACCAAACCAGGTCAGCGCGTATTCGAGGTGGCGATTATTGAAATCCAGACGGGTCGTATTCCCCTTTGGCCATGCTGCCGGGTTCTCACTGCCGCTTGAATCAACCCAGACAGGCAGGGCTTTCACGCCCGCCGCACCGGCAAACACCATCGGATCGCGTACATACCATTCATTTCTGGCCGGATCATTTTGCGGGGTCAACGCGCCGGCAATAGCCGGACTTTCCTGCGGGGTGCGCAAAAGACCCGTCACGACAGGTAGCGTATCATTTTCATCCGCTGCGATCAGGCTGTCCGGTCTGGTCTCACGCGCCTTGAAAGTATCAGCAGTAAACCCACGATTGATGTACAAAACAGCGTCCTCATCAATAAAATCAGGCTGCCTTTTATGAAATGAGGCCGGCGTGAAAACGTACCAGCCTGCCACCCCTTCAAGCGAGCCAAACACATGCGCTTCACGCGGATGATTATAGACCAATTGCACCCACACAGGCGTATATTCCATGTCCTCGCCCTCAAGCCACCGGCGATAGGCTTCGGCAAATTCGATAGGCTCCGCGTTTGTGCGGGCTTCGACACGCGCAATGAGATCTTCTTTCCAGGCGAGGCGCTGCACCTGCCACGTGCCCAGACTGATCAGAATCGCAAGGCCAATAAGCGTCGCAACGGTAAGGGCGGGTTTGAACGCGAACTGCATCAGCCTTCGTCCCCCTTGGACGGATCCAGCCTGCTCACCTCAGCCTTGTTGGCATATTGCAAGGCGAAAAGCAGGGCTTTCAAGCGGGGCAACAGATAAAAGCTGGAGAGTAGGATCACGATGATACCGCCCAAAAACGCGATCAGCATGGGCAGATACAGACTGAAACGCAGGAGAAAAACAACAGCAACCGCCAGAAACCCGACAATGAATATCGCAAATACAGCCGGCCCGTCGCCGCTGTCGGCCTTGCTGTAATCAAGACCACATGCATAGCATCGCTCAGCCATGGTCAGATATTTACTGAACAGGTCGCCCTGACCACATTGCGGGCATTTGCAGGACAATCCCGCCGCATAAGGCGATAGCGACGGGTGATCTGACACGGGTGGCGACTACCAGAGACCCTGATTGCCCATCACATAGATGCAGGCGAACAGGAACAGCCAGACAACGTCCACGAAGTGCCAGTACCACGCAGCGGATTCAAAACCGAAATGACGCTCTGAGGTGAAATGCCCCGCCATGCCACGGAAATAGCACACCAGCAGGAAGATCGTCCCGACCAGAACATGGAAGCCATGGAAACCTGTCGCCATGAAGAAGGTGCCACCATAGGTTTCACCAGAGAAGGTGAACATGTTCAGCGCAAAGACTTCATAATACTCGTAGGCCTGCAGGAAACTGAAAAAGGCGCCGAGCAGAATAGTGATCAGCAATCCCTGCATGAAGCCGGACCGGTCACCAACCTGTAGAGCGTGGTGCGCCCAGGTTACCGTCGTGCCAGAAAGCAGCAGCACCAGTGTGTTGATCAGCGGCAGCTGCCACGGGCTGAGCGGCTCGACGCCCGCTGGCGGATAGACACCGCCAGTTGCATGTAACCGTGCATCATTTTGCAAATGAGCTGGCAGGCCATCGGCGTTCAGCATCTGTGATCCGTCAGCCAGCAGTACCGCATCGCCGGCACCAGGGAACAGGGCCAGACCGAAGAAAGCCCAGAACCAGGCGACAAAAAACATTACCTCAGAGGCAATAAACAAAACCATGCCATAGCGCAGACCAATGCGCACCACAGGCTTGGTATTCTCACCGCTTTTCACGCTTTCATCGACAACGTCTTTCCACCAGCCGGCCATCGTCAGAAGCACAAGGGAAAAACCAAAGAAGAAGATCCAGTTGCCTTTCAGCTGAAACAGCGCCGTGTCAGGCTGTGCACCGCCAACCAGAATGCCATCAGAGCCGGAATGCCCCCAGGTCACAGCGCCGAGCATCATGATCATGGCAGCAACAGACCCGACCAGCGGCCACGGGCTCGGGTTTACGAGGTGATAATCGTGTTTAACAGCACCAGCCATGAGCGGACATCCTTATATTCGGTCAGTATTTTGGTGTTGATGTAACGCGCTTGGCGTTGAAACTCAAACAGTCAAATGCACCAGCAGTGCATGTTTTTCAACGGTTTTCGTAAACGTTTGTTTCGGCACTGCCGCTATAGGCGAGTTTCTCGCGCTCGGCATTCTCGTTGCGGTAAAATGTATAGGACAACGTGATGGTTGTAACATCATCGAGGTTTTCTTCATCCGCAATCGCCGGGTCGATATAATAGGTCATGGGCATGGAGACACGCTGCCCCGGCTCCAGCAATTGCTCTGTGAAACAGAAACACTCGATCTTGCGAAAATACAGGCCGGCCTTGGCAGGTTGTACATTGAATGTCGCACTGCCGATCACTGGCGAGTCCGAAAGGTTTTCAGCCTCGTAATAGGCAAGGCCTGTCTCACCAATCTGCAGGGTCTGGGAGACCTGCTCGGGCTTGAAATGCCAGGGAAGATTTTTTGAGGTCGTGGCATCGAAACGGATCGTGATTGTCCGGTCAAGAATTTCGCCAGAAGCCACTTCTGAACGCTGCGTTGTGCCGCCCCAGCCAGTGATCTGGCAGAATACGCGATAGGCTGGCACGGCGGCAAAGGACATGCCCACCATGGCAAAAACTACTGTCACAACAATCAGGGCGGTTCTTGAATTCTTGTCAGCAGGCAGTTTCATCCGGCTGCGCCTCCGATACGCAAAACGGTTATTGTGAACACGAGCACAATAAATACGACAATAGCCCCGGCAATCGCGAGGCTGCGTTTATTGCGCTGCTTCAGTTCTTCACCCGTTGGCGTGTAGGTTTCGCCCGTCGCATGAGCGGCATGCATGGACAGGAAATCCGCTGCGCTTGCGGCAGGTGCGGTCGTCTGGTCAGGACGCTGCTGCGGCGTTTCCTGTGCAGCCTGCCCGGGCGCATCAGGTTTTTTTTCAGTCTTGCTCGATTTCTCAGTCATCTTATCAGCCATGGAACCCCAGCCAGTGCTCCGCCAGCAAGGCGGCAAACAATGTAAATAGATATAGGATGGAAAAACCAAAAAGCGACTTGGCAGCCTTGTCCATTTCTGCACCCGGCCCGGCCCGGTATAACCGGAAAGACAGGCCGACAAAGAACATGCCGAAAACAGCCGCGATCACGCCGTAGAGAAGACCGGCAACCGGGAAAAAGACCGGGGTCACCGCCAGCGGCGCGACGATCAGCGCATAGATGAGTATCTCCGTCCGGGTCCGCGCTTCGCCTTTGACATTGGGCATCATCGGAATACCGGCCGCCTCATAGTCAGCGCTTTTGAACAGTGCCAGCGCCCAGAAATGTGGCGGCGTCCAGAAAAAGATGATCGCAAACAGCAGCCATGCCTCAATCGGCGCGGTGCCTGTGACTGCCGCCCAGGCCACGACCGGCGGCAAAGCACCCGCCGCACCGCCGATGACAATGTTCTGCGGTGTCAGGCGCTTCAGAAACATGGAATAGATCACGGCGTAAAAAAAGATCGTGAAGGCGAGCAGGGCCGCCGCAAGATAATTGGCCGCAAGTGCCAGCACAATGACCGACAGAACCGACAGAAACAGACCGAAAGCAAAGGCTTCGGGTCGATCGACGCGACCGGAAGGAATAGGCCGTGCTTTCGTGCGCGACATGACCGCATCAATATCGGCATCCCACCACATGTTCAGGGCACCGGAAGCCCCCGCCCCGACAGCAATCGCCAGAAGGGAAAAAGCGGCCAGCCAGATATTACCTACCGGTCCGGGTGCAGCCACCATACCCACCAGTGCCGTGAAGATGACCAGCGACATCACACGCGGCTTCAACAGCGCCACGTAATCCATGGTGCCACCCGTCGACATGAGCCGTGGTTCGGCTGTGTTCATGCTGGTCTGCTCGGTCATCGCGCGCTTATGGCGTTTTTTCCGGTCAGGGACAATAGCCAAACCCGAGCATGTACCCGTCCGGATCAAGGACCCGCAGTTCGGTGCAGCCATGGGGTTTAAGCGTTGGGCCATCATGGATGGCAGTGCCGCGTTTTTGCAAATCCCGGTGGATAACATCAATATCACGCACCCAGATATACGCATCCCAAAGATCAAGCCCCGGCACGAGGTCGCGGTTGAAACTGCCCGGTTTCTCGCCCAACCGCAGCATGATGGCCGCCCCTTCTGCCTGCGCAATGCAGAAGCCTGGCTTAGCCGACCAGTCCGGCTCCGGCACATCAAAGCCGAGCTTGTCGCGGTACCAGTGCACGGAACGCTTCATGTCTGTCACGATGAAGACGGCGGCGGTATCCAGGAAGGTTCTATGGTCCTGATGCATGACTACACTCTGGCGCCAATTGCGGCTGAGGGAAAGTTAAACGAAAGTTAAGTGAACCAACTGCGCCCTCAGACTTTTCTCCCGCAAGAGCCAAATGCTCTTGAAACCGGCAGTCGCCGGTTTTGAAAGAAGATATACTGATGAACCGTATATTGATGACAGGGACGATTATGAGTGCCGCTTTTTCATATGCAGGCTTTCACCATTTCCCGATAAAGATCAGCATGGGTTCCCTCATGGTTCGCCATGCCCGGCTGGGTCAGGCATCCTTTAGGCGCTATAAAACTGTTAATCTTGCGTACCGGGTTTTCGTGCCAGCCAATATTGAAGACTGCAAATTTGGGGTAAAACATCATTGAGCTGTAAGGCAGATGGTCATGTATCCACCAGGCCATTGCCTGCCAGTCTCCTGTTTCCTCAAAATACGGAATGAACCCGTTGACAACTATTGTGGCCATAGCCCCCATATAACCGTCCGGGTCACGACGATCCCAGATATGGCGACCATAATTACTTTCATTGCTGGCACAGCCAAGGTCATTCTCGTTACCATACTGATTGACCGCCGGACTTCGATAGGCAGAGCGAATACTGATTCTGCCAAATTGTGCCTGTAAGGGCTCCAGCAGCTCCTCACATAATTTGTTGCCTGCGGCGATGGCAAGGTCCGGGTCATCCGGGATATTCTGTATACCGCAATAATTGGAAATTTCAGAATATAGCATATCGCGCATGAAGAAGGATGGCGAGAGCCTGACACGCCCGAGCTTTTCCAGAGACCTAATCGAACCGGGTTTCTTCATCTTCCCTCCTGGCGCAAACATAAAAAGCCGGACGCGAAGCCCGGCTTTTTATTCATAGGATCAAAATGCCTATTTCATTTTGGGCAGTTCATTGAACTGGTGGAATGGTGGTGGAGAGGACAATGTCCACTCGAGGCTGGTTGCGCCTTCACCCCATGGATTGGCCTCACCCTTGCGGCGGACGATAAAGGCTTCAGCCACACCAACGAGCCAGATCAGCACACCAACGATTGTAATCAGATAGCCAACAGTAGAGATGTAGTTCCAGTACTCAAAGGCTGCAGGGTAATCAATGTAGCGACGCGGCATCCCCTGCAGGCCAAGGAAATGTTGCGGGAAGAAGATCAGGTTCACCCCGATAAACATCGTCCAGAAATGCAAGCCGCCCAGGAAGCCATTATATTTCACGCCGAACATTTTTTCGAACCAGTAATACCAGCCCGCAAAAATACCGAACACAGCACCGAGTGACAGCACGTAATGGAAGTGCGCCACCACATAATAAGTGTCATGCAGCGCGTGGTCGATACCGGCATTGGCAAGCACCACACCTGTAACACCGCCAACCGTGAAGAGGAAGATGAAGCCAATGGCCCAGAGCATTGGCACCTTGAAGTCAATTGAGCCGCCCCACATTGTCGCAATCCAGGAGAAGATTTTGACGCCGGTTGGCACCGCGATCACCATCGTGGCCGCCACAAAATAGGCTTTCATGTCCACCGAAAGGCCGACCGTGTACATATGGTGTGCCCAGACGATGAAGCCGACAAAACCAATCGCCACCATTGCATATGCCATCGCCAGATAGCCAAAAACCGGCTTTTTGGAGAATGTCGCAACGATGTGAGAGATAATCCCGAAGGCTGGCAGAATAAGAATGTAGACTTCCGGGTGTCCGAAGAACCAGAACAGGTGCTGATACAGAATAGGATCACCACCGCCAGCAGGATCAAAGAAGGTTGTATCAAACAGACGGTCCGTCAACAGCATGGTAATCGCCCCAGCCAGCACTGGCAGAGACAGCACGAGCAGGAACGCCGTGACCAGCACAGCCCAGGGGAAAAGTTCCATCTTGTGCAAGGTGATGCCAGGGGCACGCATGTTGAAGATCGTCGTAATGAAGTTGATCGCGCCGAGGATCGAGGAAGCACCGGCAAGGTGCAAGGACACAATCAACAGGTCCATCGCCGGGCCTGTGCCCTGCGTCGAGAGCGGCGGATAGAGAACCCAGCCACCGCCAAAGCCGAGTTGCCCCGCATAACCGGGCACAAACATGGATAGCGTCAACAGGGCCGCAGAAGCCGCATAGAGCCAAAACGAAATATTGTTCATGCGCGGGAAGGCCATGTCCGGCGCGCCGATCATGATCGGTACAAACCAGTTGCCAAAGCCCCCAATAAGGGCGGGCATCACCATGAAGAAGATCATGATCAGGCCGTGATAGGTAATCAGCACGTTATAGAAGTTCTTTGCCGCTGCCAGCTGCGCTTCTGGTGGCAAGGTCTGGTCGGTAAAACTGGTGAGGAACGTCACACCAGGTTCAGCCAGCTCTATGCGCATCAGACCAGACATCGCCCCGCCGATCAGGCCAGCGAGGATAGCGAAGATCAGGTATAGTGTCCCGATATCCTTGTGGTTTGTGGACCAGAACCAGCGCACGAAAAAGGATGGCACGTGGTCGTCATGGTGATCTGCAGTTTTTGCGTCAGCCATTGTCAGTTTCCCTCAGTTAGTCTTGCAGCTGGTCAGCTGTGTCAGCGACAGCCGCAGCAAATTTCGGTGTTTCATCTTTGGTTGCGAACATCGGCTCCATGCCATTGAAGTCGCGTTGTTCATCAACCCAGGTGTTGAACTGCTCACGCGGCATCACTTCGACAGTGATGGGCATATAGGCATGATCAATACCGCAGATTTCCGAACACTGGCCGTAATACTTGTTCACGCCATTGGGCCTGTAGGCCGGGGCCTGAAACCATGTCTCGTTCAGACGACCTGGCACAGCATCAACCTTGATCGAGAAGGCCGGGATGGTCCACGAGTGGATCACATCAATAGCCGTTGTAATAATACGGATTGTCTCGCCTTCAGGCACCACAACATTCGTGTCGGTTTCCAGCAGCCACAATCTCGGATCAGAGACCTGATCTTCCGGCATCAGGTTGGACGCAAACTCGAAATCACCAAAGTCAGGATAGGCATAATCCCAGCCCCACTGACGGCCTGAAGCCTTGATGGTAATGGTTGGTGCCGGCACGATAACGCTGCGGTCTTCACCCCAGAACGGCCTTGGACCTGTGCGGCTGCGTCCAGCCACAATTCTGATGCCTTCATTCGGGCGCAAAGCCTCATTCATGACCAGCGTTACAATGGGATCACGCAGATCACGCAAGGTGTAATCATCGCGATATGACAATTTCGCCATCGCCCCGTTGGTCAGGTTCACCTTGAAGACATCCACATGATCGCGGTTGGCGACCTTGCGTGACTTGGGAAAGTCATTGTCGATAGCATATTCAACCGTCTGGCCATCGCCTTCATAGGTGAACACCTTGCCGTCCGGAATAACGTCTTCCTTGTAAAGAAGTTCAAACGAGAACAGTGCGATATAGGCGAGGATAAACATCGGAATAACCGTCCACACAACCTCGATAAAGGTATTGTGCGAGAACTTCGCCGGTACCGGGTTGGCCTTGCTGTTATAGCGCACAATAACCCAGACAAGCAGCGCCAGCACAAATACGGAAATGAAGGTTATAACCGGCATCAGCACCCAGTTATGGAAAAAATGCACTTCTTCAGCCAGCGGTGTCGCTGCATCCTGAAAGGAATATCCCTTGTCTTCGGGCTGGCTGGCCAGCGCCGGAAGCATCAGGAGTGTGGTTACGAAAGCTGCGGCAGCAGCAGGCATTGATTTCAAAAATGGTCTTACGGACATAAGCCAAAAGGTCTTTCTATTGGTCAGATAGCTGCGGCACGGGCGCAAATTTTGCGACGCTTATGAGCCTCACGCTGTCAATCTTCAAGGCGATATAGACCGATTTTTGCAGAAACACAGCGATTCTTTCAGCTGATGTGCCTGTTGCCGCCGCTTTGGATAATTGCAGATAGCCCGATACCAATCACAATCGCTTCTGTGTTAGGATCACACGATCAAACTGTTGGGGTAATCACTCATGGCTGACTTTGACCAGCGGGAAACGCCGGAACTTATACGCGCGCTGTCCCCTGCCCTTTATGGCGATCGCGATGTCTTCGCACGGGAGAAACAGGCTATTTTCGCCAGAACATGGCGCCTCGTGGGCCATGAGAACATGCTGGCATCTGCTGGTGACTTTATTACGGATGATTTTGCAGGCACATCAATCATGCTGGTGCGCGGAGCAGATGAAGAAATCCGGGCTTTCTATAATATCTGTCCGCACCGGGCTGGCCCCCTGGCAACAGAGTTTACCGGGAACTGCGGCCACGAGCTGACGTGTAAATATCACGGCTGGCGTTTCATGCTGGATGGCCGTCTGCGCGCCGCCCGTGATTTCGGGAACGCCGCAGGCTTTGATCCGCGAGACTTCGGGCTGAAACCGGTCAGGCTTGAGCAATGGCGTCGTTTCCTGTTTGTGGTGATGGATGAGGACGCAGCACCGCTGGCTGCACTGATGGCCCCGATCGAGGAGGCATGGCCAGAAACGGCAATACAGCCCTTCGCCCTGCGCCGCAGCCACGAGATTGCTTGTGACTGGAAAGCCTATGTGGAGAATTATCTCGAAGGCTATCATGTGCCGACCCTGCATCCGACCCTTGATGCAGAGATTGTCTCTGAGGATTATCAGGTCGAAATGCATGATCAGGTCGCCGTGCACACAGCCCCGTCAAAGGGGGAAGACGCCGTCTATACGGGCTTCTGGGGCTGGGTTTTTCCGTTACTGGGCATCAATGTCTATCAGCATGGGGTGATGATGGAGCGCATTTCGCCCGTCGGCCCGGACCGGACGCGGCTGGATTATCTCTATTTCTTCGATCCGGCACGCCGTGATGAGTTGGAAGCGATGCTGAAACTTTCCGACGCGGTCACGGCAGAAGATGTGTGGATCTGTGAGCGCGTCCAGAAAAACCTGACCTCCGGTGTCTATGAACCCGGCCCGCTCTCCCCCCGTCATGAAGGTGCAGTTCGTTGGTTTCAGGATCAGATACGCAGCCGGCTAGAGCTCGACGGATGACCACGGAGAACGCATGAGCCAGAACGAGAAGAAACTGGGACCGATGCTCGCGACATTCGTGGTCGCGGGAAACATGATTGGCTCCGGCGTTTTTCTGCTCCCTGCTGGCCTTGCACAAACCGGCTCTTCCAGCATGATCGGCTGGCTTGTTGCTGCCATCGGCGCGGCAATCCTCGCTTGTGTCTATGCACTTCTCGGGACCATCCGTCCGCAGAAAGAAGGTCTGACCGATTATCCGGTCAGCGCCTTCAACCGTGGCGCAGGTTTTCTGTCATGGGCAGCATACTGGATTTCCTGCTGGGTGGGCAACGTCGCCGTTATTCTTGCGGCCGTTGGCTATCTTGCCAGCCTGTTTCCGGGCGGCATCAGCCGCTTTATGGAAAGCCTGATCCTTATTGGTCTGATCTGGGGATTGGCGCTGGCTAATCTGGCCGGCGCCAAACAGATGGGCAGGATCGCCGGGGCAACACTTATCATCGGTATATTGCCGATTTTGGCAGTGACGGCTCTGGGTATGATTCATTTTGATGCTGACCTTTTCGCATCTTCCTGGAATGTCAGCGATGCACCGCTGACAGCATCCATCCCGCCAACCATTCTGACAATTTTCTGGGCTTTTCTGGGGCTGGAAAGCGCCAATGCTGTCGCGGCTGTCGTTAAAGACCCCCGGCGTAATCTTGCCATCGCAGCTGTCGGCGGTGTCAGTATGGCCGCTCTGCTTTATGCCGCAGCCTGCGCGGCGCTGTTTGGTATCTTGCCAGCAGCAGAAATGGCTGCATCCTCTGCACCTTTCGCAGATGCCGCAACAAAAGTTGCAGGCGCCGGGTTCGGGGCATTGATTGCCATTGCGGCAATTACGCGCACCATAGGATGTGCCGGTGGCTGGTTTCTTGTTTCAGCCCAGAGCAGCCGTGCCGCGGCGGTGATGGGATTTCTGCCCGCAGGCCTCAAAGAGGAGAATCATATCGAACGGCCTGTACGGAATATCCTGCTGATCGCTATCCTTATGACTCTGGTTGTGTTTGCCACCCTCTCCCCGACCCTTAACGGGCAGTTTCTGGCCATTGTCGATTTTTCCGTACTGCTCTTTATGGCCGTTTACGCAATTTCTGCGGCAGCATTGATCCGGTTTGCGGCACAATTACGCGATGTGCGGCACCGGCGCCTGACCCGGCTGCTGGGCGGCATCGCCATCGTCTATTGCCTATTTGTTGCCGTGGGGTCTTTTTGAGGTCAGATAATCATGATGGATACGATCTTTTTCACTTACATCCCGAGCCCCGTTGGCAACTTCCTACTGGCAGGCCGCGATGGCGCCCTGACCTGCACATCTTTCACGACCGGACACCGTGACCGGCAGCCGCAGAGCGACTGGCGCGAAGATGCAGGCCCTTTCAGCGAAATCATCCCTCAGTTTACGGCCTATTTTGAAGGGGAGGCCACACAGTTTGATATCCCGTTGAGGTCACAGGGCACCGATTTCCAGAAAAAAGTCTGGCAGGCGCTCACCGCCATTCCCTATGGCAGGACCTGGTCCTATGGCGATCTGGCCCGCAAGGTCGGCAACCCGAATGCAAGCCGGGCTGTCGGCGCGGCCAATGGCGCCAACCCGTTGCCGGTCATTGTACCCTGTCACCGGGTGATCGGCGCCAGTGGAAAACTGACCGGTTTTGGTGGGGGTCTTGATACCAAGGCCACGCTTCTGCGACTGGAAGGACTCACCATTGACGATCGTGACCGTCAACTGGAGTTGATCTGAGCCCCGGCATCATCCACATATACGGTATGTCAGATTCTTTTTTCTTCTCCCGCACCGACCTCGACCGCTCCCGCACCCAAGGCATTGTTGATGATGCCCTGAACGACTTTGAGGATGGCGAGCTTTATCTGGAATACAGCCAGTCAGAAGCCTTCATTTTCGACGACAACCGTCTGAAAAATGCGAGCTACGATGTGAGCCAGGGCTTTGGCCTGCGCGCCGTGGACAATGAAACCACCGGCTACGCCCATTCATCGGATTTTTCCGAAGCCGCGCTGAAACGGGCGGCATCCTCGGTGCAAGCTGTCAAAACCGGCAAGAATGTGAGCCTGGCAGATGGGCCGGTTGGCACAAATACGAAGCTCTATGATGAAGCCAATCCGCTGGATGAAGTCCCCTTTGAGGTCAAAACCCGGCTTCTGGAAGAAATCAACGCCTATGCCCGGGACAGTGATGACCGGGTGCGGCAGGTCTCCTGCTCCCTGTCCGGTGAGTGGGTTTCGGTGGAGATCATGCGTCCCGGTGGCCAGCTCGTGCGCGATATTCGCCCCCTTGTGCGGCTGAATGTTTCTGTCACGGCAGGTGACGGTGACCGGCAGGAAACCGGCAGTCACGGGGTTGGGGGCCGCGAAGGCTACGCCCGTTTCATTGACCCGGCACAGTGGCAGGGTCAGGTGGATGAAGCCCTGCGGCAGGCACTGACCAATCTCGAAGCAGAGGCAGCCCCGGCTGGGGAAATGGAAGTAGTGCTTGGCCCCGGCTGGACCGGCGTTTTGTTGCACGAAGCTGTTGGCCATGGGCTCGAGGGCGATTTCAACCGCAAGGGCACTTCCGCCTTTGCCGGCCTGATGGGCGAACAGGTGGCCGCAAAAGGCGTTACCGTGATCGACGATGGCACCATGGAGAAACGCCGCGGCTCCCTGACGGTTGATGATGAAGGCACCCCGACAAGCCGCACAGTCCTGATCGAGGATGGCATCCTGAAAGGCTATATGCAGGACCGCATGAATGCCCGGCTGATGGGCATGGCCGCCACCGGCAATGGCCGACGCGAGAGCTATGCCTATGCGCCGATGCCGCGCATGACCAATACGTTCATGCTGAATGGCCAGCACAGTCAGGAAGAAATCATCCGCTCCGTGAAGGACGGGATTTTTGCCGTCAATTTTTCAGGTGGTCAGGTCGATATCACTTCCGGCAAATTCGTCTTCAATTGTACCGAGGCTTATCGTGTTCAGAACGGTGTCATCGGGGCACCGCTGAAAAATGTTGCCCTGATCGGCAATGGCCCGACGGTGATGAAAGAGGTTTCCATGATCGGCAATGATCTGGAGCTTGATCCCGGTGTCGGGGTTTGCGGCAAGGCAGGCCAGGGCGTACCGGTCGGCGTCGGTCAGCCCTCCCTCAAGATTGACAAGCTGACAGTCGGCGGTGCCGCAGCCTGATCAAAAATAGGCCGAGAAACCGGTACTGTCAGACGCAGACTGTGCCCGGGCGCGCATGGACGCTGCGCGATTTTCAGCACGCATGGCCGAAATGATCTCATCATAAGCCGTGTTGATTTTCTGCGTTGCCCGGCGCGCGGCGTAGACAATCTCGCTGTCAAGATCGAGCGCAGCAATCCGGTCGGGATGACAGGCTTTCATGCGGCGCTTCCACGCCTCCTTGACCTCCCCCAGTGACGCGCCTTTCTGAATTCTCAAAATGGCATATGGATTTGTCTCAGCGGCGGGCACCGGCATGATCTCCCGCGCCTCAATAATACTGTTGCGGGCCACAAGCCGCGTCTCGCCCGCGCTGGTTTCCACTTCCACGAAAGGTTCCCCGCCATTCATGAACATCGCAAATGTCTGACCAGTGGGCAGATGCATCTCTCCCTCAATCGCCTTGTCGCCGGTTGTCACAAAATGGACCAGTATTTTTGTCTGACTTGACTGAGGGGCGGACTTTTCAAACATGGCACACTCTTTATGCTTTACAGGTTGTTAGGGAAGAACCTGCAGGGAATATGCCATTAACGGGAATTAACCACGACTGCGACTTTTCCAGTGTCGCAGGCCGGGCATTTGCCTGGCCAACCCGGCGCACGTGGATTGAAGCGGGCGGCATTGCCTGCGTGTTCGGCCTGATCGCCGTACCCTTTGGGCTGACCAGCGGCCTGTTGCAGTGGCAGCCGGCGGCGGCGGCGGGGCTGCTGCCGGTGATGCTGGTGGCGTTTTTCGCCCCCGCCTTACTGGAAGAGATCGTGTTTCGAGGCCCGTTGCTCCTGCTGGCTGGCAGGCCCGGAAGGGCAATGGCGGCGATTTTTCTCTTGTGCCTGTTTATTCTGTGGCACCCGCTGAACGGAACATACTTTCTCACGGATGCCGGGCCACTGTTTTCAGACATGCGTTTTTTGATGATTGCCGCTGGACTGGGCATCACCTGCACGCTCATCACCCTGCGCAGTAACAGCCTCTGGCCTGCGATACTGTTTCACTGGCTCGTGGTGGTCGCCTGGAAAGGCCTGTTTGGTGGGCCGGATTTCCTGACAGGAGCAGTCTGATGTTTCGCACCCGTTTTGCGCCCTCGCCCACGGGCTATCTGCATCTGGGCCATGCGCTCTCTGCACTGACCGTTGCCCATTTTGCCCGGCAGGCCGGGGGGGAGATGCTGCTGAGAATCGAAAACACAGACTTCACACGCTGCCGCGATGAATATGAATCCGCGATTTTTGACGATCTTGACTGGCTCGGACTTGACTGGCCGACGCCTGTGCGTCGGCAAACAGCGCATTTTCCTGAATACAAAAAGGCCTTACAGAAATTGATTGACGCACATGTTGTTTATAGATGCTTCCTCTCCCGCAAGGAACTCATGACCATCATCGACAGTAATCCGGAGATGAGCGCGCACGGGCCAGACGGGCCTGTCTATTTCGGCCAGCCACTGCCAGCAAGCGAGGAGGCGCACCTGATTGAACAGGGCACGCCATTTGCCTGGCGCCTGAGCATTCGGGCAGCGCGTGATATGCTTTGTACTGACTGGTCTGATATAAGCTACGCCGAGCGATCCTCTGGTGGCGAGATGCTGGTTGCCAGACACAAGGCAACACCGGAAATCTTCGGTGATGCCGTTATCGCCCGCAAGGATATTGGCACCAGCTATCATCTTGCTTCTGTGCATGACGACGCCTTACAGGGCATAACGCATGTCATTCGCGGCGATGACCTGAAACAGGCGGTTCATCTTCACCGGTTACTGCAGGTGCTGCTGGACCTGCCCGAGCCGGTATATCAGCATCATCGTCTGCTCACTGATGATGCAGGGAAAAAACTTTCAAAGCGGGATGAGAGCCCGTCCCTGAAGCAGATGCGCGAGAGCGGCGTCAGGACCGCGGACGTCAAGGCGCAGATCGCCGATCTGTTGCAGGACTAGGGGTGCCTATTCAGCCTGCGGACCGCCTGCGACGACTTTCAGCTCCGGTGTCGCCATGTCCGGCTTGGACATTTTGGTGATGCCATTGAACTTTGCGCCCTCATCAATGACGATAGAAGGGCATTCAACTTCGCCATCCACAAGGGAGCCTTGCCGCAGGATAACCCGGTCAGCCGCGCGCACCGCGCCTTTCACCGTGCCGTAAACTTCCACAATGGTGCTGCCAAGAACATTGCCATTGACCTCGGCCCCGGCGCCGATCACCAGATGATCGTCAGACACAAGATCGCCTTCAACAATACCTGAAATCCTGCTGGGGCCCTTGCAGGTCAGCTTGCCTTCAAGCTGGCACCCGGGGGCAAGAACAGTATCACACTTCATTTCAGTGTTGGCGTTGAACATGATCGACCTTTGTTTGTTGAGAATAGATGCTGCAGGTTTCGTACCAGCCGAACCCGCAGCACCTCCAAGTCAGTTAGCGCCGCAGGGTGACATCCCCGCCGCTTGACGTATCCGCGTCCATGACGCTCGGACCGCCAAAAACCACAATGTCAGCCCCGGAAGAAGCATCAGCGTTCAGCTCTTTGCTCACATGCATGACAATATCTGCGCCGCTCGACGCATCCGCGTCACCGATTTCACAGATCAGACCTTTTGCATCAATATCGGAACCGGAAGATGCATCAGCACTGATGCGGCCACATTTGCCGGAAACTTCTGCGTCTGCGCCGCTTGAGGATTCAACACTGAAAGTTTCAGAATCGATACCTTTGGCGATCGCATCCGCACCGGAAGAAACATCCAGATCCACCAGCGATGGCATGGTGATATAGACAGTCGTTTTCGGACCGCTCCAGTTCCAGTTGATATTGCGTTTCTTGCCAATAGAAAGCGTTGAGCCGTCAACGCCGATTTTCATCCATTCCAGCTTGCCGCCTTCGCGTGTTTCAGCCCGCACGCTGAAATCATCACCAACGCTGATCTCGGCATCATAGCCGGACGAAACGCTGACGCGGTCAAAGCCGCTGAAATCATAGTCCTGTGATTCCATGGCAAAAGCTGGTGCAACAGCGATCCCCATCACTGCCACAAGCGTAAGTGCAGATTTCTGCATGTTGTAATCTCCAAAAGTTACAACGCCCTACGGGGATACTGCCGCCCCCGGGCGTCAAAATCAAGCACGGTCCCGGCTCTGCGCCGGTATATGATAGCGAAAATGCCGCTTTACCGGCCAGAGGAACAGAACATTCTCGTGGCGCGGTGTACCACTCAGATGGTGAATGACCAGCGGCGTACCGTCGGCGGCCTTTTGCGCCGAGACAATTCCGATATGCGGTGTTGTGCCACCGCCATATTTGGGCACCATCCAGCTGACCAGATCCCCTGGCTGATAGTCTGCCGGATTACGACTGGCGGGCAGGGCCGCCCCCTGCCGGGTGAAGAACACTTCAAGATTGAGCACACGGCGATGGTCGATATTCCGGTCGGGTCGTGACAGACCCCAGACCCGCTGGCTGGGATAGGCTGCAAAATCATCACGCATGTCCTCATGCAGGCGCTTTTGCAGATCCACGCCCAGACGGCGATAGGCACGGACAAGCACATCAGAACAGACCCCTTGTGTGGCGGGCACATCTCCCCAGGGGTAATCCAGGCCGACATAGCTACCATTATACTGGAGGTCACGGCGCACACTTTCCAGCGCTGCTTGCGCCAGCAACGCACCGAAATTCTGCGACTCAGCCGTTTCCTGCGCGTTGGCGCTCATACCGGCACTGGTGCTGGCAAAAACCATGGACAGGCCGACAGCAGCCAGCAACAGGGCGAAATGGTGCCGGGGAAATATGCATTGTCTGTTCATGATCTCAACATCTCCTTCGGTCGCGCGCTGGTTCAGCGTAGCATCAAAATGCGCCCGCCGGGAACATGTCTGCACGCGCAAAGCCCACCGGGGATATACACGCATGGCGTGTGCCATGACACCAACACATCTTGATTTGCCAGACAGGCTGTTTTGGCTAGTATGAAAACGTATTGGTGACAGGAAATACGCCATGTCTGTGACAGCGCCTGCCGACAAGCGGCACATGGATGCCGCGCTGGAGAAAAGTGACCTGAAGGCGTCGCTTTATCTCGGCGGCGCGTTTGCCTTCTATATTCTCTCTTTACTGGTCACCTTATCCGACGCGCCAATCTGGGTGCGGGTGCTGGCCTGCATGGTGCACACCATCACACTCTCGGTATTGTTCACCATCGGCCATGACTGCGTGCATAATGCCTTCTTCCGGACGCGCTTCTGGAACCGCTGGGGCGGGCGTTTTGCCTTCGGCTTTCTGCTGCACTCCACCTCATTGTGGAAGCAGGTGCACAATATCAATCACCATGGGCGCACAAACCTGAAAGGCGTGGATGATGTCTGGGCACCGTTCAGCCCGGAGGAGTTCCGTACCCTGCCCGGATGGCGGCAATGGCTGGAGCGTGTCTACAGAGGCCCATTCGGCCATCTGATCTATTATCAGAGCCAGTATCTTCTGCCCAAGGTCATCCTGCCGATCTGGGGAGAGACGCGCATCCACTGGCGCAAACATGTATTTGACAGCGGCTTCGTGGTCTTTTTCTGCGCCGGGCTCATCCTGCTGACATTGGGGCTGAAGGCGCTTGTCAATCCGCAAGGGTCTCTATGGGTTGCCCTGTTACTGGCATCCGTCATCCCTTTTATCATCTGGAACGCGCTGCTGTCTTTTACGATATATGTTCAGCACACGAATCCGGGTGTGCACTGGTTTGACCGGCTGGATGACTGGAGCCATCATAATGCCCATATACGCGGCACCGTTGACACCATACTGCCCACAGGCGTTATCCCGCTTTATGCCGAAGTAATGCGGCATACGGCACATCACGATAATCCGACAACACCCATTTATGCCCTGCCCGTGGCGCAGGAACGCCTGAACGCCCTGCATACAGATGACATAACCCGGTTCAGGGTAAACTGGCCGGAATACTGGCAGATTGTCCGGGCCTGCAAGCTGTATGACTACCGCAAGCGCTGCTGGACAGACTTTGACGGCCAGCCCACCTCGCCAACCTACTTTGAGCGCTTCAACATGCCCGCTGACCCGGCCTGAGAACTGAACGGGGTTTGGCCTTCTCGGCAAAGCTGCCTGCCAGCTCAACTGACCGCTTATCTGGTCTTGTTTTCACAGTTTCTTAACTACGCCTATCAGGCGTTTCTTAAATTTTTAATGGCATGGTCAGTGTCGTTATGATAAAATTGATCAATAAATTTATCCGCGATACGAGTGGTAATTTCGCAATGATTGCCGCGCTCGCGTCCCCTGTGCTCATGCTGATGACGGCTGGTGCGATGGACATGGCGCGCTATCGCGGGGCTGTTGATGAGTTACAGGATATTGCAGATTTTGCAGCAATCGCCGGCGCGCGCGAGATGGTGTTGGCAAACTCGAATGCAGGCAGCATTGAAACCGCTGTGCAGAATGTCATTCAATCCCGCATGGGGTCAAAATTCAGCGGAGAAACGTATACCAAGCTGGTAGATGTGCGCATGAATGACGGTCAAGTCTCTGTTGATCTTTCAATTCAAATTGACGGAATGTTGGGCCAAAGCCTGTTCCCGGATAATGGCCTGGACACCTGGTCAAAGCAGACAGTAATGCAATCGCCACCGGATCTTCGCAAATCTGCGTCATCAGTCTCTCTCCTCATAGAAAAGGATCCTTCACGATGAGTAGGAGGAGCAAATTACAGGCGGATGGCTGCAGTATCTATGTCAATTCTGACCATACCGAAGCTGCTCGCCTGAAAGACGCGTCAAGAGTATACGCTGATGTTCTATGCTCTGCAGGCGGCGTGAAATAAGGCTCCCGGAATGAGACGAGCACGTCACTGATCACTGATTGTCCGTCTATTGATGACCCTCTTAAAGACAGGCGGCCACCTCAGTATCCTGCCAGTTGCCAGGAGGTCAATCTCGAATTGGGCGACATTATCAGAACCGAGGAGGAGAACAGTGAAGACGGTGATGATGTCGATGATGTCGATGATGATATCGACGATCCAGAAAACAATGCAGACGACAATATTGTAAATTATGATTCAATCGACGCAATGGAATTCAATGATCACACAGTGCTGAGTCCCGGTGTATATTGCGGTGGTATCAACATCGGACAAAATATCCAGGTAGAATTCGAACCAGGCACGTACATCATTCAGGACGGGCCCTTCATTGTTGATCGAAATTCCCATGTTAATGGTGAAGGCGTAGGCTTCTATTTTACAGGTGAAAATTCTTACTTCAATTTTCTTGCAGGGTCAGCCGTAACATTTACAGCGCCAGAAACTGGCGATTTCGCGGGAATGTTATTCATGGAAGACAGGAACAAACCAGCACGGACAAAATTCATAATCGCCAGGCACCTGACAGATGAACTGCTGGGCACAATTTACCTTCCGAGAAGTCGCATAATCGTACAATCCCCCAGTTCGGTCGGGCAGGACTCAGCGTACACAGTCATCGTCGCATGGAGAATTCATGTGGGAAATAGATCATCGTTATTCCTGAACTCGGATTACAGCGCAACTGATGTCCCCGTTCCGGAGGGCGTAGGCCCAGTAAACGGATCAATTTACCTTACAAACTGATTGATAAGCTCTATCAGTTTACGCCTTATTAACCAACGTCATGAGCCTTTCCTTAAATTTTTAATGGCATGATCAGTGACGTTATGGAAAAACTGATCAGCAAATTTATCCGCGATACGAGTGGTAATTTCGCCATGATTGTTGCGCTTGCGTCCCCTGTGCTGATGCTGATGACGGCTGGTGCGATGGACATGGCGCGCTATCGTGGCTCTGTGGACGAACTGCAAAATATCGTTGATTTTGCTGCTATTGCAGGTGCACGCGAAATGGTGCTTGCAAACTCCGAACAGAGCAGCATTGAAGCCCAGGTGAACAATGTTGTGACTTCACGCATGGCCTCAAAATTCGGGGGCAAAAGTTTCACCAAAAATATTGATGTGCGCATGGATGATGCTGAAGTTTATGTCTCACTTTCCATGCAGGTGAACGGGGTGCTGGGGCAGAACCTGTTCCCGGATAACGGTCTGGTCAAGGCAGACAGCACAGCGATTGCAACAGCTTCTTCCAAAATCTGCGCCATTTCTCTTGACCCTTCTCAACAGGGAAATGCTTTTCATGCTGATGGTGATACAAGATTGGAAGCTCTGGGGTGTAGTATTTATACGAATTCCACACACCCGAATGCAGCGGATATTGGCAACGGCGCAGAACTGATAGCAGATCTTTTATGCGTGGCAGGCGGGATAAAATCCAATGGCAAAAAGGGAGCGACCTCTTTTATTGACGGATGCCCTCAGCTTGAAGATCCGCTGAAAGACCGTGCTGCGCCCAAATTCTTAAATGGGTGTAATGAAGTGGCCATGAAGATACAGCAATATGCATCTGTCATATTGAGTCCCGGTGTTTACTGCGGGGGCTTGGAAATTGAGAACGAAACCAATGTTAAATTCCTGCCTGGCACCTATATCATAAAAGATGGACCACTTCTGATTAAGCAGGAAGCTATTGTTAAAGGTGACGCAGTCAGCTTCTATTTCACCGGCAAAGACTCCTATATGAAATTTGAGGACCTTTCAGAAATAGAATTCTCAGCACCGATCAATGGCGAGATGGCTGGGCTTCTGATTATGGAAGACAGAACCAAAAGCGACGTTGAGGATTTTGATATTCTCACAAGCGGTGCCCGGAAGTTACTGGGGACAATCTACATTCCCAAAGGCAAGCTGAAAATTGATACGAATAGTTCTGTTGGTCAGGATTCAGCTTTCACTGTCATTCTAGCCAATGAGCTCCACCTTCATGGCAATGCTTCTCTGCATCTGAATTCCGATTATGCTGCAACAGATGTGCCCGTGCCAGAAGGTGTAGGCCCGGTTGGCGGCTCTGCCTATCTAAAACAATAATTTGGACCACCCACCCTTAATTGGGGTTCGGATTAACTATAAATGTGAGCCAATTCTTAAATTTTTAATGGCACATTCACAGACGTTATGAAAAAACTGATCAGCAGATTTTTCCGCGATACGAGCGGCAATTTCGCAATGATAGCCGCGCTTGCGTCCCCTGTGCTCATGCTGATGACGGCTGGTGCCATGGATATGGCGCGCTATCGCGGGTCCGTGGACGACTTGCAGAATATTGCGGATTTCTCTGCCATTGCGGGCGCACGAGAAATGATTCTGGCGAATGCCAGCAAATCCAGTATTCAAACACAGGTCAACAGTGTCATAGACTCACGCATGAGCTCAAAGTTTGGCGGAAAAAGCTTCACCAAGAATGTTCAGGTACAAATGGATGATGGCGAAGTTTATGTGCATTTATCGATGCAGGTGAACGGGATGCTGGGTCAGAACCTGTTCCCGGATAATGGCCTCGTCAAAGCGGACAGCACAGCCATCGCAACCGGCTCGTCCAAGATCTGTGCCATCGCACTGGATGACAAGGACCCTAATACTTTTGTTTTCCAGGACAACGCCGAAATGATGGCTGATGGATGCAGTTTATATTCAAACTCAACCTCCCACAATACGGTGCAACTCGCTGCCCAGACAAACGTTTCCGCAGATTTGTTGTGTTCTTCCGGTGGCGTCGTAAATCATGCGAAAAAAAGTTCTGTCAGTATCGTCACTGACTGCCCGCCCCTCACCGACCCGTTGAAAGATCGCGCCGCGCCAACATATTCAGCAGGCTGTGATGAAGTCAATTATCATATCGGCAAGAAAGGTGAAGAAGACGATGATGATGACGGTGGTAATGACCTGGTGGATTCTTTAACTGATCTTATACGTTATGAAATCGCAACCCTGCGACCGGGCGTCTATTGCGGCGGCATTCATATTGGCAAGAATGTAAAGATCACCTTTGACCCAGGCATCTATATCATCAAGGATGGCCCCTTCATCGTAGAGAAAAACTCTTCTGTTAGTGGGCAAGGGACAGGATTTTATTTTACCGGCACCGGCTCGAATTTTGAATTTCAGAAAAATTCAGCCGTGAATTTCAGTGCGCCAGAATCCGGTGACATGGCGGGTATGCTGTTCATGGAAGACAGCAGTAAAAACCAGGTGGAAGAATTCAATATTTTCACCCATCTTGCCGACGAACTGCTCGGCACCATTTATCTGCCTCAGGGAAAGTTGACCGTTAATACGCAGCGCACAGTCGGGGCAGACTCTGCCTTTACCGTAATATTGGCAAAAGAAATTCACCTGACAGGCAAGCCAAAACTTTACCTGAATACTGACTATAGTGCCACATCCGTACCCGTACCAGAAGGTGTCGGCCCGGTTGGTGGTTCCGCTTTTCTGAAAAACTGATACGTGCAATCTGCGATATGCGCAGGTCAATGCGGTCGGTCAGTCCACTCACAATAAAGAGATAATCAGGCCCAGGCTTGCGCCGCGCGCTTGACGATACGCGCGGCCGGCAGGCTGGCGGTGACCGTGAAGCCGCCCTGCACACCATTACTGAAACGGACCTTGCCGCCATGGGCTTCAATAATCAGGGAGCAGATTTTAAGGCCAGCGCCCATGCCTTCATTGGCACGGGAGAGGTCCATATCCATTTGCTCAAACATCTTGCCAATATGCGCACGCTTTTCTTCCGGAATACCGGGGCCCTGATCGCGCACAAAGAAAATCACGCGGCCTGTTTCCTCATGAACTGTGAAACCGATGGTCACTGTTGATTTTTCAGGCGAGAACTTGATGGCATTGTCGACGAGCTTTGACAGCATCATATTGGTCAGTTTCTGGTCTGCCAGAATATTCATCTTGGCAGCTTCACTGGCCACATGAATGGTAATCTCTTTTTCTTCAGCCTGCTCCTCAAAAGACGAGGCGATCCCGCGCAGGGTATCCTGCGGGCTCAGCTCTGTTTCATCAAGGCTGAGACCATCAGTTTCGGCTGCCGCCAGAAAGACCATGTCTGATGTCAGATTCAGCAATCGCTGACCACCAAAGACAATGTGATCTGCATACTGCTTCTCATCCGGGTGGCCGCTGGCCGCCAGAAACTGGCTGATTACCTGACCGAAGCCGATAATATGATTGAGCGGCGTGCGCATCTCGTGATTGAGGTTGGCCAGAATGGCCTGTTTCAGTTTCGCGGCAGACTCAGCTTCATCACGCGCGACACGCAACGCTTTTTCACTCATCGCCGCATTGTGGACGAACTTCACAGACCGCGCGAACAGTTTCCAGTTGAGCGGCTTTGACAGGAATGACGTGGCACCAGCTGCATAGGC
Organism: Parvularcula sp. IMCC14364; assembly: GCF_030758415.1. NCBI lineage: Bacteria > Pseudomonadati > Pseudomonadota > Alphaproteobacteria > Parvularculales > Parvularculaceae > Parvularcula > Parvularcula sp. IMCC14364. Next base: position 265,194 of record NZ_CP132334.1, on the reverse strand, counting down.
TTCATCAACCGCCTCTGTCTGATCCTTGCCCGTCACAACCATGACCGGCAGGTTTTGCAGCGCAGCATCAGCCCGAATAGCGGCCGTCAACTCAAGGCCGTTCATTACCGGCATCTCAAGGTCCGTCACCAGCATGTCAAAAGAGCCGTCCTGCAGCTTTGCCAGCGCTTCCTTGCCATTTTCTGCGGTAACAACGTCATACCCTTCAGAGGTGAGCGTCGCTTCGCCCAGTTCAAGCAGAACCGGGTCATCATCTGTCATGAGTATGCGTGATGGCTTTGTCGCGTGCGTCATATTCTTGTCGAAATATCCCTCATTGACCCTTACTTATAGTAAGCAAAACTTAAAAACAGATTGATGCTGTTCTGGACTGACGCACATCACAGCCATTAACCATATAATGACGCAAGCAGGATATGCTTCTGGTCTGATATGCGACCAGGAGCCTGTTGCAGATGAAATTTATTCAGACCTCGATTGCCCGGAAACTCACGGTCATGATTGTCGGTGTGCTGCTGCTCGCAGTCGGGATTTCCACAGGCGGTTCCCTGCAACGGGAGCTGTCCGGCTATAGCGAAGCGCGCAAGACAGAGCTGACCGGCATCGCCCGGGTCCTGGCGAATTCTATCGCTGTGCCAATGGCAACAAAGAACAGGGGTGAAGCCCAGAGTGTGCTGACAACCATCTCAACCATGCCCGACATCATGTTTGTGCGTGTACGCGGCGAAGATGGCAGACCTTTTGCGGAGATGGGCAGTGCCATCATTATGCCAGACCAGAATTTCACGGTTGAAGAAGATGCTGGCATCCTGCTGCTGCTGCGCTCGCGCTCCATGTCGGCAGAAGTACCGATTGTCAAAGCCGGCGTACAACTTGGCACCCTGACGGTTTATCGTGATGTGAACGCAGCACGCCTGCTCCTGATCAAGATTTTGCAGGAAGCAACGATTACCCTTCTGCTGACGACATTTGCCGGCATCTTTGCCGCCTGGCTGATCCAGAAACAGGTATCAACACCTGTGCGGACACTGGCAGAAACAATGGGGCGCGTACGCGAGACCGGCAACTTTGATGTGCTGGCAGAGCGCGTCAGCCAGGACGAGGTGGGTGATCTTGCTGACGCATTCAACAACATGCTGGTCAATATCCGTGAACGCGATGACAAACTCGCCGCCTACAGGCGAAACCTGGAAAAAACGGTCCAAAAACGTACCCTGCAGTTCCGCAAGGCCCGCGATGAAGCGGTGAGCGCCAACGCGGCGAAATCAGAATTTCTTGCCACCATGAGCCATGAAATACGCACACCGATGAACGGTATCATGGTCATGGCTGAACTGCTCTCGTCCGCCGATCTCGCGGCCCGGTACAAGCGCTATGCCAATGTGATTGTGAATTCAGGTCAGAGTCTGCTCTCGATTATCAATGACATCCTTGACCTGTCAAAGATCGAAGCCGGCAAGATGGATCTTGAAACTATTGCCTGGAACCCGATGCGCAAACTGGGTGATGTCATTAATCTGTTTGAAGAAAAAGCAACCTCGAACGGCCTTGAGATCACCGCCTATGTGGCGCCTGATGTGCCAGACATGGTGATGGGTGATCCGGTGCGCCTCAACCAGATTGTCAGCAATCTCGTCAGCAATGCGATCAAGTTTACGCATGAAGGGCATGTGGCGATTGAAGTCACTACTGAACCGGATACCAATGACATGCTGCGTTTCAGCATAATTGATACTGGCATTGGTATTCCGGAAGACAAGCTGGACAAAGTGTTTGAAAGTTTCTCTCAGGCCGATCAGTCCACGACACGCGAATATGGCGGCACCGGCCTTGGCCTTTCCATCTGTCAGAAGCTGGTGCGCCTGATGGGCGGCGAAATCGGCGTCACCAGCGAACAGGGCAAGGGCTCCTGCTTCTGGTTTACGATCAAAGCCGAAGCCGCCGACTCAGAGAGTGCCCTGCCCTATCTTGATGGCATCACCGTCCAGGTCGCCATGCGCGGCAAGGCTGTTCAGGCCAACCTTGTACGGACATTACAGGATTATGGCGCAACCGTCCTCACAGAAGAGGCTGACGCGAGTGCCGTATCTCATCTTGATTATCTGATTGCGGATGCCGGGGTTATCCAGAATCTGCCTGACAATGTTCTGCCCCAGGGCAGAATTTGCCTCGCCGCAATCGGCGACCATGCGCCCGAACAGCTCGTCCAGCAACAAAAAGCGCATGACCTCCTGTTCCAGCCAATCCTGCCGGATGATATCATCACCCTCGCAGACCGTATGGCGAACAAATCCCTGCTTGGCCTCAAGGCACTTGAAGGCAGCAACACCAACATGCCCACTTACACGACCTTCAGCGGCAAGCGCATTCTCGTTGCCGATGATAGCGCGGTAAACCGCGAAGTCATTATCGAAGCGATGAACTGTCTTTGCACAGAAGTTGAAACTGTTGCCAATGGTGAGGAAGCTGTTGCCCGGTTCCGGGAAGAAAAATTCGATCTCGTCTTCATGGACTGTTCCATGCCGGTCATGGACGGATACGAAGCCACGCGCCAGATCAGGGCCTATGAAAATGAAATCGCAGCCATCGCCACACCCGTTATTGCCCTGACCGCTCAAATGGCCGGCGCGACAACCGATGCCTGGAAAGAGGCTGGCATGGATGCCTTCCTGACCAAGCCATTCACACTGGAAGGTATCTCCAGCATGATGGCGCAATATATTGAGGGGGATGCGGAGCCACAGAAAATGGCTAGAACCGACGAGGATATCCCCCCGTCAAAAACCGCTGCGCCTCTGCCATCATCACACGGTCAGGCACAAATAAAGGCACAGACACAAGGAATGCTGAACCCTGAGGTTCTGGCAGAACTGAAACAGATGGGCGATATATCGGGCCGGGATATGGTCGCCCGTGCCCTGACGATTTTCAATGAAAATGCCCCGACTGCCTTGCGCAAGGTCGCCGACAGCATGAATGCAGGAGATGTGCGCGAACTTGCCAGAGCCGCCCACGCGCTCAAATCCATGAGTTACAATATCGGTGCACAGGCACTGGGCGATGCCTGCGGCAGAATAGAAGAACGCGCCGCCGCTGGCGAGCAGGCCGATTTGCAGACAATGCAGGTACTGACCGACAGTTTCCAGGCAACGGTGCATGAAACCACCGCGCGCCTGACCGGATAAACCAGCCCCCTCAGTCGCAGCAGACAAAAAAAGCCCGGCGCATCATGGCCGGGCTTTTCCGTGTTCAGATCAAAGGCAGAAGCTTATTCAGCTTCCGGCGCTGTGTGCGTCACAGATAGACCAAGCACATCCGGTAGCGTCTGCGGTGCAGATTCTCCGGTTGCTGCCAATGTGGAGAGCGCCACTGGCGCTTCTGGTGCAACGGCAATCTCAATCGCGCCGCCCGTGCCGATCCAGTTGGAGATCGCGGCAAGATAGGCCGGGAATGCCGGATTCATCTGGGCAAATTGCTGGCCACCCATATTGATCATCAGCGGCGCACTTGCACGCAACTGCTGCGGGTCCTGCCCCATCTGGGAGGCGGCAACCGCAAAAATGACATCCAGCAGTTTCTCATCCTCAATACGGATGGTCATGCCGTCAATCGCCACATTCTGGAACGCGGCGCCTTCACCTTCGGTTGCTGATGCGTGCAATGTTTCAAGCACAGCTTCCGAGGCATTGAAGGAAATGTCAAAATTGGCGAACCCTTCCGTATCGGTATCGATCACCAGACTCGCATCACCGGATGTCTCGTCATAGGTCCAGAGCATTTCGCTCTCACCCGTCAGATTGTCGAGACCATTTTCCTGGAACAGGGTCAGCATCTCCGGCATCTCTTCAGGTACATACGCCGTCAGGTTGGAGACAACATCCGTTGAATAGGACTTGATCCGTGTCGGCACCAACCAGGAAAATTCGACCGGCTCGACAACAGAGTAGCCTGTCGTTGAGGCCAGCTTGTCATTGACATACATTTCGGCATCACGGGCTTCAAGTTTGCCAAAAAACAGAAGATTCGATGCACTGAGCGGTGCTGATTCGCCAGATTCGAGATATGGCAGAAGCCCGGCAAAGCTGAACCCGTCAAAGGTCAGACTACCGATCGTCGCGCGCTGCTTGCCCGGCATGATGATGTTGCCGAGCGGGCCACCAAGGATGGCCTTCATTTGCGGATCAGCAGCTTCAATCAGCGCGGCCTTGGCTTCATCAGACTGGGTAATGGTGTAGTCCATATTCTCAATCGAGATCGGTCCGAATTTGCCGGCGCTGACACCGCCAAAGCGCATATCAGCCACAGCCATGGTGATGCCTGTGCCCTCGGTTTCAATGCCCTGCATGGACAAGCCATCGATATAGATAGCGCCCAGGTCAAATGCTTTCATGGCTGCGGCAAATTCCTGACCGTCGCCAAGCTCTGCCGTTTCGTCCTGGGTCATGCCGCCAAGACGCAGACCATCAATTTCAAGGCCGTCGATCGTGACGATGCCGCCAGCATCATCTTCACCATTGCCAGCAACGGTGACGTCGAACATGCGCACTTTGCGGAATACTTCGTCCTTGGCGACAGCGCCTTCGGTGTCTTTCAGCGCCTGAATATGCGCTTCATTGACGCCAAAAAGCTCCATGCGGCCAACGGTAAGCGTGCTGTCTTCATCTGTGGTTGTCAGCTGCTCAATCACCGTTGCACCGGTGTTTTCGTCAAAATTTGCAGAACCATAGCTGACATTGGCTGGATCATCTTCATCACCCATCATGGCAAAGAAGGCGTCCACATCCAGGGCGCTTGCGCCAGTCAGCGTATAAGGCTCATAAATCGGGCTTTCACCGCTCAACTCGACTTCAGCCGGTTTAGTGGCCGGTGACGGTGCGTTGACAGACTCCGTTTCGCCCCCGCCGCCACAGGCGGACAGCAGCAAGGCAGATGCCGCAGTTGCGGCCATGAGTTTCAGTTTCAGTGGGTTTTGGTGGGTCATCCTATCCTCCTCGTGACAGTTAACAGCGCCCTCAATAGGTCAAATGGCACTTATTTGCCGGTTCTGCAATGAAACCAAGACAGATAAGCGCTGGCGCCTTGAATTTTTTGTGACGGACAAGCTTTCCAGGTGAGGCATTCGCGCTCAGGAAATATTCTCGCCGCCCATGATCGCCTTAATCAACGCAACAGCTTCCGGACTGTTCCAGTCCGCCCCTTCATTCAGGCGGCCGACCTCCCGGCCCCGCGCATCATACAGGATGGAAACCGGCAGGGTCGGGTTTGCCCCCAGGGCATTATTGACGAATTCCAGGCGTGGGTCGTGGTAAAGATCGAGATACTCAACCCCGAGACGCGCCAGAAAGGGGGGACCGCGCTCATCCATGCGCGGCTCGGCTGCAATCGCAACCACGACAAAATCGTCGCCGCCGAGACTTTCCTGCAACGCATCAAGGGAGGGCAGTTCGTCAACACAAGGTGGACACCAGGTCGCCCAGAGATTGACGAGCACGGTCTTGCCTTTGAAGGCCGCTAGTTCTGTCTCACCATCCGGTCCCTGAAAGCGCGTCAACGGCGTGCCACGCGGCGGAAAGGCCAGTTCAAAATCAGCCATCTCCCCGACAAGCAGATCACGATCAATCTCCCGCGCCTGACCGGGCTTGCCCTGCGGGATCATCGCAGCAACGCCGACCCAAAGCACAATCAGGGCGCCCAGCCCTCCCCAGATCATCAGCATCATGCGGGGCTGGAAGAGCTGTGCAATCAAGGAACTGACAGGGGGCTTGGAAGGCGGTGTCGGTGAAGAATTTTGCATTGCGGAAATCTGGCTCGCGGCTATCACTGCTGTTGTGGTTGACCTATAGATAATGTGATGAACAAGAAAACAACAGGCAATGAAATGTGGGGCGGTCGTTTTTCTGCCGGGCCGTCTGCCATCATGGAGGAAATCAACGCCTCGATTGATGTGGACAAGCGCCTGTGGCGGGAAGACATCGCCGGATCAAAGGCCCATGCGGCCATGTTGGCACAACGCGGCATCATCAGCGCAGAAGACCATGCTGAAATTGCACGCGGCCTGAGCCAGATTGGCGACGAGATAGAAGCCGGCACGTTCAATTTTTCGGCGGCGCTGGAAGACATCCACATGAATATCGAGGCGCGCCTGAAAGAGATCATCGGCGAAGCAGCCGGACGGCTGCATACGGCACGCTCACGCAACGACCAGGTTGCCACCGATTTCCGGCTCTGGTGCCGACAGACCTGCCAGGATATGGATACGGCCCTTGCCGGCTTGCAAGCCACACTCGCCCGACGCGCCGAGGCTGAAGCGGCAACCATCATGCCGGGTTTCACACATCTTCAGTCCGCCCAGCCGGTCACCTTCGGCCATCACTGCCTGGCCTATGTTGAGATGTTTGCGCGCGATCGAGGTCGCTTTCAGGATGCCAGAAAACGGCTCAATGAAAGTCCGCTCGGCGCAGCGGCCCTTGCCGGCACCTCCTTTGACATTGACCGGCAGGCAACAGCCGCAGCACTGGCGTTTGACAAGCCGATGGCCAACTCCCTCGATGCCGTTTCAGCAAGGGACTTTGCGGCAGAATTACTGGCGGCCTGTGCAATCTGCGCCACCCATATCTCGCGCCTGTCGGAAGAAATCGTGATCTGGTCGTCGGCACAATTCGGCTTCATCACCTTGTCGGATGATTTCTCCACGGGCTCTTCAATCATGCCGCAAAAGAAAAACCCTGATGCTGCTGAACTGTGCCGCGCCAAATCAGGGCGCATAATCGGGGACCTGAACGGCCTGCTCATCATGCTCAAAGGCCTGCCACTCGCCTATTCCAAGGATATGCAGGAAGACAAGGAACAGACCTTTGATGCAGTGGATGCCCTTGCCCTGTGTCTGGCTGCCATGACCGGCATGGTTGCCAGCCTGCACGTCAACCGGCCGGCAATGCACAGTGCTGCGGCCACTGGCTTTTCCACCGCCACTGATCTGGCGGACTGGCTTGTGCGCACGCTTGGCCTGCCCTTTCGCGACGCCCATCACGTCACCGGGGCGCTGGTCGCCATGGCCGAACAGAAAGGCTGCGATCTGCCCGACCTGACACTCGATGAAATACAGTCCGTACACAGTGGCGTGACTGATGATGTTTTCTCTGTCCTGTCAGTGGAAAATTCTGTAGCGTCCCGTATGTCATATGGCGGTACCGCGCCTGAAAATGTGCGCCAACAGGCCGCATTATGGATTGAGAGACTGGAAGGAACTGCCTCATGAAACTGCTGACCCTCGCCCTGCTCGCCTGTTTCGTGTTGACAGCCTGCGGCAAGAAAAGTGAGCTGGTGCGCCCACCCCTGCCCGGGGAACAGCAGCAGCAGCCTGAAAATCAGGACGACTGACACCATATGCACCATTTTACCTATCGCGAAGGCCATCTCTATGCGGAAGATGTCGCGCTTGAGGCTATCGCGCGCGCTGTCGGGACACCCTTCTATTGCTATTCGGCCGCTACGTTACGCCGTCATTTCCGGGTATTCGCAGATGCCTTCGCGGATCGCGACACACTGGTCGCGTTTTCGGTCAAATCCCTCTCCAACCTTGCGGTACTGACACTCCTGCAAAAAGAAGGGGCCGGCGCGGACGTGGTCTCCGGCGGCGAGTTGTCCCGTGCCCTGACGGCCGGAATCCCCGGGGACAGAATTGTGTTTTCCGGCGTCGGCAAGACGCGGACAGAAATGGCTGCCGCCCTTGAGGCAGGCATTCATCAGTTCAATGTCGAATCCGTCCCCGAATTACAGGCTCTGAACGATGTGGCAATCAGTCACGATACAACGGCGCCCGTTGCCCTGCGCATCAATCCGGATGTGGCCGCTGGCAGCCATGACAAGATTTCAACCGGCCGTGCCGAGGACAAATTCGGCATTCCCTGGGCACAGGCAAGAGACGTGTACAGACTGGCGGGCAACCTGCCAGGTATCGCCGTGAAAGGAGTCGATGTGCATATCGGCTCCCAGATCACCGACCTTGCGCCGTTTGAAAAAGCCTTCAACCGGACGGCGGAGCTGGTGCGTGCCCTGCGCGCAGATGGTCACGAGATCACCCGGCTGGACCTGGGCGGCGGTCTGGGTGTGCCTTATCAGCATGGGGACGACCAGAGCGCCCCGCCCCACCCGGAAGTCTATGCCGAGATGATCAAGCGTATTGCCGGGCCGCTGGATGTTCAACTGATATTCGAGCCGGGCCGCATGATCACCGGCAATGCCGGCATTCTCGTGTCACGGATCATTTACCACAAGGAAGGCGAGAGCCGCCGCTTCCTGATCCTTGATGCTGCCATGAATGATCTGATCCGGCCTGCCCTTTACGATGCCTGGCACGACGTTATCCCGGTACGGGAACCCGGCAGCCAGGGCGGCAAAGTGAAATACGACCTTGTCGGCCCAGTCTGCGAAACGGGAGATACATTCGCCCGGCAGCGCGACCTGCCGGAACTGGCCGAAAACGACCTTGTCGCGTTTCTGACCGCCGGGGCCTATGGCGCGGTGCAGGCTTCCCAATACAATACGCGCCCGCTGGTGCTGGAAGTGCTGGTCGATGGTGACAGATATGCCGTCATCAGAAAGCGCCCGACAACAGCGCAAATCCTCGCCATGGAATCCGTCCCCGACTGGGTCTGAAGGCTAAAACATTCCGGCGATTTGCAGGTTGTTCCAGACGACCATGGCCGTCACGGCGACCGGCACGGCAAAGATCATCAACACCAGCCGGTGCGGGAACCACAGGATCATGACCGTGACCAGCAGTTGAAGTGTGAGCTTGGCGAGGATCCAGCCATTGGCCAGATTATCCATGAGCAGGCGCACAAATGGGTTCGCTTCTTCCCCAAGCTGAGCCTGCAGGCCAGCAACCGTCGAGATAATGTCCAAGGCCCCGACCAGATTATAGATAATGGCGAGGGCCGCCGACGCGAGAAAAAGCTGGCGGTCCGCGCGGGCCGCCCGGGCAAATTCACTAATCCGGGACCAGCGCTGGCGCATTGTCTCGCGCCGCATATCCGAATTTGAAACAGGTCTGGCAGATTGCGAGGCAGGTGAATTCATGAGCGGGCGTCCGGTATCTGATCGTTAAGTTTTCCTTCATATCTTTTGCAAGAGCCGGGCCGGTAACCATGAGACAGGCATGACGGAAAAGAAAATCGACGCGCCCGGCCGGACACGCTAGATATTGAAGGCTATGGCAGAACCAGAATCACAAGAGGATAGAGACGCGGCATCGCGGCACCGCATCAGTATCGTGCGGGCCAAATGCACGCTGTTTTTGGAAAAACTCTGGCCTGCCCTGTTGCCGGCCCTTGGGGCCATCAGCCTTTTCCTGCTGATCAGCCTGTTTGATCTCTGGCAGATCATGCCAGGGCTGATGCATTATGCCGTACTCGGCCTGCTGATGGGGGTGCTTGTTTACAGCCTCGACAAGGACGTATCCGGGCTGACATGGCCGGATGATGCACAAGCGCTGCAACGCCTCGAAGCGGACAGTGCGCTGCCTCATGCGCCGCTCCAGTCGCTGCAGGACAAACCATTCGCCACCGCTGGAGAGGACAACCCCCTGTGGCAGGCGCATCTCGCGCGGATGCGCGCGCTGGGTCGGGACGTGCGTGTGGGCAAGGCCAGCAGCATAACCGCTGACCGGCGGGACCCCCTCGGCCTGCGCTATGCCGTCATTATCCTGATGGTTTTTGCGCTGTTTGTATCCTGGGGTGATGTGGCCCCACGCCTTGCCTATGCCCTGTCGCCACAAATGAACAAGGATGCGCCTGTCACCGTGGACCTCTGGATTGATCCACCGGGCTACACCGGCAAGGCCCCCGTCGTGCTGCTGCAATCTGCCAGTCCGCCCCAGGGCAATGGCGATCAGGTCAATGTGCCCGCCGGCTCTGTGCTCCACGCCCGCATCGCCGGCAGTCGCGGTTTCAGCCGGGGCCGCATTGATGTGCATACGGCAGACGGGCGAACGCGGCCCCCGCTGGAAGAGACGGACGGCACGCTGATCGGTGAAAGTGACCTGACCGCCAACAGCGCTATCGTGCTTACCGTGCAGGGGCGCAAAAGCAGCTGGCCCGTTGTCGTGACACCGGACCGTGCGCCCAATGTGGTCTTTCGCGAAGCGCCAACCATTACCGAAGAAAACCGTGTACGCATGGTTGTCGAAATTCGTGATGACTATGGCATCACTGGCGCAACCGCGATCATGATGCTTGATCCCGAACAGCCACGGCCCGTTGATGCGCCTGCATTTTCCAGTAACGCCCTGACAACACCAGAACGCCTTGAGGTGACGACCGTAACCGGCATTGAAGGGCCGCGCACCGCCGACCTTGACCTGACGGACCATCCCTGGGCCGGGCTTGATGTGCTGATCCGCCTGGAAGTGCGCGACGGTGCTGGCAATGTCGCGGAGACCTTGAGCGAAAAGGCGACCCTGCCCGAGCGCGAATTTTTCAATCCACTGGCACAGGCAATTATCCATGAACGGCGCAATCTGGCCGTCGCACCGGACAATCTGCGCAACTCCACCCGCGCCCTTGGCGCTCTCACCCTGGCCCCGGACCGTTTTTTCGACAGGCCCGTGGACTATCTGCTGCTACGCACCGCCTATTGGGATATGCTGCAACAGTCTGTTGCCCTGAACACCGGGCCAAGTGCTCCGGTACCTGAAGAACCAACGCTCACGGATGTTCGCAGCGTTGTTGACAGCTTCTGGCCACTGGCGCTGCAACTGGAAGATCAGGCTCTGGAGCTTGCCCGGCGTGCCCTGGAGGCGGCGCAATCTGCCTTGCGCGAAGCGCTGGAGCGCGGTGCGCCGCCAGGCGAGATTGCCAGCCTGGTGGAAGACCTGCGCCTTGCCATGCAGAATTACATTCAGGCCCTTGCCGAGTCCGGTCAGGCTGTCGCGGACCAGTCTGCTCCAAGTGAGGAGCTGGGGCAGAGCGATCTCGATGAAATGCTCGACTCCATCAATGATCTCACCCAGTCCGGTGCCAATAATGCGGCCCGGCAGATGCTGTCATCCCTCGAGCAGATGCTGGAAAATCTGCAAATTAGTGGTCAGAGTTCTGCTGACGGATCAACCGGGCGCAGCGGTCAACAAGGCGCTGGTGAAGGCGGGCAACCCGCAGCTGGCGAAGGCCAACCCGGCAATGGCTCCGCCGGGAACAGCCCCGGCAGCCAGAGCATGGGCGCGGCAGGAGAGCTGATCGGGCGGCAGCGGGAACTGGCGGACGAAACCTTTGACTCTTTACGCGAACAATTTGGCCTTGACGGTGCAGGTAACGGAGCCCGCTCCACCACACAGTTGCGTCAGGAACAGGAAGCGCTGGCCGATGAACTCTCTGATGTGCTCGACCAGTTGGGCGATGTGGCGGCCAGCGAGAATGGTGAGGCTATTCGCAATGCCTTTGAGGAAGCACGTGACTTCATGAATGAGGCCGTAGAAGGTCTTTCTGCTGACAATCCGGACATGGCCAGCAAGGCGCAGGAAAGCGCACTTGAAGCCCTGCGCCGGGGTGCCGAAGGCATTGCTGAAGAAGTCATGCGGGCACAAAATGAAGGCGAGCAGGGTGACACCGAACAGGGCTTTGGTGAAAATGCTGACGGTGCCCCGGCAGATGTTGACCCCCTCGGGCGGCCTTATGGGGCTGCCGTGCCCGGCAATGCCATCGGCATTCCGGATCTCAGTGACCCGGAGCGTGCCCGCGAACTGGTCGAAAGACTGCGCCAGCGCCTGTCAGAGCCCGGCCTGTCCCGCGACGAGATTGAATATCTGGAGCGCCTCCTGCAACGCTTCTAGGCGCTCCCGCCACGTCAAATAGCGCGTCAGAGCAACCCTTGAACCCAATGCCCGAACATTGATTTATTCCGCTGCACCCGGTAAAAAGTCATCATGAAAAATTTTATCGCTGGTCTCGCGTTGGCTCTTGCAGCCTTTGCCATAACAGGTCCCGCTTCAGCAGGAGACGACACATCCATGGAAAAAGCTGTCATACCCGTTCAGTATCTGGAAATAGTCACGGAAGATGTTGAGACAACCTGCCAGATTCTGGCCAAACAGCATGATGTGACATTCAGCGACCCGCAACCCGGTCTAGGCACCGCGCGTGTCGCAGATTTGGCTGGTGGCGGCCGGATCGGTGTTCGCCCCCCGTTGAGTGCAGAAGAAACGCCGGTTGTGCGCCCCTATCTGCTGGTGGACGATATCGAAGTCGCCATCGCGGATGTTCAGGCCGCTGGCGGCGAGTTTGCCATGCTGGCGACGGACATTCCCGGTCAGGGAAAATTTGCGATCTATTTTCTTGGTGGCATTCAGCATGGCTTGTGGGAGCGCTGATAAAAATCAGCCCCTCCCATAGCTGGAGAAACTTCCATCAAAAAACCCTCGGCTGAGCCAGGACAGGCCTTTGCGTCAGCCTATTTCTCACCCTTGAAGAATGAGTCATCGCCCAATAGTTCAGCCTCGCGCAGGCTGCCCACAAACTTATTGAGGCTGACCGTTTTATCCGCTGCCTGATCACCTTCAATCATATTGTCGATCTTTGATGCAACAAGAGGCTCGAAATCCTCCGGCAAAGAGGCTGCAACAACGCGGTTCTGCTCCCCATACCAGTCCACAAAAGACGAGGCATAGCCCATAAAGATGGCGATTTCTGCGGCAACACCGCCAGCAGTGACGCCATTAAAGCTCGTAATCAGGCGCTGGATACCGATGTCACCCGTATCCGGCGCATATCCGGCATTGCCCTGCGGACGCGGCCCGTTAAACGCGTTGAAGTTAATTGTTGTCGGGTCCGTCCCCTGACCATCAATCAGCGCAACGAAGTGGATGCCACGGCACACACCTGCCTCACAGCCAAATGTGGTGGCAAAGAACTGGCCACCTTCACCCGCATCCAGAACGACAATCTCTCCAATGCTCGCCTGTTGCACACTGGCATTGGCAATGCCGGACGTGACAGCAACCTGTGCAAGCTGGCGCAGATCGACGCCGTTCAGCATGATGACATCATTTGGCTCGATCGCCGGGGCTGGCATGGCGTTGGACGTTCCCTGCGCGCTCGCGCTGGTGGCCGCAAAAAGGCCAAGCATCAGCGCACTGACACCTGCAGTAAAAAACCGGTTTTTCATGATGTTGACTCCAAACAAAGTCAAACTCTGGGCGATAAAATGCAGGCGGTCAACCAAGCCCGAAGCGGGTATTGGCTGACCGCGGCTGAATTACATCAGGCAGCAGCCCGTCCGCCGGCGCGCGGGCCATTGCGTTTTGACGAGGAGGCCCTGCCCGCAGCAGGTTTTCCTGATGCAGGTTTGCCGGAAACCGGCTTGCCAGCACCAGGTTTCCCGGATCGCGGCTTGCTGGTATTGGGCTTGCCCGCATATGGCTTTTTGCCCTTGGCGGGTTTTTGCTGACCGGATTTGGCCCGTGCCGGTGGCTTGCCTTTTCTGCCAGGCTCTGCTGCCGCAGTGGCGGCATCGCCATGTCCGGCATCCCCCTGCCCGGCACCAGAATTGCCAGACGCTTCTTTTCTGGCCCAGTCAGGCTTGCCCGCATTGCGGTTGCGCTTCGGGCGGCTGCGTTTTTTGGCTTTGGACGGCGCTGGCATGTCAGCCGGTACGTCGCCGCCTGCAACACTGATTTCCATCCCCATCAGCTTTTCGACAGCCCTTAGAAGATGCACATCTTCAGGCTTGCAGAAAGCAACGGCCTGACCGCCTGATCCGGCCCGGGCCGTTCGGCCAATACGGTGAACGTAATTTTCCGGCACTTCCGGCAGGTCATAATTATAGACATGGCTCACGCCTGGAATATCAATACCGCGCGCTGCCACATCCGTTGCAACCAGCACACGAATACTCCCGTTACGGAACGCTTTAATGGCGCGCTCACGCTGGTTCTGGCTCTTGTTGCCATGCACAGACCCGGCGGCAAAGCCGGTCGCCACAAGCTGCTTCATCAGCTTTTCTGCCCCGTGTTTTGTGCGGGAAAAGACCAGGGACAAATCATCCGGGCGCTGCGCCAGAAGGGACTTGAGCAGATCCGTCTTGCCGCGCTGGTCAACGAAGTGAACGCTCTGGCGCACTTTGTCAGCAGCTTTGCCCGGCGGTGCCGTTTCCACGCGTACCGGATCGCTCAGATACGTGCTGGCAAGCTCTGCCATCTGTTTTGGCATCGTTGCAGAAAAAAGCAGCGTCTGGCGCGGTGTCCCGACCAGTGCCGCGATCTTGCGCAGGGCATGGATAAAGCCAAGGTCCAGCATCTGGTCTGCTTCATCCAGCACCAGAAACTTCGTGTCCGACAGGGTCAGGGCCCGGCGGTCCAGCAGGTCAAGCAGACGACCGGGTGTTGCCACCAGCACATCTGTGCCGCGTGACAGGTTCCTGATCTGCAGGCCAATGGAAGCACCACCAACAACGCTCTGCACGTTCAGATGTCCGCCGCGCACATAATCGCGCAGGTTTGTGGCAATCTGGTTCACGAGTTCCCGCGTTGGCGCGAGAATAAGCGCGCGCACAGACTTGGGCTGGCGTTTGTCATGATTGCTCATCAGATGGTGCACAAGCGGCAGGCCGAAGGCGGCTGTCTTGCCGGTGCCTGTCTGGGCCAGGCCCATGATATCGCGCCCCTGCAGCACCAGCGGAATGGCTTTGCGCTGGATCGGCGTTGGCGTGGTGAAGCCAAGACGGCTTGCGGATTTAAGGATGGCTGGAGCCAGTCCAAGACTGGCAAAACTGTTTTCATTCTGTGTCAAAATAATATCTTTCGGTCAGGCGCAAAAGCGCCAGTAAAAATTCATGCGCGCGGTGCAGGCACCAGACAGCGCATGTCATCTGCGGTTACGACGCGTATTCACCCGGGACCTGATTGTCCTGGCGGGCCACAGCATCGTTAGAACCCCGCGTGAAATGGGAAACTTGTGAGGTGCCATCTGCCTGTCCGGCAGCGTTGGCATTCTCCGGGTATCTTGCCCATGCTGTTTTCTAGTCTTTCAGCCTTAACGATGTCTGAACATCTCTTGTCAGAGCTTTTCAGCAGGGCTGGCTGCTCACGCGGCAACCGGAATCCGTAGATTGCCGATATCGTTGTGCGCTGCAATAAAGTCAAGGAATGATTTGCCCCTGCCGCAGTTTGAATTTCAGGCAGCTCGTCACGAGGAGCGGTCGTGAGGGATCAGCACATTGACCGGGTATTTCTGGCGATGAGCAGCCGGATTGGATGATTAGAAGGCCACTCGGTCCGCGGGGCCTGCTTTGTTTGCTGTCACGATTACAGTAATACGAATTATGAATTGTTCGATTAACGAGGAAGTATGACTGTTCTTCATAAAAGTTCTGTCAGCCTAAGAGTCTGAATCAAAAGTCTTTCATATGAAACATGCTCTTGCCAGTCGTCTTGTTGCGATACGGATGTGAGCCATGAATAGCCATGCGATAGCTGAGGTCCAGCATCGTTCCCAATCCTTGGCGAGACGGCGTGATCGCCCTAACCATGCGAATGTGCGTTCTACGACCCATCGCCGGGGCAGGACTTTAAAGCCTTTCATTTTATCGGATCGCTTGATGATTTCCATCCGGAATGGACCGACTTTTTTAAGTTTGCGCTTTAGCTTATCTCCCGCATAGCCACCATCGGCAAAGATATGGCGAAGCCATGGAAATTTGTCTCGCGCTTCCATCAACACCGCTGGTGCGCCGTCGCGATCCTGTACATCCGCGGCATGCACAAGTGCTGTCACCAGAAAGCCTTCCGTATCCGTCAGAATATGCCGCTTGCGGCCTTTTATATTTTTGCCCGCGTCAAAGCCAGTAATACCGCCACTTTCTGTGGTTTTAACCGACTGGCTATCGATCACACCTGCGCTGGGGTGTGGGCTTCTGCCGTGTGCTTCGCGGCATTCAAACAGCAGGCGGTGATTGATCTTTTCCAGCAATCTGTCATCACGCCACCAATAAAAATATTTCTGAACCGTCGAAAAAGGCGGGAAATCCCTTGGTAACATGCGCCATTGGCAGCCAGTAGACGCGATATACAACAAGGCGTTCATGATCTCCCGCATCGGCCACTTGCGAGGACGCCCCATCCGATTTGGAAGAGGTATTTCAGGTTCAATCAAAGCCCATTCGTCGTCCGTCAGATCACTTGCATAGCGCAGGAAACTGCGGTCATAATATGTGCGGGTGGTTTCATTCCAACTCATCTGATCCTCCGTGTCTTAAGCAAACAAAGAGAATCATAAGTCGTTGAAATCACCCAGATACTTTTGGATCAGGCTCTAAGGTTTTTTGGTGATCAACTCATACCTGATGAGGTAACCCGGATTATAGGCAAAACACCGACTGTGGCAGCAGCCAAGGGTGAAATAATAAAGAATCCCAAGACTGGGAGGGAACGAACTGCCAGAAAGGGAAGTTGGCGTCTACATGTAGAACGCCGTTCGCCTGGAGATTTCGATACGCAAATTGCGGAGTTACTGGCTGGTACTTCGAACGACTTTACCGCATGGCAAAAATTATCGCAGCAGTACGATGGCGATATCTTTTGTGGGTTGTTTATGCTCGAGGAGAATGAAGGAGTAAGATTTTCCCCAGAAACCCTGCAACATATTGGCGAACGCGGACTAATATTGCACTTGGATATCTATCATGATTCAGAAGAAAAAAACTGAGTCGAGAATGCATCACATACCAGACATTGCCGATTGAAATGGAAACGTCCTCTTCTGGCCAATTCTGTTGAAAAACTCAAAACTCGCTATTATACTCAGTATACGCCAGATATTTTGTATTGAGCATTTGAGATGCTTGAACCGATACGCTAAATTAAAGGCTTATGGCAAACGAATATTCCAACCGCGCACTTGCCAGAGGACCTCAAAATAGTTTTTCAACAGAATTGGCCCTTTGCAGCCAGTCAATTTGAAAAATTGAGTGACTATATACGGAGCGAATTCCATCATTAGAATTTGCTCAAGGAATTTTCGGCGGCTGTGCTCTTGCATGCGGGCTGCCAGTATCGACCAGGGACTTCACTAACTTGACTGCAAAGGGGAAGTCATCTTGATTGCACCAATACTCTCCGATGGTTCCATATTTTTTGTAGAGAGAATGGTTGAAACCGTCTTCAATGTCATTGAACCATATCACCGTCTTTCCGATCACGCCAATTACCCAAAATCCGCCACCTTCATTGCCCCATGGGTCCAGAGTCCATTTTTCCGGATTAACACGAATGGCTTCAAAGAATAAGGCTTCCGAGGCCGTCAAATGTGGAATGCCTGCATTGATGAGGTCCCACACGGCTTCTTCAGATATTGGTTTCGAATTAGGCAACGTTGAACTTTCTGTATCGTAAAAATGGATGTGGCTTAGGTCAGTGTCATCCGAGATTCAGTCCTACCCGTCTAAACTACGTCGCTACTAGAATAGATTCCAGACATTTAGCCTGTTGAGCCGCACGACCGTTTCTTGCCGAGTATTTGCCCGTTATTCTCGCTAACCCTAATGTCCGGGTTTCGTAACAACCCGCCACTCCATCCACTACCACCGAACAGCCGCTTCCCACCAAACCCGGTCAGGAAACCTCACCCTGAGGCACGACCGCTAGAGGTCGCTGCCTTAAAACGCACCATGCCGCCCTTTGCCCCCTGCAAAGGCACTGGCCCCGGCATGGGTCTCCCCTGACTGGATCGTATCAAGCCCCCGCCGCATCTCGTTACGGATCGCCTCGGCTTCCGTGAGGTCCCATTGTTCGTACATGGATTGTCTGTCATTGCGCAGGCAGCGCTGCGGGAAGGCAGCAATATCCTGTGCCAGTTCCAGCGCACTGGCCAGCGCCTGCCCATCCGGCACCAGCCGGTTGGCCAACCCAAAATCAAGCGCTTCGGCCCCCTTCACCTCGCGCCCGGTCAGGATCATGTCTGCCGCGCGCGACTGCCCGATCAGGCGGGGCAGGCGAATTGTGCCAAGGTCAATCAGCGGCACGCCAAAGCGGCGGCAAAAGACACCGAACACGGCAGAATTTCCCGCAACGCGCATATCTGCCCACAGCGCCAGTTCCAGACCGCCCGCCACCGCAAAGCCTTCGACAGCGGCAATCACCGGCTTGGAAAGCCGCATCCGTGACGGGCCCATCGGGGCAAACTGGCCCTCCTCGCGCACCGTCTTGCGCTCCCCGTCAGACAGGGCCTTGAGGTCAGCGCCAGCGCAGAATGTCCCGCCCGCGCCCGTAAAAACCGCGACCGACAAGGCCGGGTCCGCGTCGAACTGTTCAAAGGCCGCCACCAGCTCTTCCGCCGTGGGCTGGTCCACAGCATTGCGCCGCGCCGGCCTGTTGATGGTTACAATCGCCACCGGCCCTTGTGTTTCAACCGTCACCTGCATGTCGCCCCTCCCCGTTTTGTATATTGGTCACGGCCGCTGCCCCACTATTCCTTATGCCAACAGAAGAATAATTCATGCCAACGGCTCTTTTTCGGAGGGAAGATACTATGCTATGAGCGAATTCCAAATAACGATCAGCAGCGAGAAGCAAGATGAAGCGCATTGGCCTGATTGGCGGCGTCAGTCCCGAAGCCACGATCCTCTATTACCGGCACCTGAATGCGGCGGCGCGCAAGAAGCATGGCGGACAACATTCCGCTAACGTCCTTTATTACATGCTCGACTATGGCGTGATGATCGACCATTACCATCATCATGCCTGGCCGGATTTTATCGCCGAAGTTGTGCGCGGGGCAGAAGCCCTGAAAGCCGGCGGCGCGGAGGCGCTGGCGATCACCTCCGGCACAACCCATGTGGGGGCCGCGGCAGCCGCAGAAAGAACCGGCCTGCCGCTCATCCACATGCATGACAGCCTGACCAGGGCCATGCAGGCGCAGAACATCCAGCAGCCCCTGCTGACAGGCACCCCCTGGGTGATGAGCGGTGACTTTTTCAAGCCAGAGCTCGCGCAGCGCTATCACGGCAATATCATCACGCCATCCGCGCACGACCGGGACATGATCGGACGGATCATTTTTGACGAATTGGTGGAAGGGGTGGTCACGCCCGCTTCCCGTGCTGACATGGCCAGCATGGTCGGGCACCATCAGCAGCAGGGGGCAGATGCCGTTATCCTAGGGTGTACGGAGCTTTGCATGATCCTCGAACAGGCTGATTGTGACATTCCGGTACTGGACGCAACCGCAATCCACGCAGCCGACATCGCGCAGATATTGCTGGGCGACTGACCATAGCCAGCTCCTGCCCTCAGGGCCTATAACAAACAGACTGACCGGATTTGGCGTTTATGCGAAATTTCATAGGGACGGTTTGAATGTCCGTTCGCCCATCATTGCGGATGAAAAGGGATGAATGGGAACGTCCTCTATGCGGCCAGCGCGTGCGTCTCAGTCACCTGAGTAGAACGCCTGGAACGTGAGGCCAATAAGTTGTGACGGGTGGTTCTTTCGTTGGAAATCAGGATTTTCCGTCGGCGCCCGGTGTACGATAACCATGTCCGCACCCGGGTGTACAGATATCAGATGAGAGCCGTATCCTGTATGGCTAAAAGATATTACATTACCATCGCGGACGGCGACGGACCACATCATGCCATAACAAAGAGACATACCGCCGCCGATGTCCTCATTCACGACGGATCGGCAAGTTGTTGCCTGATCGATCCAATCCTTTGAGATGAGTTGTCTGCCCTCCCACATACCATCCTGTAGTAACAGCTGACCAAAAAGTGCAAGATCATGGGCTGATAGGCGGAAATGATAGGCTTTGTGACGGGACTTTTGAGGCTCGTGGAAGTAAAATCCGTCCACATCGGATAGAGAGGAAGGTAATATATCCAACTCCTCCGCGTTCTCCCGAAGCACAAGATTTCCAATTTTTCCTTTGAAAGAGGTCATGCCAAGGGGTTCAGCCATTTGATCCTGAAAAGCCTCGTAGATCGTCTTGGATGATCTTTCTTCAAACAGGGTGCCCAGAGCGTTGAAGGACCAATTATTGTAATAATGGGCCTCTCCAGGCTCGTGGGAGCCACGCGCAGGACGGCTTTCTTTCATCGCAGCTGACTCTGCCGCAGCGGGCAAATATATGCCGCTTCGAGATTCCAGCAGCTGTTTGACACTTGCACTGGCTTCAAGATCTGAGAACGGAGTTTCTGCCTCAGCCAACGCCAAATCCCCCACGCGTTCATCCAGCGCTATGCGGCCGTCCTGGATCAACTGTCCGTATAGGATACCCAAGATTGCTTTGCGGATTGAATGGATCAAATGCTTCCGGTGGATATCGCCATATTGATAAGCGATCTGACCTTCATACAGAATAAGCGCTGACGAAGATCCACTATCTTTAAGAAAAGCATCAATTCGTTCTTTTCCCTCAACAGATAAGGGGTTCTGATCGGTCGACCAATTGTCGAAACGCGATTGAGAAGCCGTGTCGTTCACGCTGAAACAGGCGAGCGTCAGGAGTGAGAAAGAAAGCAACAACGTGTTCATAAACATGCGTTTGGTCGAGTGGTCATATGCCAGGAGGCAACTTCATAAAGCTATAAACTGTGCCGTAGGAGTAAAGTTTCATAGTATATGCTTTGCAAGTAAATTTTGGGTCCCATTTGAGCTTTTTTAAGCCGCACAAGGTGAGAGTTTTTAAGTTCACACCTGCGATATTCAAGATATAGGAAAGGCACCTGTGAAAAGTCGCTTCTGGCGATCTTCACGCATTCTGATCCAGTATAAATTCTACTCTGCCTGCACTTCTTTCAGGCCCATGCCTGCAAGCGCCGCCAGGGCTGACATCGCTGCCATCACCGCGAGCACCGTTGCCGATCCTGCAAAGGCAGCGAGCACGCCAAACAGGCCGCCCGCCAGCAGCACAATACCGATGACAGTGTTCGACAAAGCCGTGTAGGTTGCGCGCGTTTCTTCCGTCGCCATATCCACAAGATGCGTTGAGCGCCCGAGCCGTACACCCTGATAGGCAATCATCAGTACAAAAAGAAACCCCGCCAGCAGAAGGCTGTTTGTCAACCAGCCCGCATAGCCGGCAACAGCCGCACCGCCCAGCGCCGCTGCCCCCACCACGCCAGTGAACAGCAGCACCTTGCGGCTGGAGCGGTCCGCAAGGCGGCCCCAGACATAGGAACTGAGCAGGGACGCCAGTGCCGAAGCCAGCAGCAAATATCCGAGCACGGCATAATCCTGTTCCCCGCCGCCACTTGCTGCAACGGCCAGCATGAAAGGCGGGGCCAGGGCCGTGCCCGTGAGCAAGCCCCGCACCAGAATAAACAGGCGCAGTTGCGCATCTTCTCTCAGCAGGGAGATGTTTTCCATGGCCGCACTGAACGCTGCCTTGCCCCCTTCTGTCGCGCCTGCCTGTTCCTGCAGGCTGAGGAAAAGCACCGCGCCGCTAAGCCATAGGCCACCGGCCAGAAACAACGCCCCCACCACAAGCGAAAACCTGTCACCAATGTCAAATGTCAGCAGCAGGCCAAAAAGGATGATCGCCGCCGCCGAGAGCGTGCCGGCCAGCCCTGTTGCCTTGCCGCGGCGTGACTTGGACACCGTCTTCCCCAGAACATCCTTATACGACACTGAACAGGCACTGCGCGCCACCGCCAGCAGCGCCAGAAAGCCGACAATCATCCAGCCGGCCTGCGCCCCCTCCAGTAAAAGCGCCGATACACCAATGCCCACCGCGCACAGCCCCTGCACAAAAGCACCAGCCGCCCAGACAAACTTGCGCTGCGGCAAGCGCCGGATCGCGCCTGCGGTAAATAATTGCGGCAGCAAGGCCCCTGCTTCGCGCACAGGCACAAGCAGGCCCAGCAGGAAAGCAGGCGCCCCGAGGGCCGTCATCAGCCAGCTCAGCACCAGCTTGGGGTCAATCAGTCCGTCAGCGGATTTTGACAATGCCAGCGCCCCCACATGGGCCAGGAAGTTGCGCGGCTCCTCCCGGCAGGCACTGTCGGGAATATCGCGGCAGGCGCGCCCTTCATCCTCTATCGCAACGGTCTCATAGATCTGCTCAATGGTGGATGTCCGGCCCATGCCAACCCGCCCCTCTCAGTTATTGCGCTGCACAATCCCGTTAAACGCGAATGCGCACAACAGGTTCAGCCGAAAACCTGCAAGTTGGCCGCATTATGTCCTGCTGGCCCTGAAATTCCCTGTTTTGGAACTATGAAAAGCCATCTCCGTTCCTGTATGGTTAACAGACGGTAAAAGGAGCGTGGGACCCATGATATCAGAAATTTTCAACGATATTTTCAATTCAGTCGGCTATGTTTTCCAGAGTGCATCTCTGGTCGTGCTGCTGCCGATCATCGCCATTTCAATTTTCGCTGGCCTCAGAATGCAGAAAGTGACGGCAATCTTCGGCTGGATCTTTGAAGCCACCGTCATCCTTGGGCTCTTCACCTATATCTGGAACTGGCTTTCAGCCCCCGGCTGGCTGTCATTCGGTGTCTGGGAAGCACAGACAATCGAGTCATGGAATGCGCTCATGCGTCTGTCGCTGCAGGAACTGATCGGCTATTTCGCTGTCTTCTTCCTGTTGATCCTGCTGATCTTTGTAACCAAACGCTTCGCCAGAGGCTGACATGCGATGAGGGTCAAACAATCATGATGAACTGGCTGACAAAAACATCAACCCTGTGGTGGCTGTTCGGCCTGTTCATCCTTGAGACGATCGGTTTTGGCGTCATCATGCTGATCTGGCAATTCGAGGTGATTGACGAATTCAGCGACCCTGAACTGATCCGCGCACATATCGCAGCGATGAGTGAAACACAGCGACAAGTCCACGTCTGGACGACCGCCACCCTGGATGTGGCTTACCCGCTGACCTATGGCCCGCTTTTTATCGGCCTTGCCATGCGCTTTCTCAAACCAGTCTTCGCGCTGCCGGGCATCGCTGTCATCCTCGCTGACCTCATGGAAGGGGTCGTCCAGGTTCAGTTGCTGACCGGCAATATGGACCTGCTCTGGACCAAGGCCTGGCTGACGCCCACGAAGCTGCTGCTTTTCTATCTCTGTCTGGCAACAGCCGTGGCCGCCCTGATCGTCGCTTGGCGAAGAAGACGCGCGTGACCTTATCGCGTGACCTGATCTTGACCGGGCCTGACCCGGCCTGACCCGGCCTGTACCAGACATCAGACTCTTCTGGGCCTTGAAACCCGTGAAGCCGCACGGTAAAGGCCACACTTCCTGAGTTAAAATATAAAAATACGAAGAGGCGCGGCATGGCCGGACATTCCAAATGGGCGAATATTCAACACCGTAAAGGGCGGCAGGACAAAGCGCGCTCCAAGCTGTTTTCCCGCCTGTCCAAGGAGATCACGGTCGCAGCCAAAATGGGGATGCCCGACCCGGACATGAACCCGCGCCTGCGCCTTGCCGTGCAGAACGCCAAGTCCCAGTCCATGCCGAAGGACAATATCGAGCGCGCCATCAACAAGGCGAGCGCCGCTGACGGCGAAGACTACGAAGAAATCCGCTATGAAGGCTTCGGCCCGGAAGGCGTCGGCATTATCGTTGAGGCACTGACCGACAACCGCAACCGCTCTGCCTCCGATGTGCGCTCCACCTTTTCCAAGAACGGCGGCAATATGGGGGAGACTGGCGCTGTCTCCTTCGGCTTCGACCGCGTCGGTGAAATTATCTATCCGGCGGACAAGGCGTCAGAAGACGAGATGATGGAAGCGGCGATAGAATCCGGGGCCGATGACGTTGAAAGCTCAGAAGATGGTCATACGGTCTACACGGCAGATACAGACCTGATGGATGTGGCCAAGGCACTGGAAGACCGGTTCGAGGAAGCTGAAAGCACCAAACTGATCTGGAAACCCCAAAACCTGATCGAAGTTTCTGGCGAAAAAGTCGGTACACTCATGAAGCTCATGAACGCCCTTGAAGATCTCGACGATGTGCAGAACATCTACGCCAATTTTGATGTCTCTGACGAAGACATGGAACAATATGGCGGGTAGCGACAGGCTTATAGGTATCAGGCTTTGCTGATCCGGTACGCGCATCTGCGGGCCCCTTGCAGAATATGCTCTTCTCTGGTCACGCGAACGTCAAGCCCGAGCACATCCTGAAACACTTCCAGTTCATTGGCACACAGACTGGTACAGGTCCTGGCAGCAGAGCAGACCGGGCAATGGTTCTCGATCAGCAGCCAGTCGCGCCCTTCCCGGACTGCTTCGGCCATATAGCCTTCATCCGTGCGGGCGCCTGCCAATCTCTTGGCACGATCACCAAGGGAGCGCGCACCGGCGAGAAGCGCAGTATAGGATTTGCGCTGACTGTCAGCATGACGATCGACGACTTTCTTCAATCCCGCTGCACCGAATAAAGCCTCGACGGAATTGATCAATTCCACCGCCAGCCCCTGATGCGCATCGGGAAAAATACGGGCCGCCGCGTCCGTCAGGTGCCAGAGTTTGGTTGGCCGCCCGCGACCGGAAGAAACAGCACGCGCTTCGACCAGCCCCTCTTCCGCCAGATCATAAAGTTGCAGACGCACGGCCATCGTCGTGAGGGAGAGATGCGCAGCAAGGTCCGCCGCTGATTGCTCACCATGGCGCTTCAAACGGTCCAGAATAATCTGCCGCGTGGAAGTGGCACTCAGTGGTGTGCTGTCATCGTCGCTCATGGTTTTTTATAAAAGCTATTGCTTTATAAAACAAGCCGAATTAAAGAAAGAAATATCTTTTTTAATTGAAAGGACACCCCATGCCAAAGCTCGAGCACGTGAACCTTGTGGTCACCAACATGCAACCAACACTGGACTTTCTGAAAGCGGCCTTTCCGGCCTGGCGCGTCCGGGGGCAAGGCGCGCGCCCCTGGCATAGGCACCCGCAGAACTGGCTGCATTTCGGCGATGACGACTTCTACGTCACCCTTAATGACAATGCTGTCGGTGAACAGCGCGACCTGAAAGGGCATACACCGGGACTGGCCCATATCGGTTTTGAAGTGCCCTCCCTCGCTCGCCTGATCGCGCGCCTGAGCAAGGCCGGTTTCGAGCCTGACCACATGGGCGAGGAACATCCACACCGCCGCAATGTCTATTATGTGGACAAGGCCGGCCTGGAATTCGAGTTCGTTGAATATTTCACCGATATTCCGGCAGAAAAGAATCTCTATGTCTGAGGCCGACAGCAACATCCTGTTTCTTCTCGGCACCAGCAATCCAGCCGGGAAGACACGGGCCCTTGTGGATGCGACATCCATGCATCTGCCGGGCAGCCACCTGATAGACCTTGGGCGCCTGTCCATCGCCCCCTATGATTATGACCATCGTCACGAGGCGGATGACTTCTCAGTTGTTGCAGAAGCTGTAGACGCCGCGCAGGTCATTATCTTTGCAACCCCGGTCTACTGGTACAGCATGAGCGCGCAGTTGAAGGTCACCTTTGACCGCCTAACTGACCTGACGGAGACCCGCAAATCCGTCGGCAAACGTCTTGCCGGTAAAACAATGTTCGCGCTAGTCAATGGTGATCCGTTACCGGAAGGCTTTCTGGTGCCCTTTTCCGGCACGGCCGGATATTTCCACATGCACTGGGGCGGTGCCCTCAATCTTGCGGTTGAAAGCCGGACCTTTCCGGAAAATCAGCAGGCCCGCATAAAAAACTTCGCCGCCTGCATCTCACAGGCGGCGAAGTAACACATCAAAGGATCAGCGCGACGAATCAGAAATTGGATCCGGTGTCACCGCCAAAGGCATCTTCCTGATTATTCGGGCATTCACCCGGGCATGGTCCACGGCCAGGTCCACCTGGCGGGCCCGGACGACGCAGGTCGCGCAGGTCCGGCACATCACGGATGACCGGGCGCAGATCACGTGGTGGACGCTGACTGTCTCCCGTCACCTGTGTCCCCACATCTCCTGCCACTGAGAAGAACAGGCTGTCATCAAACCGGAAAGGCCCAAAGACCTGCCCGCCTGAACGCGGCACGAAAACCGCTGTGCCGCTTTTCCACAAGGTCACCGTATTGCCACCCGTGGTGACAGAGGCACCGCCATCCTTGTTCAACCCGGACTGCTCTCGCCCCGGGCCACGCAGCACGACAAGCGTCGCACCATCGCCAGCGGCAGCCGCACCGGTTGTATCAATGCCGCTCTGGCGGGCCGCGGCCAGTGCATCTTCACCCACAACCACGTCAAGCACGGTTCCGCGCACGCCGATATTGGCCGTTGGTGTAACCAGCGTCACGTCGTCCGGATTTGCCTGGGCAATCTTGCCGGACATGAAGCGGAAAGCCCCCTTCTTCACGGTGGCGGCCAGAGACCCGGTTTGCGCTGATGGGTCGTACACAAACTCATCAATGGTCATGTCAACATTTGCACCAACGGTGAACACGGTTTCGTCCTTGAGCAGAATTTGCAAGGCCGAGTCCGCGCCGGAGACAACAGAGTCACCGAGGAAGACAGTTTCCGCCGGGACAGCAGGCCGCGCCGCAGTGCCATCGCTCTGCAGCGTCACCTGATTTCGAACAGCGGCATTGACACCGACATCAACGCCTTGCGCAAGCGCAGAGGCTGACATCATCAGGCTGGCAGCAAGACTGGCTGTCAGGCCAACAAAGGCGGTTTTTCCAAAGGCTGTGATCATGATCTTCCTCATTGGCCGAACCCCCAAACAAAGCGCAGTTGCGCGCCGGTATTATCATATTCAAAGAACTGCGCGCCAAACGGGGCGTCTGCGTCACGCCGCTCATAGAAGACGGAACCTTCAACGGTCAGTGCCTCCAGATCCTGCAGGGTTGCCCCTTCTCCGCCACCAAGCAGCGCCTTCAGAGGCGCCCCGAGGCTGGCCCGGACGTAATGTAGGTCTTCTTCACGCTGAACAAACTGACCGGAATAATCGCGTTGCTGATAGGCATAATCGACTTCCGTATAGGTGCCTCTGCCCCATTCGCGATCGAGCGAGAAGCCAGCACTCCAGCCGTCATACTCAAATGCCTGCTGGTCGGCTGTACGTTCAAGCAGACCAACCTGCGCGCCAACAGCCAGTCTTGGCGTATAGCGATGTTCAATACTGACCACACCGGCAAACTCCTCACCGCTGCGCCCTGTCTCCCCGAAAGTCTGGAAACCGTTGACCTCGATATTGTCGAAATCAAGATCGTCATAGATCAGATCGAGCGCGACGGTCGTCGTGGCCGAAAGATCGCGGCTGATCTTGCCGCTCACGCCGGTGGCGGTCACATACTGTTCACCATCCACATAAGTTGTCCGCGCCGTAACCGCACCGCCAACATCATAGCTGCCCAGCGTGCCCTCAAGGCCCACATTACCGGCCAGCACCGCATAGCTGAAGGAGTCGAAATCGAAATATTGTTTGGTAAAGGCCTGCACCCCGGCAACGAAACGCAGATCGCGCACGTCGCTCAGATCCTTCTCATATTGCAGATTGCCGCTGAGGATAGCTGACCCGTCACTCTCGGCATTCACAAAACCGAAGAAATCACTCAGTGTACCCAGCACAGTGTCATCATAGCCAATGCCGGCAACGAACTGTCCGGAAACCCGGGATGACTGACGACCTTCCTGCACGCGGGCACGGTAATAGTCGTAATCCGCGGCCAGGTCGGCCGAGAGGTTTGCCCCTTCAAGCTGCACCAGCTCGCGGTCTGCGGCCTGCAGGTCATTCATACGGAAAAGAACCACCGCGTAAAGTAGCCGCACATCATGACGGTTCGGGTCGGTCAGCAGGATACGCTCCAGCGCCGCCGCTGCTGAAACCAGATCACCCGCCGTCATTTGCTGGACGGCGTAATTGTAATTGAGTTCAGCGTTCGATGGATCGCGGACCACATCCGCGAATGTAATCTCCTGCGCCTGCACGGCTGTGGGCACAGCCACCAGACCAGCTGCCAGCACCATCGCCAGCACGCCGCGCGCATTGCGCTTCAGTCTTACCTTATGGGGCAATTTCTCTCTCCCTCTAAATGAATTGGCAATAAGATTTTACCACAGCGAATCACTTGCAACCAGTGACGCAGCGCACATTCTGACCGCCCCTGCGCCACCTCAGGCTCCCCCGCAAACAGTTTGAATTCGCTGGCAATTTCTCACCAAAACGGGGCATTGTGGAGTTGGTCAATAGTAGCGAATGAGAATGCGGTATCTCTATTGAAAACGCGATGGAAAGAGTTATTTATTGGACGCCGCAATGTAAACACGTTTCCAATATAAAAAATGCGGTGTCTCATCAAAAAGGAGGCCAATCAATGACGACAGACAATACGAAATTTAGTATCCCGGCCGAAGACGTTGTGAAGACGTCTCAGGCTACGATGGACGGTGGATATGACATCGAATCGAAAGTTTCCAAAACTTTCACCGTTCCGTCAGAGGATGTTGTGAAAACATCTCAGGCTACGATGGACGGTGGGTACGATATCGAGAGTGCTAAAGCCTAAGAGCCTGATCCAAAAGTATCTGGGTGATTTCAACGACTTATGATTCTCTTTGTTTGCTTAAGACACGGAGGATCAGATGAGTTGGAATGAAACCACCCGCACATATTATGACCGCAGTTTCCTGCGCTATGCAAGTGATCTGACGGACGACGAATGGGCTTTGATTGAACCTGAAATACCTCTTCCAAATCGGATGGGGCGTCCTCGCAAGTGGCCGATGCGGGAGATCATGAACGCCTTGTTGTATATCGCGTCTACTGGCTGCCAATGGCGCATGTTACCAAGGGATTTCCCGCCTTTTTCGACGGTTCAGAAATATTTTTATTGGTGGCGTGATGACAGATTGCTGGAAAAGATCAATCACCGCCTGCTGTTTGAATGCCGCGAAGCACACGGCAGAAGCCCACACCCCAGCGCAGGTGTGATCGATAGCCAGTCGGTTAAAACCACAGAAAGTGGCGGTATTACTGGCTTTGACGCGGGCAAAAATATAAAAGGCCGCAAGCGGCATATTCTGACGGATACGGAAGGCTTTCTGGTGACAGCACTTGTGCATGCCGCGGATGTACAGGATCGCGACGGCGCACCAGCGGTGTTGATGGAAGCGCGAGACAAATTTCCATGGCTTCGCCATATCTTTGCCGATGGTGGCTATGCGGGAGATAAGCTAAAGCGCAAACTTAAAAAAGTCGGTCCATTCCGGATGGAAATCATCAAGCGATCCGATAAAATGAAAGGCTTTAAAGTCCTGCCCCGGCGATGGGTCGTAGAACGCACATTCGCATGGTTAGGGCGATCACGCCGTCTCGCCAAGGATTGGGAACGATGCTGGACCTCAGCTATCGCATGGCTATTCATGGCTCACATCCGTATCGCAACAAGACGACTGGCAAGAGCATGTTTCATATGAAAGACTTTTGATTCAGACTCTAAGCGTTTAAGCAAATTCAAGTTTAGTTGCCGCCCTCGTTGACGATTTGTTCTGGCGAATATTAACTTTTTCGCCAGAACATTTTTTTATGAATTCACTTGGTATTCATGATTTTACTTGGAAAAAATTACTTTACATGCGCGCCACACGAGGGTGCCGCGTCAATCGTAACTTCGGCCTTTAACGCGAAAATTATTAAAAGCATAAACGCGTTGATCAGATCTGCGGCGAAGACGCTTGATGCGGATGTTACAGAGGCGCTTTTTGCTCTTGGAAAACTAAGTTCTGATCAGGCTGGAAAGCTCTGTCCCTCGATATTCAACTTCAATACGCTACTTCGAGATGCGATGACGAATGGAGACGAAGTAAACGTTGCGATTCTGCTGGAAAGGGCTCCGCGTGTTTTCATGTGCGCAATGCCTGCACCGTCACTTTCGGTCATCAATTTTGGATCGAAACCGTGGCACGATTATGTATACCAGAAACAAAAAGACACTTACCGTTATCAGAGCGAGTCGCCAATGGAATTGAAACCCTGCGACGGCAATGAATTTTTACATAGCGAACGATTTTTCGTCGAGTCGCTCGGGCTTATGCGCCTCGGTTCTACGCTATTTTATGAGCATGTGCGCGATATCGTTTCCTATGTGACCATTACGGAGGGGCATGGATGCTGGGGATTATCATCGATTGATATGTTCGGCGACATCTTCATTACGAAGCTGCAAGACCAACGCAATCCTCACGTCCATTATTTTGATCACGTCACGCACGAAGCGGCACATTACTATTTGCACGCATTAATGCAGTTTGACCCTCTTATCGAAAATCCGCCGACCGAGGAGTATTCATCACCAGTAAGGGAGGACAAACGGCCTATGCTTGGCGTCTATCACGCGGCGTTCGTGCTCTCAAACGTGTGTCAGAATCTTCAAGCAATCCTCGATTCAGGGGTTGAATTGCACGACAAAAAAAGTTTCCAGCAATGCTTCGACGTCAGCCTGGCGAAATTCAATCAAGCGCTTTCGACAGTTGAAGCATCCGCGAAGCATACGCTTCTGGGTAAGTCAGTGACAGAAAGTATGCGCGATGTATCTCGAGGTTTGTCATGACAACGACACTGGTCCCACTGCGGACTGTTGTGACCACAGAACGGTTTCTCGACGTAACATATTATGTTGCGAAGACAGGAACAATATTTGAAAACTGGATGGGGGACCGCGTTTACCTCGGCGGGTTCGCTCTTTCACCGGATGAAGCTGATGCCACTACGCGTGCGCAAGCCGAACTCTACGAGCGATATTTCGCGCACTTTGACTACCACGAAGAACGACTATCAACATCGCCGTATTTCAAACCCATTGACGATTGTTCGTTAGTGAACACCGAATATCATTTCAAAGATATTCTGATGGGTCCAATTCCTCCCGATGGGAGGTTTGTCAAAGATTCAACCGGATTGGCTTGGCACTTCGATCGAGATATCGCAGTTGAGAAAGCATTATCAGAGGTCGTTGAGAGACACTTAAGTAGCCAAATTTGGTTTCGCGACGGCATGATCACTCAGGTCGGACCAACAATCAATTGGGAAGAATGGACGATAAATACCTATACTTACGCACATAAATACGCGTTGCCATACGCGTTGACGGTTTTCGAAAATGTGCAAGCTGGCTGTCTGCTTTGTGGCGCATCGCTCGAGCGAAATTTCTCGAAGGCGCAAGAAAAGTCCTATGAAGAGTGCTTTTTAATGCTCGGAGATATATTGCGCGGCAATCAGGGCGTTTGTGCAAGTCCCGGAACAGTTGACCGATTACGATCGTTGCGTGATCGACTATTAAGTGCTGATCGCGCCGATCAATTCGCACGTAAAACGGTTTCGAATGACGTAAAAACAATCGCCGACACAAAATTTTCGATCTTTGAGACAATCGCCCTGCTATTTGGCGACAACACGAAGTGGTCAGCAGTGCAGATTTGTGAAATTGGGGGTAACTCGTTGGTGCGGGGAGTCATCCCGGAGGCGCTTAATCTTTATAAGGAAAGAGAATTGCAAGAAAATAGAAGCGTCGTCAGCGATCCTTTTTGTTAGGGTCTGTACCCAATTTAACTGATTGATTTGTTTGTGCAAAGCGTGATTCAGGGATTTCCGAAAGGGAGTCTTAAATGGCGCGGTTTGATTTGTCGGATGAAGAATGGGCGGTGATTGAACCGTTGTTGCCAAAGGTTAGCCGCGGCCCGAAGCGCAAAGATGATCGTACGATCCTGAACGGCATCTTTTACATTTTGCGCACAGGCGCGCCATGGCGGGACTTGCCGGAACGATATGGACCGTACACGACTGCTTACAATCGGTATAACAGGTGGGGCGAGCGCGGCGTCTGGAAGGGCATATTCGATGCGCTCGCTGAAGAATGTGAGGACAGTCTGATCTTCATAGACGCCTCGATTGTCAAAGCTCACCGCGCAGCGAGTGGCTCAAAAAGGGGGAACTGGCGGAAGATATTGGACGCTCACGGGGCGGTCGCACAAGCAAAGTTCACGTGGCCGTAGATGAAAATGGCAGGCCATTGCGCATTGAGGTCACTGGCGGCCATGTTCATGACAGCCAGGTGATGAATGTCTTCCTCGACTGGGAGATGCCGCCTCTGGCGATGGTCCTGGACAAAGCCTATGGCAGTGCGAAGATCAGGCGCGATATCGCCGATGAAGGTGCGTTGGCGGTTATTCCCGCCAAGTCCAATGCGCGCAATCCGGTCCCGCATGACACCAGCCTTTACGCCATGCGTAATATTGTCGAGCGGTTCTTCTGCAAAATGAAAGACATGAGACGGCTGGCTACACGGTTCGAGAAATCTCGAAGGAACTTCATCAACATGATATATCTCTTCGCAGCAAAATGCTGGATCAATTGAGTCCACACCCTAGAGGAAGGGGGTGTCGGCTACCATTTCCAGCCAATCATAGATACACGAACGAATAAAGTGACCGGCGCAGAAGCATTGATCCGTGTGAAAGGCGGCGGCGGCCATGCCAATGCCGAAGACATCATGTCTGTTTCCGCCACCGCAGGCCTGTCTGATCAATTGACCCAAGCGCTGTTCGATGCGCTGGAAACGCAGGGCAAGGCCCTTTTTGCCGCACTACCTGATCTCGAGAAAATTTCCATCAACTTCAGTCCCCTGGAGTTACGCTCAGCAAAGCCGGTAATATGCCTTGAAAACATCATTCGCAATGGCGCTTTCAAGCCGCATCAGCTGCAGGTCGAGATCACGGAGCAGTCAGTGCTGGAACGCGGCAGCGATCAGGCCTTGCGGGCTATTGATCGTATCGCAGAGCTTAATGTGCCGATTGTGATGGATGACTTCGGCACCGGTTACTCTTCCCTCACACACCTGAAGATGTTGCCTATTTCCGGCATAAAAATAGACAAATCATTCGTGCGTGAGCTGAACAATGACCCCAAAGACGCCGCGATCGTCCGCTCCCTTCTGGGATTGTGCAAGGGTATGGGGCTGAAGGTCACAGCTGAAGGTATCGAAACATTCGCTCAATATGAGACCTTGCGCCACCTGGGATGTGACCTCGCTCAAGGTCACCTGTTCTTTGCGGCCGGGTCTGTTGAGGACCTGGATGAGCGCATCAACCGGGGGGCAAACCCGGCCCTGGACTGGATCGCCAGGCCACAAGCGCAGAAAAATGCTGGCACAAACCGATAAGTCTTCTCAAGCGCCTGTATTTTCTGCTGCATGATCGAGAACACAACTACACACAATTTCCGTCATATAAGGAAATCTTTATATGATCTTGCCTTTCCCGCATAGCTGGTCTAAATCGCGCCAGAAGATTTGAAGGAAAGGCTGCCCCTGATGAGCACGCAAGATTACGTCGTCAAAGACATCTCCCTGGCTGATTTCGGCAATAAGGAAATTGAAATCGCTGAAACAGAAATGCCTGGCCTTATGGCCACCCGCGAAGAATACGGGAAAGCCCAACCGCTGAAAGGTGCCCGTATTGCCGGTTCACTTCACATGACAATTCAGACCGCCGTGTTGATCCAGACGCTGGAAGCACTGGGCGCAGAAGTGCGCTGGGCGAGCTGCAACATTTACTCCACACAGGATCATGCAGCTGCAGCCATTGCCGCCAGTGGCACACCTGTTTTTGCCACCAAAGGCGAAACACTGGAGGAATATTGGGCGTATGCTGACCGCCTGTGGGAATGGCCGGACGGCTCTCTTGCCAACATGATCCTTGATGATGGCGGCGATGCGACCCTGCTGATATTGCTCGGTGCAGAAGCTGAAAAAGACCCATCTGTGCTTGATAAACCGTCAAACGAAGAAGAGACGGCCCTGTTCAACACGATCAAAAAACGCCTGGCAAAAGACCCTGATTTCTATTCCCGGGTACGCGCTTCCATCAAGGGCGTGACAGAAGAGACTACGACTGGTGTGCTGCGTCTTTATCAACGCGAGAAGCGTGGCGACCTGCCCTTCCCGGCTATCAACGTCAATGACAGCGTGACCAAGTCAAAGTTCGACAACAAATATGGCTGCCGGGAAAGCCTCACGGACGGCATTCGCCGGGCTACTGATGTGATGATGGCTGGCAAGCTGGCACTTGTGGCTGGTTATGGTGATGTGGGCAAAGGTTCCGCCGAGTCCCTTCGGGGCGCTGGCGCGCGCGTCATGGTCACCGAAATTGATCCTATCTGCGCTTTGCAGGCAGCAATGGATGGTTATGAAGTTGTGACCATGGATGCTGGCATTCCGCGTGCAGACATTGTTGTGACTGCCACAGGCAACAAGGACATTCTCACAGTCGATCATATGCGCGACCTGAAAGACATGGCCATTGTTGGCAATATCGGCCATTTCGACAACGAAATTCAGGTAGAAGGCTTGAAGAATTTCAAATGGTCCAACATCAAGGATCAGGTGGATATGATTACCTTCCCGGACGGCAAAAGGATGCTGCTGCTGTCAGAAGGCCGGCTGCTGAACCTTGGCAATGCCACAGGTCACCCGTCTTTTGTGATGTCCGCTTCTTTCACCAACCAGACGCTGGCACAGATCGAACTTTTCACTAAAGGTGAGAAGTACGACAACAAGGTTTATGTGCTGCCGAAGCATCTGGACGAAAAGGTTGCGGCTCTGCATCTTGAAAAAGTTGGCGCACAACTTTCAAAACTGACTGACGAGCAGGCTGATTATATCGGCGTGCCGGTGAACGGCCCTTACAAATCTGACCATTACCGCTACTAATACCATACTGCGGTTTCAGCACTGAATCATGATCAGCGCCTGCTCTGCACAACAGGGCAGGCGTTGTCCGTTTCGGTAAAAACAGTATATTCTGCAGATGATCAAACCTGCCGATCTTCTGCGCCCGACGCCTGCCGGTCTTTACTGCCCGCCGGGCGATTTTTATATTGATCCGGTACGTGCCGTTGATCGCGCCGTCATCACTCATGGTCATGCGGACCATGCCCGGGCAGGACATGGTTCTGTGCTCGCAACACCGGAGACGATAGCGATCATGGCATCGCGATATGGCGAAGACTTCACTGGTCAGACGCAAGCACTTGGCTATCATGATCGTATAAACCATCGTGGTGTACAGATCAGCTTCGCACCTGCCGGGCATGTTCTTGGGTCTGCACAAGTCGTTGTGGATTATCGGGGGCTCAAAATAGTCTGCACCGGGGATTACAAGCGCCGGGAAGACCCGACATGCGTACCTTTTGAGGTTGTGCCATGCCACGTTTTTATCAGTGAGGCCACTTTTGGCCTGCCTGTATTTCAACATCCGCACACGCGTGACGAAATTGCGAAACTGCTGACGTCAGTAGAGCGCAATCCGGACAGGGCACATCTGGTCGGTGCTTACTCTCTTGGTAAGGCGCAACGAATTATCGCATTACTGCGCCTGATGGGGTATGAAAAACCAATCTTCATTCACGGCGCAATGCAAAAGCTGTGTGATCTGTATCAGGAATTTGACGTTCATCTGGGCGAACTGCGCCCGGCCACCATTCGCGAAAATGGACGTGCTGGCGGGGACAAACAGGATTTTGCCGGCAAGATCATTGTGTGTCCTCCCTCAGCCATGAATGACAAATGGTCACAGCGCTTCCCGTCTCCTGTTGCCTGCTTTGCTTCTGGCTGGATGCGCGTGCGCCAACGAGCCAAGCAACGCGGCGTCGAATTACCGCTGATCATCTCGGACCATGCAGACTGGGAAGAATTGACGAAAACCATAAAAGAAGTGGGACCGGAGGAATTGTGGGTCACACATGGTCGTGAGGAAGCACTGGTGAGATGGGCTGAACTGGAAGGACTAAAAGCACAGCCCCTGTCGCTGGTCGGGTATGAGGACGAAAATGAATAAATTCGCGGCTCTACTTGACCAGTTGATCCTGACGCCGTCGCGCAACGGAAAATTACGCCTACTGACAGCGTATTTCAGAAATGTACCCGACCCCGAACGGGGGTGGGCCGTGGCAGCAATAACGCGGGACATCGAGATAAAGAGTTTCAAACCGGCCATGTTGCGGGAGCTGATTTATGAACGTATGGATGCGCAACTGTTCGATCTGTCCTATGATTATGTGGGCGATCTCGCGGAGACGGTCTCACTGGTCTGGCCTGCTCAACACGGCACAAACTATCTGCCTGGTCTGTCCGAAGTGGTTGAGGCTCTTGCGACTGCAAAGCGGACTGATGCGCCCAAACTCGTTGAAGGATGGCTGAATGCCCTGGACCCGTCCGGGCGCTGGGCGCTTATCAAGTTGATCACCGGCGGATTGCGCATTGGTGTGGCCTCGCGGCTGGTGAAACAGGCGCTGGCGGCCTTTGGAGATAAACCAATCCAGGAAATAGAAGAGCTCTGGCACGGACTCGAAGCACCTTATACAGATTTATTTTCATGGCTTGAAGGCAAAACAGATAAACCGGTAAACGCGATGAAAGCACCCTTTCGTCCGGTCATGCTGGCACATCCCGTTGAGGAAAAAGACAAGGCGCGCATTGACCTGACCACCCACGTGGCCGAATGGAAATGGGATGGTATTCGTGTGCAGGCTGTGAGCGAAGCCGGGGTCAAACGGCTTTACTCGCGCACCGGCGATGATATTTCCGGCGCTTTTCCGGATATTCTTGAGGCGATGAACGTCGATGCTGCAATAGACGGAGAATTACTGGTTTTTGATCCTGAAGCAGATGGTTTTCAGGTTCGCCCGTTCAATGACCTGCAACAACGCCTTAACCGCAAGACTGTGACCAAAAAACTGCTGGCAAGCCACCCGGCATTCATCCGCGCCTATGATCTTTTATGGCTGGACGGAGAAGACCTGCGCCCACAGGCTTTCGCGGCGCGGCGAACCAGACTGGAAGCGTTGCTGGCTGATATATCCACCCGTCCAACCCCTGAAAACGGGATACGTCTGGATTTGTCTGAGCAGGTAGATGTGACGGATTGGGAACAGTTGGCAAAACTGCGGGCTGAACCCCCGCTTGCTGCCATTGAAGGCCTTATGCTGAAGAAACGCTCTGCGCCTTATGTGCCTGGTCGACCCAAGGGCGAATGGTGGAAATGGAAACGGGAGCCGTTTCTTGTCGATACTGTATTGATGTATGCCCAGCGTGGGCATGGCAAGCGCTCCAGCTTCTATTCCGATTACACGTTTGGTGTCTGGCGGCAGGGAGAAGACGGTGATGAACTGGTGCCTGTTGGCAAAGCCTATTCCGGGTTCACAGATGACGAATTAAAACGCATTGACAAATTCGTCCGTGACAACACAGTTGATCGGTTTGGTCCGGTGCGTGCTGTTAAAATGGGACCAGATGACGGACTGGTTCTGGAAGTCGCGTTCGAAGGCCTCAACCGGTCAACGCGCCATAAATCAGGTGTGGCCATGCGATTTCCCCGCATCAGTCGCCTACGCTGGGACAAGCCAGCCCATGAAGCTGACAGAATAGAGATGCTGGAAGGGTTGCTCTAAGCCAGATACAGTGAGCAACTTTACCATCTAAGAATTACCTTTCCTGTATCCGGATGATTTCGTCAAAAATCCCTGACTTTTCCCATCAGCCCTGAGACTCGCACTGCCGAAAAGAGCGTCCAAATCTTCGCTACAATAACTGTCATAGTACGGCTCATGGAATGCGCGGGGGAAATTCTCAAGCAGCACATCTACCCCCTCAAAGTCTCCATACTGGATGGTATCAAGATGCAGGTAGAGACCCCCAGGCTTTAAGACGCGCGCTATTTCAGCGGCAACTAGACGGCGAATTTTCGGTGGCAGTTCATGGAAGAGATAAACGGTTGTCAGAATATCGACACTGTTATCCGCCAACGGAATACTCTCGGCTTGCCCCTCCATATATGTAATGCCTGACCAATCCCGGCAGGTTTTTCTTGCCTGAGCCAGATAGTCTGGGGAAAGATCAATAGCAACCGCAGGCATTTCTGTGAAATTATCCTTCACATGAGACAGTAACCGGCCAGTTCCACAGGCAAGGTCGAGAAAGACCGTTTCGCTGTCCGGTTGCCCAGCCGCTCGCAAGCGCACCAGTTCATCGCGGATAGATGGCAAAGCCTGACGACGCATGGCATCTGCAGCACCGGTGAACAGGGTTTCCACCTGCATGTCATAAACCTGCGCTGACTCCTCAGACAGCCAGCCATCACTCTGGAAGTGAAAATTCTGCAGATAATAACGCGGGTATTTTTTGCGCGTTTCCTCATCCATCACTTCTGAATGGCCACGCCGATGCGCGCGGGCAGATACTTCCCGCGCTTCACGCATATACTGGCGACTGCCAGAAAAAAGTTCTGGCAATTGCGGCATACGTCGCAGATCGTGCGGCACCTTGTAAATGCCCGCCTCAATCCGGCACCACTCATCCCGAAACAGTTTACGGAAGGCACTGACCAGCGCGGCTTGATCATAATTACCAAAGCGGCTGGGGGCCGGTGCATTGCCAGGACTGGTGACGGGACCGATGACATGTCTCCCCGCCATATAATGTGCTGTGTAATAACCAATCCGCGCAAGCTGGGAGGCACCATAGAGCGCGCGGCGCGCACCAAATGTAAACGGGTTTGCTGACAGTGGGTTAGCCATGTCTATTCTCTCGTGAAAATGCCGACAACTTCAATATGGGGTGAAAACATGAACTGGTCCACCGGCTGGACTTCTGACAGCCTGTATCCGCCAGCCATAAGGGTTGCAGCATCGCGCGCGAAAGTCTTTGGATTACAGGAGACAGAAACCACGACCGGTACATTGCTTTCAGCCAGTTGTTGTGCCTGCGCCTCCGCGCCTGCACGGGGCGGGTCAAGCACTACAGCATCAAACCTGTTGAGCTCTGCGGGCATGAGAGGCTGGCGAAAGAGATCGCGCGCGCGCGTTGTAACCGCCTGACCACTTAAACGCCGGGCCTGATTGATGGCATTGATAGCCGCTTCATCTGATTCCACCGCATGAACTGTTGCGCCCTGGACCGCCGCGAACGTGAAAGTGCCGCAACCGGCAAAAAGGTCAGCAACTTTTCTGGCACCGCCAATCCCTACACCAACCAACTTTTGCAAGGTCGCCTCGCCAGCCTTGGTCGCCTGCAGAAAGGCACGTGGTGGCAAGGGCACACGCGTGCCTGCAAATATGACCACTGGTTGTTCGCCCTGCCAGAATGGTGCGCCATTTATTGTCAGGCGCGTGATGCTGGTTGCTTCCAACAATAACGGGATTTGTTCGCGCTCATGCAAGGATAAATCCTCTTCCTGCAAGTCACCCGTCAACTCGACATCAAGGCCATTGGAGGCTTCTGTGACATGTGCTGAAAGCCTTAAGCCCGGCCTTTCGCGAAAGACAGGTTCCAAGATTGTGATAATTTCCTCGCGCCCGGCCATAAGAGCCGGACTAAGGATATGGCATTCCTGCAAATCAATGAGCCTGTGAGAGCGCCCCTGGAGAAAACCACAGAGAATGTCACCTCCAGTTTCCTGCACGGAAAAACTGGCACGCCGCCGGCTGCGCAATGGAGACAGGAGGGGCGCCAACACATCAATCTTCTCAAGCCCCACATGCGCCAAGGCGCGCATGACGGTTTCCTTCTTCCAGTCTGTATAGGTATCTGTGGATAGGTGCTGGAGAGAACAGCCACCGCACTGGTCTCCCGCCGGGCCAAAATGAGCGCATACCGGGCTAATGCGCGCAGGGGCGGGCGTGAGGACCTCAAGCAAGTCAGCTTTTGAACCGCACACAGAAAGCCGTACCGTTTCACCGGGCAACACATAGGGAACATGCACCGCCCTGCCATTGGCTGATGCAACGCCATCACCAGCTGACCCAAGCGCCTCAATTTCAGCAGTTACTTCAACCGTTGCTGGCTGGGGCTGTTTTTTGTGTCTTCTCTTATGTCTGGTTGGTCGCGCCAATCAAAAACTCCGTATTACCATCGCCTCCCTTGATGGGGCTTTCCGTCAGGCCGAACACGCGCCAGCTTTGCCCCTCAAGCCACTGCGCCAGCTTTTGGGCCGTGCCAACTGTATTTTCCGGTGTTTGCCGGACAATACCACCCTTGCCAATTTCAGCCCGTCCAACCTCAAACTGCGGCTTGACCAGTGCCAGTAGTTGCGCCAGCGGTGCACACAAAGCCATCGCTGGCGGCAGAGCTTTCCTGAGACTGATGAAACTGACATCACACACAAGTATCTCTATCGGCTCCGGTACATGAGCCAGCGACAGATCCTTCACGTGAGTCCGCTCAAGGTTTATCACGCGAGAGCTTTGCGCAATCTCCGGGTGTAATTGTCCGTGCCCCACATCGACTGCGTAAACCTTTTCAGCACCTGCTCGCAGCAGCACATCTGTAAACCCACCGGTTGATGCACCAAGATCAAGGCAGACCTTGCCTGCAGGTGAAATATCAAAGCCTTTAAGCGCTGCTTCCAGTTTCAGGCCACCGCGTGAGACGTATTCAAAGGCCTGTCCCTCAAAGACAACCTGATCGCCCGGACCGACAGTATGCGACGCTTTCCTGGCCGTAGCGCCATTCAGCAATACACGACCAGCCTTGATTGCGGCCTGCGCCCGCGCACGGCTGTCACAATAGCCATGATCAACAAGATAAAGATCAAGACGCATTGCACCGGATCTGCATTAACGACTTCATTGAACGGACCAGTACTTTACCCTGAATCCATACTGACAAAAAAGCCTAGAAATCGTTACGGTAAATATCCTCTGCCATTTGACGTCGACGCCGTGCACGGAAAATAATATATAAACCGATCAGAATGACGATCGCGAAAATGGCAATCATCGTCCAGTCTTTTGCCCCCTCAACCGTCTCCTGTTGAGGCATTGGTGCGGGAACCTCTGTGCCTGTGGTTGTCACGTCGGTCTCATCCGGTTCTACGGGTGTTTCAAGAGGTGGCTCGTCTGGCTGGGTGTCTTCTGGCATTTCTTCAACAGGTGGCTCATCAACCTGGTTGCTATCAGGGTCTTGCGTCCCGGCCTCCTGGTCTTCGGCTGCATCTTCCACCCGGCCAGTAATATCGTTGTAAATCTCGGTCCCCTGCTCGATAATTTCATCAAGAGCCCCAGTCTCATTGGCAACACCTGCGGCACCGCCCGCCCCGGCGATGGCCCCACCGGCGCCCATATTATCATTGGCCCCAACTTCACGTCGCACTTCCCGGTCACGTTGTGCATCACGATAAATATCGACATTGCCGCGCGTGTCGTCCGCAACAGCCTCATTCAACGCATCAACCGTTGCATCGTCCGCTACGCCAGTCTGCTCCAGACCAAAGTCATGCTGAAACAGAATCAGCGCCTGCGACGTCTTGCGCCCAAAAACACCGTCGGGCGTTCCTGCTGGATATCCAAGCTGGACCAGCTTTTCCTGAATATCCTTCACTTCAGACCCGACCGCGCCCGGTGCCAGACCTG
Organism: Parvularcula sp. IMCC14364; assembly: GCF_030758415.1. Lineage (NCBI taxonomy): Bacteria > Pseudomonadati > Pseudomonadota > Alphaproteobacteria > Parvularculales > Parvularculaceae > Parvularcula > Parvularcula sp. IMCC14364. Next base: position 223,844 of record NZ_CP132334.1, on the reverse strand, counting down.
GCGGCGGATCAGCCGGCAGGCTCTCACCTTCGACGACAGAGTCTTTCAGAATTTCATCCGGACTTTCAAACAGGCTCAAGACCCGCTGTGTCCAGGCGACCCGGTCTTCCTCTCCATGTGCATGGCGACTTGAATTAGGGTTGCCGAGATTGACACCGCGCGAGACAGCTCTGGCGTTGTTCTGGTCTGCATATTGACCAAGATTAACGTGCGCGAAATAGGCAGCGGCGACCTGCACCGAAATTTTCAGATCCTTGCTGATGATATCCGGGTTGCTGACCAGATCAATTCCGGCAATTTCGCCGTAGCGACGATAATTGTCCTTGCCGGTCAGCTGAAAGAAGCCACGGCCACGATATTTCCAGCCATCGCCGGGCGATGTATTGCCAAGGCTCTCACGCGCATAAACATGGTTCGCGATGGCTTCCGGGTTTCGGGCAAGGCGCTGCGCCTCTTCTTCCGTGACGCGGCTCGGGAATGTCGCGCGTAGTCCCCGGGCGCTGTAATTCAGGTTTTCCTCGGCATAGCGCAGAAAACCTGTTTCGATCAGGCCCTGACCGAGAAAATGGGCGATCCGCAATGGCGTATTGATTTCATACCGTTTCAGCGTGTCGTAAGAACGCAATATGGCAGCGATGTAACGCGCTTGCGTGGAAAACGGGTTCCACATCGGCGCGCCGGGCAGCATCTTGATCAATGCACTCAGATCAACCTGGTTGATATCATCAATCTTGTAAAATTTGGCCATCTTCACAAATTCCCCACTGGTTAATGTCACCTTAACAGAAGGTTGCAGGGGGGTTAATAGATTTACCGACCTCACACGCATTCTTGTCTTTGCGTGTTGCTTTTGGGCCTGTTAAGAGGGCCTCATTCACTGTTCAGGGAGATTTTCATGCGCCGTTTCGCCATATCTGCAGTTTTTTTGGGCCTGATCGCCCAACCTTCTCTGGCGCAAGACTATATCAAGCCTCGCATTGAGAACGAGGCTGCTGACCTGATTGAGAAAAGTCTCGATAGCACAATCGGTTATGAAGTTGTCGAAAGCCTGACGACAGAGATTGGTCCGCGGCTGGCTGGCTCGGAAGCAGAAGAGCGTGCCCGGGAATGGGGCGGCGCCAAATTCAAGGAGCTGGGGTTCAAGAATGTTCGCATTGAACCATTCGAAATCCCCTATTGGGAGCGCAGCTTTGAAGATGCAGAAATTGTCGCCCCTTATCCACAGAAGCTGAGAATAACGGCGCTTGGCGGTAGTGTAGCAACGCCAGATGAAGGTGTTGAAGCTGAGATCGTTCGGTTTGAAACATTGCAGGCCCTGCGCGATGCCCCCATGACCGGTTTGGAAGGCAAAATTGTCTTTGTTGACGAATACATGACCCGCACACAGGACGGCTCTGGCTATGGTGTTGCGGTGCAGAAACGCTCTGGGGCGGCCAATGAGGCGGGGAAACGCGGCGCTGCGGCGGCCCTTATCCGGTCTGTGGGCACCAGCCAGCGCAGGTTCCCGCATACCGGACAGATGCGGTACGACACTGATGTACCCAAGGTGCCAATCGCCGCACTTTCGGCCCCTGATGCTGACCAGTTGCAACGCGCCCTTGAGCGCACCGACCAGGTAACCGTCTGGCTGGCGATTGATGTGCAATCCCCCGGTATGCGCCCTTCGGGCAATGTTGTGGCAGAAATCCCCGGCAAAAGTGACGAGATTGTTGTCATTGGCGGACATCTGGACAGTTGGGACCTTGGCACAGGCGCCGTTGATGATGGCGCGGGCGTTGGCATTACTGTTGGAGCGGGCAAGATGATTATCGACCATATCCGTGAGACAGGCCGTCGGCCGGAACGCACAATCCGGGTTGTCATGTTCGGTGCCGAAGAAGTGGGCCTTTATGGTGCCCGCGCCTATGCTGCACAATATGCTGATGACCTTGACCGGCACATTGTGGGGGCGGAGTCAGATTTTGGCGCTGGCCAGATCTGGCGGTTTGAAACACGTTTCGGCGAAGACAAGCTGGACCGCGCGGCTGAAATGCTGAAAGTTCTCTCCCCGCTGGGCATCAGCCCGGGCGGGAACATGGCCTCTGGCGGACCAGACATGGGCCCGATCCGCCAACGCGGCGTGCCGGTTGTCACCCTGAAGCAAAATGGCTGGGATTATTTCGACCTTCATCACACACCCGACGATACACTCGACAAGATCGACCCTGACGATATTGCACAAAATGTTGCTGCCTATGCGGCATTCGTCTGGATGGCTGCCAATATGGAAGGCAACTTTCGCGCTGAAGAAACGGAAGACGCGCGCGCCACCGAGTAACGCGAGCAGGATAAAAGGCGGGCCTGACACCAAACTGTCACGTCACCCGCCTATGACTGGTCCCGTAAACTGCCGAGGGATAATGAAATGATGCGTTTTTCTAAAGTAATCGCGGCTGGCTCAGTATTCGCGATTGCGGCCTGTACTTCCACGCCAGCGCCAACAACGCCCGCATCTGAAGAAGGTATCAAAGGCCCCGCAACAGCCCGCGTCACCCCCATGCCTTCAGCCATGCTGGACACAACCCAGACCATCACCCGCATCGCCTTCGGCTCCTGCCTGAAGCAGGAAGACGACCAGTCCATCTGGAATTCTGTCGCCCGCTCCGAGCCTGATGTTTTCCTGTTTATCGGGGATAATGTGTATGGAGACAATTATTCCGGTGAGCCAGGCCTGCCAGAATTGCACGAAGCCTATGCGAAACTTGCCGAAAGCAAGCCCTTTGCAGCTTTTCGCCAGGAGACGCCGTTGCTGGTGACGTGGGACGATCATGATTTTGGCTTGAACGATAATGGTGCCAGTTTTCAGTATCGGGAAGATGCAGAAGCTCTTTTCGAGGATGTCTGGGCGGTGCCTGAAAACAGCCCTGTCAGGGCACGCCCCGGCATTTACGACTCCCGAATGATTGGCAGCGAAGACGGCAAGCGGGTTCAGATCCTGATGCTGGATACGCGCTTCTTTCGCTCAGACCTGAAAGAGACCAATGAGCGCAATGCGCCGGGCAAAGAGCGTTATCTACCGGATACTGATGTTACCAAGACAATGCTTGGGAACGAACAATGGCTATGGCTGACGCAGGAGCTGCGCAAACCGGCAGACCTGCGCATCATTGCCTCTTCCATTCAGGTAATTGCTGACGGACATGGCTGGGAGGCCTGGCGCACATTACCCAAAGAGCGCGAAAAACTTTATGCGACGATTACGGCTACCGGAGCAGAAAATGTGATCTTTGTTTCTGGCGACCGCCATGCAGGGGGCATATACCGGCGCAACCTCGTCACAACATATCCACTCTACGAAGTAACGTCTTCTTCGCTAAATGCCCCGTTAAGCGCCTGGCTGGATGTGACCAGTCCCGACTTCAGACAGGAAGCCGGACCGCATCGCATTGGCGAAATGTTCTATGATGAAAATTTCGGGATCGTGGATATAGACTGGGAGCAGGAAGTTGTTTCCTTGCGCCTGACCAGTAAAACCGGTGAGACGGTAAGAGAGCAGATTATTCCGCTAACGGAGCTAAGGCCCGCCTATTGAGGCGGCAACGCTTCTTCCAGCTCTGCATCTGCCATGGCAGCAGAGAGGTCCTGTCTCTCTGCCAGCTCTTTCAACTGCTGGAGCCCGCGTTCATAAGTTGGTGCCAGCATTTCATCCATGAACAGGCCGTAATATGTGTGTACTGGCTTTAGCAGGAAAGGCTTGCCGCGCCGCATCTCACCATTATATTGCCAGTAGATCCGTGTGCTGTCTGTTTTTTCATTCTCAATAAGGACAAAAGCGCCGTAGCCGTCGCCCCAACCACCAAGATCAAGCCGGGTTTCGATCATTCTCGGCGGCTCATAGAAAACCACTGTCTGCGCACCCTCACCTATCGCAGGGTGATCTGACGCCCAGACCATGCGTTGCCCGCGATCCATGCCGGTGACATCGTAAATCGCATCAGGGTCGAACGCATTCCACGGTGACCACGCGTTCCAGTTATTGAAATCGGCAACAAGCTCGAAGACCTGCTCGCGGGGCGCTTCAATCAGGATATTGCGCGTGAGTGACACCTCATCATCGAGAAAGAACCCGGCGATATAAATAATCACCATGAAGGCCGCGAAACCCGTCATGATCTTTTGCAGCAGTTTCATTCTTCTTTCCTCTTCCCCTCAAGATGCAGTATCCCGCGAAAAGGTTTGATAGGCAATTGCCTCATTTGAGGTATTTCAACAACTCATGACGCAATAAAAAAGGTGGCCATGGACCACCTTTTTTTCAATAGAACGGCTGCTGAAAATGCCTGCCTCAGCTTCAGTCGGCTTTTTTCTTCTTGAAATCCTGCTTTTCAGTGATCCGTGCGGCCCGGCCTGTTCGACCACGCAGATAGTAAAGTTTCGCACGACGCACGCGGCCACGGCGGACCACATCGACTTTATCTACCAGCGGTGAGAAAATCGGGAAAACACGCTCGACACCTTCACCGAAGGAGATTTTGCGCACGGTAAATGTCTCGTTCAATCCCCGGCCGGAGCGCGCAATACAGACGCCTTCAAAGGCCTGCACACGCTCACGTTCGCCTTCACGCACTTTCACGCTGACGCGCAACGTGTCACCGGCGTTGAATTCCGGGACTTCCTTGCCAAGTTCTGCCATGTGCTCCTGTTCGAGCTCTTCAATGATATTCACTGGTCTTCTTCCTTTGTGTTTTCTGCCGGATTGGACCCCGCTTCGTCTTTCAGCAGATCGGGTCGTCGCGCGCGTGTTATTTCCAATGCCTGTTGCCGACGCCAGTCGGCTATTTTTCCGTGGTCTCCTGACAGAAGTATTTCGGGGATTTTTTTTCCCTCGAACTCCCTCGGTCTGGTGTACTGGGGATATTCCAGCAAACCGCCTTCGAAACTTTCTTCCTCTGGCGATTGAGCCGCGCCTAATACACCGGGAATGAGCCGCACGCAAGCCTCCGTGAGCGCCATCGCCGCAACTTCTCCGCCAGCGAGCACGAAATCTCCCAGGCTCACTTCTTCAATATTTCTCTGTTGCAGCACACGCTCATCAATGCCTTCAAAACGCCCCGCGAGCAGAACCAAGCCTGGTCCTGTTGCCAGATCCCGCACCCGGGACTGGGTTAACGGTTTGCCCCGCGGCGAGAGATAGATGAGAGGCCGCGATACCATGTCAACGCTGTCGATAGCCGTTGCCAGGACATCTGCCCGCATCACCATCCCTGCGCCACCACCCGCGGGTGTATCATCCACATCCTTGTGTTTGCCCGATCCAAACTGGCGGATATCTACCGTCTCGAGCGACCACAAGCCTTCGGCGCGGGCGCGTCCAATGACAGAAATGTCGAGGATGCCCGGAAACGCATCGGGGAAAATCGTCAGAATTGTCGCTTGCCAGGTCATGTTTTACTCTCTGGCGGGGCATCTTCCGGCTCATCCATATCAAGCAAAGGAGCGACGACCACGACAACGCCTGACGCAAAATCTATCGTCGGCACATCTTGCCTGGTGAACGGGATCAATCCCGTGCCTTTAATGTCAGGTATTTGCGATATTTCCAGAATATCGCCGGCGCCGTGGTTCAGCACAGCCTTTACTTTGCCGTATGGTTTGCCCTCAACCGTCTGCACCGATAATCCAACAAGATCCTCGTAATAAAACTCATCTTCATCCGGTGGCGGCAACATATCGCGTGAGACAAAAAGTTTTGTGCCCTTCAGGTCTTCCGCTTCTTCGCGCGTCTTGATTTCAGGCGCACGCGCAACGAACAGGGTTGGCTTGGCCGGGCGCACCAGCGCAAGTGTGAAATGACGGTCGCCCTTTTCAGATTCAAGCGGTCCGTATACGGCAATATCTTCCGGCCTCGCCGTAAACGACTTGACCTTGAATTCACCACGCACACCGTGAGCACCGGCAATGGCACCAAGGCAGATACGTTTGCTCATGGCCCCTCCGCCTCTGCAGGGCACCTCTTCCCCAAAAGGAGGGAGAGGCGCTTCTGCACTGAGAAAATACGCGCTGAAAGCTGACTATTCAGCTTTCTCTTCGGCTGCTGCATCTTCTGCAGGTTCAGCGGCGGCAGCTTCTGCTTCTGCTTCTGCTTTGGCAGCTGCCTCAGCTTCGCGCTTTGCTTCTTCTGCCGCTTCTTTTTCAGCAATCCGCTCCTGGGCTTTCTTGCCTGGCTTCGCCTTGTTGGGGTTGTTGCCAGCCTGCCATTCCACTAGGCCACCATTGGCGAGGAAGCGTGCAACACGATCTGTCGGCTTGGCACCTTTTGAAAGCCAATGCTTCACGCGCTCTTCCTTGATTGTGAAACGCTGCTCGTCGTCTTTTGCCAGAAGAGGGTTATAGGCCCCCACTTTCTCAATAAAGCGACCATCACGCGGCGCGCGCACATCTGCCACCACAACGTGATAGTACGGACGTTTCTTTGAGCCCCCACGGGCCAGTCTGATTTTCAATGCCATGATTGTTTTTCCTTCTTCATGATTTTTGTCTGTAAACTGTCAATTATTTCTTCTTCGGAGCACCAAGACCGGGCAAGCCCAGCTTTGACGGATCGAGATCTGGTGGCAGTTGCCCACTGCCAAGACCCGGCAGACCTCCGCCGCCAAGGCCGGGGGGCATACCTCCCCCCATGCCGCCGGGAGGCATCCCGCCACCCATCGCGCCCATCATGGAAGCAAGACCTTTCTTGCCACCCTTTTTGCCCATCTTTTTCATCATGGTTGCCATACCCTGATAGGCTTTGAGCAATTTGTTGACCTCCTGAACACTGACGCCAGCCCCTGAGGCAACGCGGCGCTTGCGCGATGCATTCATCAATTTGGGATTCTTGCGCTCCTTTTTCGTCATGGAGCTGATGATTGCCTCTTGATGCAGTATTTCCTTGTTGTCAAAACCACCGGCAGCATCGACGGCCTTCTTCATTTTGCCCATACCGGGCATCAGGCCCATGATGGCCCCAAGGCCACCCATATTGCGCATCTGCTTGAACTGATCGGCCAGATCATCCAGATCAAAGCTGCCTTTGGCGAGCTTCTTCTGCATTTTTCTGGCTTTTTCCTCGTCAACTTCATCAGAGGCTTTCTCAACAAGGGCAACGATATCACCCATGCCCAAGATGCGGCCAGCCATACGTTCAGGATCAAACGTATCCAGCGCATCCAGTTTTTCACCAATACCGATAAGTTTGATAGGTGCGCCGGTCACTGCCCGCATGGACAGCGCAGCACCGCCGCGGCCATCACCGTCAATCCGTGTCATGACAACACCGGAGACCGGCACACGGGCTTTGAATTTCTCCGCCGTTTGCACCGCATCCTGACCTGTGAGCGAGTCAACCACAAGAAGCGTTTCCGCCGGGCTGGCAATAGTGTGGATTTCAGCCACTTCCGCCATCAGTTGTTCATCAATGGACAGACGACCCGCCGTGTCGAGCATGACCACATCATAGCCGCCAAGGCGCCCTGCTTCCATCGCCCGTCTGGCTATATCTACCGGAGACTGCCCGGCGATGATTGGGAGGGTTTTGACCTCTGCCTGTTCACCCAGAATTTTCAACTGCTCCTGCGCGGCCGGACGACGGGTATCGAGGGACGCCATCAGGACTTTCTTGCGTTCTTTCTTTTGCAGACGCAGCGCAATTTTGGCGGTCGATGTTGTTTTACCAGAGCCCTGCAAGCCCACCATCAGTATGGCGGCTGGCGGCGTAACAGCCAGATTGAGCGTGTTTTCCACATCCTTGCCGCCGAGCATGTCAATCAGGGCGTCGTGCACAATCTTGACGACCTGCTGTCCGGGGGTGACGGAGCGCAGGACTTCCGCGCCAATGGCGCGTTCCTTGACCTTGCCGATGAACTCCCGGGCAACAGGCAAAGCAACATCAGCCTCAAGCAGGGCAATGCGCACTTCGCGCAGAGCCTCTGAAACATCAGCCTCCGTCAGGGCACCCTTGCCGCGCAGCTTTTCAAAGACGCCGCCAAGTCGTTCGCTCAAATTATCAAACATCGCTTCTCCTTTTTGCCATCTGCCTCGGGCTTTATGCCAAAACCACAGCACAATAACCGCCATGAGTGTGCTACACCGATGGCGGGTGATCCCCGGCCCCGTCCTTCATATAGTAAACAAGAAGGGGGCGTGCCGGCAGACGGGAAAAACTTTACGCGTTTTTCGTTATAAAGGCGGGAAATAGAAGCCTGAAGCCTGAAAAGTCAAGTGAAATCAGGCTGAAGCTGCGCGCTTTACTCGTTTGAACAATTATCAGATGCATCACAATAGACGATCTGGGTGCCACGGCGCGGCCAGCGTGTGTCGTGATTGCTCAAGGTGAACGAGTCCACGTGGAATTTTGTCAGGGATGATGTGTAGCCAAACTCGATCTTGGCGACGATCAAAGATGCGCCCTCAGTTATCAGGGCATCGTGCCCGGTGAGGTCAAGCTCGCTTTCGGATAAAGCTGAAAATTCCGACCCACGGGCGAATGGTTCCGCCAGATCCTGGTCAAGGCTCCAGTCGATGATTGGCTTGTCATCTTCATCAATCGTCACACTGGCCACCCACATTTGTGGCTCCTGAATGCCATATGGCCCGAGGACATGGTCAACAGCCGTATAAATACCATCAATTTCATCCTCGGTCAGGAACTCTTCCTGGGATACCAGATCGACCAGCATGGTTGTCGCATGTTCCGCCTTACGGTTGGCAGCCATCGCGTCAGAAAATTCGACAATGCCGAAAAACAGCATGGCGACCATGGGCAGGATCATGGCGAACTCTACCGCAGCAATACCGTCCTGTTGCCCGGCAAACCGGTTGAAAATCTTATGAAGCTCAGCGTTCATTTTCTTCACTCCCGGATGTGCCGAAAGGCTCGTTTCTGAATACATGTGTCGTGATGAGTGCCCGCTGGCCATCTTCCGTCTTGGCAAGATTCAAACCCAGCGCCGGATTCACCATATTCATGAGATAACATACCCGTACACGAACTATATCCCGCTGCTCCCCACGCTCGAATGCATGGTTATTGTAATTATAGCCGGTACTGTTAACGCACGAAGCGTCCGAAAGATCATTGTTGAGATCATCCCAGGAGTTGAATCTGGTGACATCTATCGACAGGCGCGACTGGCAACCGCCAAATACGCTGACCACATCACAGATCCTCTCATAGAAGCAGTCTTTCTCGGACGTACAACTCGGGTTGTCTTCATCTGCCGCCTGCAGCGCCTGCCCTGTCATCACAACACGCGACGCGCGGCTAACAGCTTCTTCCACAACCGATACAGAATAAAAATACATACCTGCTTCGAAAATCGAAAACAGCAGCCCAAAAAATATTGGCGCAAGCATGGCAAACTCAAGCGTCGCCGTGCCGTTTTCCTTATTCAGAAAACGTCGGCTGATCCTGCTCGTTCTGTTGCCTGATTTCCCGTTACTGATCACCTTGTCCCCAAACAGACGCGTCCTCGCCTATTTCCTTTACCTATCACCACCAAACTTCCCCATGGCGACTCTAGTTATACGCACAATTCCATTCTTCTTCCGTACTGTCCCCTGGCTCGGTGACATATTCTATTCTGTCAGTGTATCTTGGTCGCCTTGCTGACCAGTGAACGAAAACCGCATTTATGCCGGAAAAGAAGTAAAACGGATTTCGGTAACTGAAATGAACTCTCGCCTGCACGATCATGCCGCCGTCATTCACCACCGGCAGATAGCCACCAGCCCTGGTCTCACCCGCCGTCCACGGCGTGCCGCTATGGCACCCACGGGTCCAGACGAGCGTCCATTCATGGTCATCTTCATCATATTCCCATGCAGCGAGAAGCAGACGAATTCTTTCTGATCCCTCATCCAGTCCGTATTGCCCCATTGTCAGGCGTGCTGCATCATACAGGTTCTGGCGCTCATTATCATTCATGACCATGGCACGCGCCATCAGATCGGCAACGGCATCAACAGCCTGTTGCGCACGTTTCTTGGCACGGAAATTATCGATCATACCAGCAGACCCAAGGCACATCAGCACAAATAGTGGCGCAACCAGTGCAAATTCCATTGCGATGGCGGCATCTGTGTCCTTACTGAACTTTTTTAATTTGCGACTTAATCCAAACATGCTTGATTATCCTCAGCTTCCTGCACCACCACCGCCAGCAATGCCGGTATATGGTTCGTTGCGGAAAATTGCAGAGGCTGTAATGGCATATCTGCCATCTGCAGTTTCAGGTAGCTGGAGCGCAAAATTCGCACCGCTGAATGTAAGTTTTTTCAGGCTGGGTACCAGAACATCTGTTGTGATGCAGAAACGAAAAAAAACAATCTGCCCACTGCCAGTCAAGGCATAGGCGGGTAGATCATCATCATCCAGTGTATCTTCTGTATTGCGGCACACGGCTGCGTTGATGGTATTGCCGCCATAACCAGAGAAGGTTTGCTGCTGAATAGTGACGTTACTGGTGTCACACTCCATGATATGGTCGACTTCATCACAGAATAACTCGATCAGGTCATTGCGGGATAACCCGTCAGTTTGGGCGTTGCCTGTATAAATCTGACGCACAACCTCATCCATGGCCAGTTCGACCACGGCGATTTTGACATACATATATCCGGATTCAAAAGCTGAAAATATCAGACCAAAGAATAGTGGGCCAATAATAGCAAATTCAACAGACATGGAGCCATCCTGCCGTCGTAAAAATCGACGCCAGGATGTGACCGGTCTGGATTGATGTTTTCGATTGAACACGGGATTCTTGCCTTACATCGTCAGACGAATGCCATTGATACTGGCGGCAATGGAAGAAAACGCCGCTTCAATATCTGTACTCTCGACAAAGTAATACTGGGACTCGTTCTGTGGGCATCCACGCAGATATATGTCCTGATTACTGCCTGCACTGATTTCAAAGCCGATAGTGAAAACAAGAATGTTATTCTCAACAGCTTCTGCACAAACGTCCTCGAAATAGTCGACAGCAACACTCTTTGTGTGACGATACGTCTCGTCTTCGAACAGAAACTCCTGACACTCCTTATGGTCATTATGAGCAAGGTTATTGTCACGTGCCCGGATACAGCCGGATTGTGTCGGACGAAACTGTGGGGTGATGCCGCCATCGGTCATCATCACCAGTGCCTTGATTGTATCGCTGTTATAATCTGTCGGGCGCACATCCTCGAAGTCGCCCTTCAGAACACCGCGCATTTTAGGCGAAAGCGCCTTCAGGCCCCAGGCAGCACCAATGTCCATGCCTGTGCCATCAGACAGCGTAAAGGCTTCGACCAGATCTTTCAGTTCATCCGGGTTGTTGGAGAGGAAAATTGCCTCGTTATTACCTGACGGGCACCATGGATTGAAATTCACATATTTCCAGAAATGCGGTGTGATATCTCGCCACTCGCCATCATGCAGCTCGAAGGTATTGTCACTGTAATCTTCCGGCAACAGCTCGAAACAGCCATTATATTTGTGGCCGTCCGAATGGTCCGTATCGTCATTGTCATCCTCGTTATCCAGATTGGCAAAATGCTTGTAGTCATCGCCCACATTCACGTGGCCGCCAAATGGTATAATGCTGATGGACGTGATGTCTGCGACTTCCTCCTTAAGCACCGTCTCGATGAATGTATCCATCGCTGTGCGAAGATTGACCAGACGTGAACCGTTCATCGAGGATGAAATATCAACGACCAGCGCAACTTCTACAGCTGTATATGTCTGCTCACCTGAGGACGTCACAGATACCGTAACTGAGTCCTTGCCCATCATGCCGAGGAAGAATGTATCGATGGTGATGTCCGCATTGATGTCTACGAACTTGCCATTCAAGCGACGCTCTTCTGTGACGGTTACGTTCACATTCCGGTAGTCCATGAACCTGTGGTCCAGGTTGCTTTGCAAATAGCGCTGAATTTCCGTCTCTACATTCGTATCATTATCAAGATGTGCTGCGGCCAGGAGGCCGGCATCCACCGCACCGCGCAATTCGGCTTTCGCAGCCGCAAATCGCATGAGATCAACTGCCCCGCCCAGCGTCAGCGTCAGGGGGCCAGCAACAAGGGCCGTCATCATGGCGACGTTGCCACCTGTTTCTTTCAGGAACCGCCGGAGGCCTTTTTTCATATATTTATTTGGCATGGCACTACTCTACTTTCTCGGGGCACACGTCCCAAGTTACCTTGCCTGAATTAACAACCTGTTTGGATAAATGGTTAATGCACTGATTACCAAAAGAGAACCTGTCGGCAGACATGTTTAATAATCATGGTAAATATCTGTTAGCTATTCAGCCAAGGCCCATAATTATCAACGATCTTTATGGCTTCAGCATTAAGGCTGATCAGGAATCTTGCTTAAGATTCTGTATATTGAAAAATATCTTTAAGCTGATTTATCGAATATATTCTTATGGCCCGTATTTCATCTCAGGCGTCAAAGCGGCCCAGTTCAGTATTTTTATTGAGGTCCTGCGCTTCAATTATCCGACCATTCATCACGCCATAAACGCCTTTTTTGAGGGTCTGAGATGCCACAATGGCCCCGCCCATATTGAAAGGCCCATCAGAGAAACCGAGGGAAAACGGCCGCATCGCACCAGTCAGTACAATCGTTTTGGCTATTTCAGACGCTGCGATAAACCGTGCCGTCTCGCCCATGGTGCTGGTGCCGTGCGTGATGACAATGGATTTTTCTTTTGCCGTCTTGATGGCAGAAACAATCTGCTCCCGATGGTCTTCCGTCATGTCCAGACTGTCAATCTGCATCAACTGCTGGACGGCGGGGAAATGGCACCGGCTGTAATGGAGAATTTCCGGTATCTGCGTGGCGCCGTCTCTCGAAAAAGCCAGTGACTCTGAAAAAGGGTCATGGATCTTATCGAGCGTGCCCCCCGTAATCAGGATGCGAACGTCCCGCGCCATGGCTCAGACCTTGCCGCGGAAAATATCTTCATCAAGAGCACCTTCCCATTTACCAACAGCAGTAGCCACCGCGGCATCACCCGTCACATTGGTCAGGGTTCGCATCATATCAAGCAGACGGTCAAACGGGAAGATGAAGGCGATGATGAGGACGGCCTGCTCTTCTGTCACGCCAAAAACTGACAGGACCGTGAAAGCCAGAAACAGGGAGGCTGACGGAATACCTGCTGCGCCGATGGACACGACCACCGCCGTCACAGCTATGCCGACATATTGCATCAATGTCAGCTCAATGCCGAGCGCCTGCGCCGCAAACAGGGCCACAAGACCAAGGTAAATGGACGTGCCATCCATATTGATCGTTGCGCCGAGCGGCAGCACTGAGCCAGCGACAGATTTATCCACACCAAGATTGCGATTCACGTTGGAGATCGTGACAGGCAACGTCGCCGACGATGAGGCGGTTGAGTAGGCTGTAGCCATCGCGTCCAGAATACCGCGCAGGAACCGTATGAAGGGCAGCCCCAGAACAATGCGTATAATCCCGCCATAAACAAGCAGGATATGAACGGCTGCTGCGAGATACAGCGCTATGGCCAGCTTGCCGAGATTGACCAGCACACCAAGCCCTTGTGTGCCGAGCACCCAGGCCATGAGAGCATAAACACCGTAAGGTGCCAGCGCCATCACGAAGCCAGTCATTTTGATGATGCTGTCAGCGGCACTTTCCATGACTTCGCCAACACGCTGTCCCCGCTCCCCGGCAGACAGGATGCCAACACCAAACAGAATTGAGAAAAAGATGATCGGCAAAACGTCTGCCGTCGCCATCGCCTGAACCGGGTTGGCCGGGATGACGGCCAGCAACCGATCAGCAATACTGAGCCCTGCTGCTGCGTCCAGTCGGCTATTGATGGTCGCTGCAGCATCCTGCGAAGCGCTTACATAATCCACGCCGATGCCCGGCTGGAAGATCGTGCCAAAAACCAGACCAATAACAACCGCAAAGAGGGTCGTACACATATACAGAAAAATCGTGCGCACACCGAGGGAGCCAAGTCTTTTTGGATCTCCCATGGCAATCATGCCGGCTGTAATCGTCGTGAAGATTAACGGCACGATCAACATGCGGATCAGCTTTACAAACGCATCGCCGAAAAACTTGATTGCCTGAATGGCGCCGGTCTGTTCGGAAAAGATGTACCCAACAGCACCGCCAATGAAGAGGCCGACAAAGACCCTGATCCAGAGCGGGAAGCGGTCGCCGCGCCCCAGTATAAATAACAACAGGAATACGGCAGCCGTTATGCCCCAAAAACCATATGCGCCTAATTCAGCCATGCCAGCCACCCTCTGATTGCCCGTTATACGTTATGCCATGCAGCATACCGGGGCCGCCTCCGGGGGCAACAATTTATATGGTCTTATATATGGTCCGGATTTACCCGGCGCTATTGAGGGCGCACGACGAAGCCGCGAAGATTGTCCACTACTTCCTGCGCTGTGTAGGCATTGGCCTGACGCGGCTTTGGCCCCTTATACATCAGGATATAGGCGATCGCCGTGTAGCGGTTACTCTCGCGGATATCCACGTCGTAAAACCCACCCCAGGAATATCCATAACCATAATAGGGAAATGGCCGACCACGACCATAAAAAGCCGGCCCTGGAAATGTGCTGCCGGAATAACGTGTGGTTTTCTCGGTATCGTCCTCAACCACGACGAAATAGTCGTAGCCCTTTTGAAGGGTCAGTTCAGCAGACCGGAAAAGCAAATAGTTTTCAACGGTTTCGCGTGACGTCGTCGAATTGCCCCTGAAAGTAACGCGGTAGCGGTTGCTTTCAATGCTTTGCTCCGAGTAGCCATAGCCACTGTTTTCACCACGCGGGGCGTAAGGTGTTTCTGTAACGCAGGCAGCAAGCAGAGACACGCACAGGCCTGCCAGTACAGCTTTCGTAAATCGTTTCATCGACTTTTCCTTTCAACCTAAACCGGAAGATCAACTCCCGGGTTCTTCAGGTGTTCCCAACCTCACGCCCGTTGCAGGCATTTCCGCGGGCAGGCTAATGCTGCTGGACCGGATATGCAAATCACGTTGCGGAAAGGGAATTTCGATTTCCTGTTCATGCAGCCAGTCCCAGATAGCCATCATCACATCCGAACGCACATTTGTGATCCCGTTGCGGGGGTCGTTTATCCAGAAACGAAGGTCAAAGTTGACGGAACTGTCGCCGAACTCAACAAGATTACAGCGCGGGCGGGGCTTCTCCAGTACGCGGTCAACCGTCACAGCCAGATCCTCGACCGCCTTCTGAACCTGTCGCACATCGCGATGACCATAAGTAATGCCGAAGGGCGCATGGATGCGGACCACCTTGTCCTGATGGGACCAGTTGATGACCCCCTCATTCATGAAGGTGTCATTGGGCACCAGATGCTCGGTACCGTCACGTGTGCGCACAGCCACATATCGGGTGTTCATGGCCGTAATCCAGCCAAAGGTGTCCTCCACTTCAATCACATCACCGGGCTTGATGGATTTATCCGCCAATAGCGTTATCCCGGCGGCAAAATTGGAAATCAGGCGCTGAAGGCCCAGACCGATACCCAAGCCAACGGCACCGCCAAAAATCGCAAGGCTGGCAAGATTGAAGCCGACAAACTGAAGCGCCAGCAACAGCGCCACAATAGGCAGTACCAGATCGAGAATTTTCGAGAACATCGCTTTGAGCGACGGGTTCAGTTCGTCAACCTTCTCAATCCGGCTGGTAATGAAATTACTCAGCACATTGGCGAGCCAGAAAAACAGGCCAAATATGATTGCTGCCCGGAATACATCCAGAAGCGTGATCTTGGCGGCGGGAATACCCTGCTCGGCATCTCCCGGTGACAGCGTGACCGACATCTGCTCCAGCTGGAACAGCACGTTATCCAGCACGCCAAAGGCATCGAGTGCCATGATTGGCCAGATTGTATAGAAGGCAACTTTCGACCAGAACGGGGACTGAATGATCAACGTGACCAATCGCACAAGTATCCAGGCTGACAGAAGGCTGCGCCCGGCCTCCATCACGCCGGTGCTTTGTCCCATCGCGCCCAGAGCCGCAATAAAAATGGAAATGGTGATGAACAGGGCAATGGGTGTCGCAATGGTCGCAAGCGCTCGCGCTGCGCGTTTCAATATGCCGTAAGGCACCCGTTGTGTCACCTGATTGATAATGAATTGCTTGAGGCGCGGCCCGAACATAATCGCCGGGATCATTGCCCCCATGAGCAGCCCCAGTTGCAGGAGCATATTCCAGGTGAGTAGCGAGTCACGTCCCCAGACCAGCGCCTGCGAGAGAATTCTGGTTATGCTCTCGGCCTGCTCTGCCCCAAGCAGTGGCTCCAGCGTTTCATATACTGGCTGGAGGTTGCCTTCCATGGCGATTACTTCAGGTGATAATTCCTGCACTGGCTGGCCTGCCGCCGTTTGCGTTGACGCCTCAGTTGAGACTTCTGCCTGGCCTGCGCTTTCACTTCCGTCACTTGACTGCATCTGAAACTGTCCTCCGGTTCAGCCGTCATAATGTGTGCCGACAGGGAAGGCAATTTCATGTGTCTTTGGGGCAGTTGTTCTTACCGTTCAGGGATGAGCATTGTCCCGCAATGTCACGGCGCCTTCCAGGACATCCGATGCCACGTCTATTCTGGCAGCACGGTTCCCCTCTATGAGAATATCAGAAACAGGCGAGCGCACCGTAATAACCGGCGTATGTTCCACAGGAGGAGCTGCACGTACAATGTTACCGCGAATAATTGCATTATCGGCTTTACGGATAAAAATGCCCTGCCCCATGGCCTGATGGATATGATTATTCTCGATAAGGATATTCCTGTGAGGCAAGCCCGGCTTTTGACCGGCCAGGAAGATGCCTTGCGAGACGCCACCTTCCCCCCGAAGAATTCGGTTGCCCGTGATGCGAATATTTTCATTACTTCGCACTGCCGTATCATTCCAGAACTGGATGCAGTCCGGATGATCCTGCGGGCGGACAGGGTGAAAATCCGTACACATATTCTGATCAATGACGATATTGACAGTGCCTGACACATTGATGCCGTCGCGGCGTAAATCTCTGAATATATTGCCTTGAATGGTGATGTTATCAGCATCCCTGATGACCAGGCCGGTAAAGTTATTATGAAAAACAGTATCTGCAATCAGGACATCACTCGACAGGCGTGCGGTCATGCCGCTGCCATCATTGGCCCAGTTTCGGTCATCACTCCAGCTGACGTGACTTGATTCTACGCGAACACCGTGACTGCGCATCATTGTTACAGCAAAATCACCGATGTGATCTGTGGTCGTCCCGGCTTCTATTGTGACATTGCGAAAATGCAGGTTACGCACGTCTCGTAAAATAATTCTGGAGAAAACCGACCCCGATGAGCCGTCAACGATTACAGGCTCATCAAAGTGCAGACCATTCAGCTTCAAAGAGCCATGCTGACCTTGCGGTAACTTTACCACGCTACCGGCGTTTGCTTTTTCAATCAGTTGCACAACAGAGCCTGGGTGCCGCACTTCCGCATCTGCACCGACAATACCTGGCGCAGATGCCTGTGATGTTTTTGCCGGTGCCCCAGTCATCAGGCCGGTAAAGATCAACCCGACCATCACGACCAGCACAAAACCCACGGCGCTTATGGAGATGAATGTATCACGCATGCGGTATATATTTTCTGGCAGCACCCGGCACCCCTGCCTGCAGCACCGCCCGCGCCTGCTCCTTCTGGCCACGCAGGAACCGTCTGCCCGACTGAATCAAGGTCAATATCAGGATCACAGGTAAATTGAACCGATACCATTTCAGGGCAAAGAGCATTCTGGATCGTATCATGTGATAATCCGCAAGCGCGCTGCGTTTTTGAGCAGCGAGATTACTGCCTGCTGTCGCTCCATGGTGATGATAGACAACAGCATTTTTTGCCCAGCCCGGCCTGTATCTGTCAGCGCCGGCCCGGCACCAGTCGGCTTCTTCATAGTAGAGAAAGTAACGCTCATCCATGAAGCCCACATGCTCCAGCCAGTCCCGCCGAAATGCAATGGCAGCGCCAACCGGATAAGACAATGATTGCTCGACTTCACCCTCTGAAGGCAGTGCTTCTTTTGAAAGTCCTGCACCGAGATTTTTGCCCAGTAAAGACCAACCATGCAACTTTGCGCCACTACAAGCCTGTGAGACTGACTTACCCTGCGTATTCATCAGTGTAGCCCCAACTAAGCCATAGCTGGTATCACCGGATAATTTTACGGCAAATGCCTGCAAGGCATTTTCATCAATCACAGTATCAGGATTTAACAGCAGAAAAAAATCTACCTCTGTCTCATACAGGTAGCGCAACCCGATGTTGCAGCCAGACGCAAACCCGTCATTTCGCTGCGCCTTGATAATCGCAATTTCCGACGTCTTTGAACAACCTGAAGTGAAACAGACCCTTGGACCAGCCTGATTGGCAGTTGCAACCGACCCATCGACACTTTTCTGCACAGCCGCATGAAGGTTTTCGAAAGTATGAGTCGTGGACGCATTGTCTACCACAATTATGCGCGTTTTACCGGCAAGCTGCTTGGCGGATTGCACACTGGCGATTGCCTCAACCACATAGTCCAGGCTGTTATAGTTTACAATAACGATGCCTGGTTTTGCCAAACTGCCTGTTATCATTCTCCATCCTCCTTGCCTGTCAGTAATTTAACTGTTTCAGGCGAAAGTTCTTGCAGCAGATCTTCAATAAACTGATTATGTACATCAAAACTTGCCTGCGATGGCAGGCCACTCGTTGATATTCTTACCAATAAACTATCCGCAGACCGACCAAGACCTGCGCGCATATTTGCCAGTTGCTGACCTGCCTGATCTGTAACAACCCGGTCTCCCACCCTCAGCCAGTATGTGATTGCCTCCTGCCGCACGCCGTTGTCAGCCAAAAGGCGACCGACAGGCCATGCGGTCACATTTTTTGTCCAGGTGCGCTCAGGCTCGACAGCATAGCCTTGCGCCCGATAACAAACCTCAGGCTGATGCAGTCTTACTGCATCGCCTCTTGCTGCACCATATGCCAGTACAAGAGATACTGTCTGTCCATTTCCATGCTGATAAACTCTGTACAAGGTGGCAACACCAGGTTCAGCAACTTCTTCCAATGGCTTTACAAAGGCTGCCAGGTCAACCTGCTCCCAAGGTCCAAATCTTTCCGGAATCATGCCAGATAAGTCAGGCACAATCACAGCCGGTTGTGGTTCAGCCTTGAACACAAACACCGAGAGACTGGCAAAAACGCTTGCGCCCAGCAGAACCGTCAACCGGAAAAGCAGCCCTGTCCCTGAAAGGGCCATCATGCCATCACCTGTTTCGGAACGCTTGCTCGCGGGTTAAAGGACCGGAAAAGCAAGGCATCGATACAGAACAATGCACCCAGAGCAATCGCAAATGTGAAAAAACCGGCAAAGTCGTGCAGATAGCTTTGCCCGGCATCGTAGCCATTGGTCCATGTAATCAAGATTAGGATTACGACACGCATAAAATTTGCAAGGATCGCAATAGGTATGGTACTTACAAAGAGCAATAAGGCGTGTCGTGCAGACTCAGGCTTGCTGATATAAAGATAAATTGCCCCAAGAGATGTAAGGGCAAAGAGCGCGTTGAGACCTGCACAGGCATCGGCCACAAGAAGTGTGTAAGGGCCGATCGCCAGCGTCACTCCAGCCTGTGCGACCGGCAACCCCGCCCAGGACAACAAAACGGCAGCCTGCTCTGAAATCCACATCTTCAGTGGAGACGTTAAGCCATTTAATAACCATCCAGGCCACACAACAAGATAAACCAGCAATGCCAGAGGCAACCAGATTTGTCTCAGCAGGCATTGTCCCCCCATAAAGAGGACGACACCCAGAGCTATCGGGAGTTGCGACGCTGTCGCTAAAAGCTCTACATCCTCTAACCGGCCAAGCGTATAGCTTGTAAGGCCGATCAGGAATAGTACTTACCCTGCATAAATTTCTTCTTCAGGAACAGACTGATGGATTTCTCCCGGGATATTTTTCGGCAGGTTATACAGCCGCACCGCAATTGCCCCAATGCAGAAACAAAGAAGCAGGGGCGCATGGCTGTTCTCCGGGCGCGTCCATGCAGTCGCCGCCAATTCCATGTAAAGTGGCGTGTAAAGAATGCACCATGCACCAACCACGCCGCTGAGGGCCACCTGGCTACGTGTCATTTTATGTAAGCTGTACCGTAGACGAAGCATTTCCATAGCTCACTTCGTCATTACAGTGCCAACAAGATGTGCCCGGCTCTCTGCGACCAGGGATGTTGCATCTCTGATATCCGGCATTCTTGTTTTATCCCGGCGGGCAACAAGGAGCACCGATTTTGCCAGGGCCCAGACAAGCTGTGCATCTGCGGTATCCAGCCCATCACCTGTATTGAGGATGACAGAATCAAACCTCTCAGTCTGCTGCAGGATAATTCTGGCGAATGCTTCACTGCACAACACTTCCTGCGGGTTAAATGCTGGTCGGCCAGCTGGCAGATAGGTAAAGTTGCGCACTAGTGCTGGCGCGAATGCCTCAGCAATATCACTGTCACCGTTTACCACTTCCGTGAGACCAACATGCTGCCTGAGACCGAGCAACTGGTTGAGATGTGAAAGTCGCAGATTAGTATCAACCAACAGTACCTTGCGACCCAGCTGGGCGATAGAGACTGCCAGATTTACGGCAACAAAAGAGCTCGTGGTCTGCGCGCCAGCCCCTGAGACGCATAGCATACGCAGAGCCGTACCATCACTTCGCGTCAGCAAACGTGTGCGAAGGCGACGAAATTGTTCTGCTTCTTCTGTATGCGGTCTATGTAATGTTACCAGCGCCGGCGGTACTCTTATACGATCCCCATCACCATGAAAGAGCCCCTGCTGAATACTGAGGGCAGCGGTAATATCTCTTTTGCTGACGAGTCCCAGCGCCAATGCTGACATGCCAAATTTTTTGCCTGTACGCGCTGAATGGCGCAACACCGCTGGAATATCCTGCGCCTTAAGGCAGCCCATTCTGACCAGCGTGTCACCCAGCGCCTGTGAACGCAACGGAATGCGCTGCGCATCACCTGACTCTTCTGGCGCCACTTTGCTGTCTGACACATCTTCATGCTGCATATCTGATGCAAGTGCCCTGGTATTTTCGCTTGTGGCAGAGGTCATGCGTAATACCGCCCCTTGACTGTATTTGGCACACAGATTTCTGCCAGCATGACTGATTTCGATGCAAACAGCAGACCCTGACGGGAGCGTAGCCTGGCTTCCAGTAACTCAATGAGAACAGCAGCCATCATACCCATGCCAAGCCCAAGAATGCTGCCACCAATCAGGATAAGGCGCTTGATCGATAGCAATGGCTCACCCGCGGGCACGGCGCGCGACAGCATCAATACATCAATAGCGTCAAATCTGGACTGCAACCCCTCCTGCAAGGTGCGGGTTGCCAGCAAGTCATAGGCCTGCCTGTTTGTTTCAAGATTTTTTTCCAGTGTATCGAAGCGCTGTTTTGTCGTCTGCAAACTGACGACACGCTTTTTTTGACTTTCAACTTCCGTCGCAAGGCTCTCGACTTTTCGCCGCGTAAACTCGGCACGATCCCGAACAGAATTATAGATAATGTCCTGCTGGTTCTGAAGTTCGGCAAATGTTTCCTTATAATCAGGATTACGTTCGCCATAGCGCTGATAGAGCCGCTCAAGCTGGGTATTGAGCGCCGCAAGACGCGCCTGTGCCGTACGGCCAGGCAAATTATAATCCGGGAGCGGAATGGTACCAAGCTGGTCAGATTCCAGGCGGCGCACCTGCTCATAGAGAGAGCGTGCTTCAGCGTAATCCGCCCGTGCTTCTGCCAACCTGCCAGTTAGTGTTGACAGCTCCACCTCAGCGGACTCCAGCTGCTCCGTCCCGATTGTGACAATGCCGCTATCTTGCTGAAACTTTGTCAGGTCATCACGGGCTGTCTGAACCTGTTGTTCCAGCGCCAATGTTTCCTGCGAGAAGTTTGCTTCATTATGCGCAGCACGGCGCTGACGCTGCTGGAGTACAGTCTACATATAAGCGTCCGCAAATGCATTGGCATAGCGCGACGCGCGTGACGGGTTCTCGGATGTATAACTGATGATCAGTGTACTATGATCTACATTTGCCTTGACGGACAATCGCTTGGCGAGACGGTCAGCAAACCATAATCGGGCATCGCTGCCCGGCACGATTTCTCCACCTGTTGCGGCACGCCAGTCCTGTTCATATTGCGCACGAGAAACATAGTTTTCAGCCTCAAGCACCTCGATCACCTGTAGCGCCACAGTCCGGCTTGAGATGATGGCAGCTTGCTGGCCAAGAAATTCAGACACTCGCAAGCGCGGCTCGACCATCCCTGTCAGGAGGTTTTCCTGTATAGAGTCAGCCTGCACAGTTGCGCTGGATGTATAAGTCTGTGGCACCAGCCGTGAAACGAGCCACGCCGCGACGCAGGCCACCAGCACCGCCCAAAAAATAATGACGGCGCGTGCACGCAAAACCCTTATGAGTGCCAGCAGACTCACTACTTGCTCTCTCCCGTGACATGCTCTTCTGACTTAACCGAAGAATGGTACACCGCAATCGGCGTATCCTTGCGCAGCTGTTCCAGCCTGCTCTTTATTCTTTTTTGTGAATCTGACTGCTTCAATAATGCGCGCGCCAATGGCAGGCTTTCAGCAGTAGAAAGACCATTTGGAATAATTTTTGTGATTTTCATCACAGAAGTGCGCACATCACCCTGAATGACGATATTATCGTGTACATCATACGCATCCAGTTGAATGCGAACAGGTTCAGGAAAACTGGCTGCCTGTCTTACGGATTCAGATAACATATATGTAATTCCCGCTTGTTCAAGATTCTCCCTGAATACCGCGAAATTCGCCTTCTCATCGAATAGAGGAGTCATCATGTCGGCGTTGAATTCAGCCGTCGGCAGTTCCAGAACCTGAAAAGTATAATTTTTGGCTCTGGCAAAAAGTGTCGGGTTCTGCAGGATGTAATCCCGCACCTCAGCCTGTGATGGCTCCGGCGGTTGGGAAATGATGTTCAGATATACATCTACCAGTGCTTGCTCTTTTGCCGCTTCAATGCGCCACAGGGCTTCTGGGCGACGGTCAATCCTGTTTGCTTCGGCATCCCTGACAAGCAAAATACGATCTCTTAAACTCTCGAACGCCCGACGCTCCGCCCCCGGCTCGACGGGGCTCAAACCGAGACGTTGCATCTCGGTACGCAGTTCATTAATCGTCACTTCGCGACCGGCGATGTTGGCCACAACCTGCGTTTCACCGGAGATGACCTTAGTGTCCCGTGCCAGCGCCCCGGACAGTGACACGGTGGCAGGCAGGCAGGCAGATTGAAATCACCATAATGGCAACTGCAAGCCTGTTTTTGGTTGTTCTTTTATTCATTACACAACTCACCTTTCACCGACGACCCATCGAACCTGATGCCCGGCAAGGGATCATCTGGTTTCATCTGCAACTCTTTCGTCAACCCAAGCTTCAGCATGGTGACGCATCGCCAAATTCTTATACGGAACAACACTCCTGTAGCCCCAAGCCTTGACTGCAGCGTTCCAGCCGCAGGATTACAGATTAGCAGGGCTGCATGGGGCAGCGCTGAAACTGCAATCAGCATCGCCAGCAGATACCAACGCATAAGCCCGGCAATACCGCCCCCCCAGGCCTGTTGGCACCCTGTCCGTTGCTCAAGGATAAGCCGTGACCATTTTATTTTCAGATCACGCCACGCCTGTCGCGCCGGATGGCTAACAACGCATTTACGATAAAATGATAAACGAAACCCTAGCGACCGGGCACGATGGCACCAGTCCACATCTTCCGATAAACCATTTGTAAACAAACCTGTTTCCCGGACTGCATCCCCATGGGCAAAGAGATTTGCTGTGACAGAGAAGTGTTTCTTCTCGATATAAAGCTTCTGGCGAAAACCGAAAACTTTCTCGAACACTTCAACACTGGTTGGCGCAGAAGGTTTTTCGACCGTAACGTCAACAGCCCCCCCGACAAGGTCTGCGCCTGTGATCTCCAGCCCCTCAACACCGGCGCTTATCCAGTCACGAGCTGGCTGACAATCACTGTCTGTGAAGGCAACAATGTCCCCTTCGGCAATGGCAAGCGCAGCGTTGCGGGCGCAAGCGGCCCCTTTTTGGGGCGCATTGATGAAATGTACATCTGGAAATGAATTTCGAATATCTTCGATACCGCCAGGCGTTGCATTATCTGAAATGATAATCTGTACAGGACCTGGATAATCCTGCGACTCCAACGCATGAAGACACTTCAGCAAAAGCGCTGGCTGGTTATAGTGCGGCACGATGATGCTGACTTTTTTCATGCAGCGGCCTCCAGCACCTGAAGACAAGTCCTCAGATAAATTTCCTTTTGCTTCTCCCATGCGTAATATTCTGTCAGACGGTTATAGCCAGCCTGCCCCAGACGCAAACGCAGCGGCTCATCATCAAGCAGGGTTTTCAGTTTGCCCGCCAACGACACCGGATCATTCCCCTGCGCAACAAGCGCAGCATCTCCTGCAATCTTGCGACATTCCGCAAGATCAAACATGGCAATCGGCAAGCCGTATGCCATGTATTCCATGACCTTGTTCATCGCCAATCTGTCATTGAAATCATTCTTCGGATCAGAACCGACACCGATATCTGCTGTGCTCAATGCTTCGAAAAAAGCATGACCTGATAAAAAACCGGGAAAAGAGATATGCGCCGCGATGTCTGTTTCGTGCGCATATTGAATGAGTTTTTCGCGCTCAGGCCCGTCTCCTGCAATCAGCACATGGAAATCACTATACTTCATATCGAATTTCAAAATCCGGATTGCTTCCAACAAAAGATCAACTCCATCCTGAGAGCCAATCATACCAATCCATAAAATCAGCTTGTCCTTGCCTTTTTTGAGAGCAGAGTTGGTTTGAACGCGCGGCATACGGTTCATATCGGGTGCTGAGTAAACAACATTTACGTCCTGATCAGATTTTCCACCCCTGTTTTTTGCCAGTTTGGCGAAAGTTGTATTCGTCGATATTATCTTACTGGCTACACGGAATGTCTGTTTCTCCGACCATCGCGCAAACTGCATCAAGGCACCGTTATCCTTTCCGGTTTTTTCAGCCAGAAGTTCCGGGGTCAGATCATGATGATCAAAGATGATCTTCGCGCCTCCCGCCCATTTTGCCATCAATGCCGGGACGAACAGGAAGTCGGGTGGATTGCAGATTTGAACAATATCGATTTTGCCAAGACCAATACGCAGCAACGCCAGAGTTTCCATCATCAGCGCTGCCGAGTATTCTGCGATGTAGCCCATTATCCCATTTGCTTCACAAGGCAGACTGTGGCGATGTATCTCAACACCCTCAAGCACTTCCCGGCTTTGTGGGTGGGCAGCCGATTTTGGACATATCACTGAAACCCGCCAGCCGTTATCAACCAAAGCTGTAGCCTGCTGCCATACGCGCCTGTCTGCTGGCACTGGCATATTCTCTACAATGATGACAATATGCGGCTTGCCAGATCTTGTAGCAACCGAAGTGATGCGCGCAGAGGGTATAACTGCATTACCCTCAGGTTTCACACGAAGTGATTTCATGATATTGACCAGACTAACTCCTGTTAAGGACGTTAGGGCAACATGGTTTCTTTAACGTGAATAGATAGAGTAAAAATCTGACCACTCCGTTGACAGATTATTTACCTTTGACTTCAGGTTTGCGTATCATCTTCCTGAAATGGCTCGCTTGCCAGATGCATCAGGAGGAAACCAACCGCAGCCAGTATAATTGACCCTGCTGCCGCTGCCCCTGCATTGCCGGCCCAGTTGCCGAGCGCGCATGCGGCAACGCATACCAGATATGGCATGATCGGCGGGTCTTCATGTTGTAACCGATACAGGAAAAGCCCCGCAACGACGACGAAAAGCCCGGTAGCACAAAGATCAAAGAAGGTTGTCATAAGCAAACTCTACCTGCGCACTATGTCACAAGAGGGTTAATGTGCTGTTGCCAACCATGCAGAAAGTATAATCTGGTAACTACAAGAGCCTGTAGTTTGAAGACGAAACCTGAAACTGCGGCCAGTCACCATACCGCACAACACGCCCGCGTGCCTCCACGGCCTCTGCGACCAGAGGCAGGATTTCATCAGAAACAGGGTTGCCCGCTTCATCCGTCAGCAGCATGACAACTTCCTGTCCCTCTTTTGTCTTGGCCCAGAAAGATGGTGGGATGCCCCCTCTGATACACAGCGATGCGCATGCTTTGTGCGTTTTACCGCGCCCCGGCCGCATGACACCAAAAAAGCACTTGGTGTCCATGATCATACCTTGCAGGGTAATTTCGTCCGATACGGTTTCAGGCGTCAGGTCGGGTAGGATGAAGTCAGATGGTGCTGGTTTGAGCCAGTCACCGATATCAAATGGTACTTCAAGCATATGGCGGCCACGCCGTTCGATAAGTACACCTGTGGCTGTATGCACACCGCCTGCCTGCATCGCAATATCGAGTGAGGATGTGCATTTACCCATCGCGACAAGCAGCGTTGTCATCACCCTGCCTTGCGCGTCAACACCGCGAATCATGGGATAGGGCGCTCGAACCAGCTCCCCCGTAACTTCATGCGTCGAGTCTGTCTGCCAGCTACCGGCGCCTGGGTCCTGTAACTGACTGGCGACAGCCCACCCCTTACCAGCAGACAAGGCGGCTATGGCAGGCACCGCACCAAGCAGGAAACGGCGATCTCTCGAGGGAAGTTTGCCCCAGCCAATGAAAAAATCTTCTTCCTGACCGGGATCATGGATCAACAGGGAATCTTGCCGCTTCATGCCGGTACCTCATTCGTATTGGCGACCTGATCTGCTGCCAGATCAAACCTGACAGGCTCAACATAAGTGCCCGGCGCGTTGGCCTCAGGGTTGAGAAAGACCATGCCGTTCATCAGTTTCAGATTGTAGGTTGCAATCTTCTCCGTAAATGGTGGCGGCGAAATGCCATCTTCCATGCGATATTGCCATCCATGCCAGGGGCAAGTGACACAGCCATCAACAATGCGCCCCTCACCCAGCGGACCATTTTGATGTCGGCATACATTGGTGACAGCGGAAAGTTTGTCGTGATCGCGAAAAACAGCAACCCGCTCGCCAGATGCCACTGGTACAATAACCGCCCGTTTGTCAGGAATATCCTGCGGGGCTGCCACGGCTATCCAGCCCTCATTCTCAAACTTGCTACGCAGCCTGTCATTGCCGCTTTCCCGGAGCCCCGTCAGGATATGCAATCCGGCAACCGTAATGAAGGAAACCAACACAAGCGCCGGGTACAGAAGGGATTTTTCCGTAAGAAGTGCCCCTGCTGCGATATGAATAATGAGCAATCCATAGGCCACATAAACCAACATATGCAGGGCTTTCCAGACAGGGGCAGAAAGGTTGTTCAACCAGAAATCATGGCTTGTGACAGCCATCAGCAGCATGATGACAAAAGCGACCAATCCGAAAACTTCAAAGGGAAAGCCGGGAAAAGTTCCGCCTGGCTGATTGCTGACGAATAAAGAAAGCAGCGGATTGATCGGGCCAAACCCGTGATACCAGACGAGCGCCAGCAGAAAATGCACGGCCGCGATCAGGAATGTAAACACGCCGAAATGGCGTCGGTTATACAGCATCGGCTTGAAACGATCTGAAAGACGCGCCAGAGGGCCAATCATCAAAATGAAGCTCAGTAACAGGAAGGCACAGGTGCCGAAGGCCCGGATCAACAGAACCACCGGGTCTGGTGTATGGCCGGTTTCAGTTGGCTGCAAACCTGTCAGGACAAAGACAGATATGTATAAAAACGCGAAAACAGCGATCGCCAGATCATATTGCAGCTTGTTGCTGTTCCATTGCACAGCCTGATATTGATGTCCCATCAGTTTGCTCCTTGCTGGAGTTCATTCAGTACTGTCGCAGAATTTTCCGGGTCAGGCTGTTTCAGGTACAAGGAGAGGACGAACATGGAAAGAGTGACCGGTATGATCACCAGCCACATCAGAACATGCACTCTTCTGTGCGCACGCCTCATGATTTTTCCTCCGCATGCATATCCTGATTGATCTGACGGCCGGAAAATCAGCGTCCCAACACAACAGGCCAAAGCATAACCAAACCCGGAAAAACAATAAGACGGAATCCGAGCCCCGAGCCTTTGGCCGCATGGTCTGCGCGACTTATACCAAACATCAAAAAGAGAATGCCGATGGCTATACCGAATGCTGTGTAGCCAGCAGCAACAAGCAAAAATGTTTCAATCATCCAGGAGCCCCTTAATCCCTTTTGCAAAAGACTATAGGCTGCATGGTGGTGATTACAAAATCACAAAATCCTGCTCTGTAGCAGGTCAATCGCCGGTCATTTACACTCAGTGAACACGGTGCCGACGGTTGAGCAATCTTTGCCACGATTTACCTGGCCGGATTTGTTGTCCGCCGGTTTTTTGGTGGCATCATCGTCACTCTTGTTCGAAGATGCTGGCGTGTCTTGCGGGATAACCGGCCGCTTTAGCTGGTAGCGAAAACTGTCCATACGGGTCGCAGCAGAAGCAAGGGTATCTTCGAGAGTATCAAAATTACGCCTTGCCTGCGTCAACTCCTGGCTCACGGTTGTACATTTTCCAGAGCCGAAACCGTTGATCTGATGACAGTCTTCGACTGACCGGCAACTGTTCAGCACACGGCGGTAGCGGGAATCAATGTCGTACTCAAGCTGACGCATCAGATTTTCCCAACTGCGTGCATCACGGGCTGCTGACCCGGCAGCAACATCCATACGCTCAGAGAAAAACTCCCGCGTCATGACATTCCATATCCGGTTATATTCTTTTTTATAATAGCTCTGCTTGCGGTCCAGCTCATCAATATTGCAGCCGAAATATGTATTAGATTGTGGCTCGACTGGCCCCTGATCTTTGTTCCGCGCGATATGACCACAAGCGGTCAAAACCGTCAGGGCAACAAGCCCGATTCCTATTATTCTCATTCCTGCTCTCCCTCACCATCTGGTGTGCTTTCATCTGCTGGGACAGATGCACTCTCGATTGATGTCTCCGGCACTGGGCCACATGATGCCGTCAGTGGCTTGAATCGCTCGTTATAAAAAGCGACCTTTTCAAGCTCTTCCTGCTTGATCCTATCCCAGCGCACCTGCGGACGCTCACGCCCGTAAGTCTCCAGAAGTTTTTTCGCAATCGGATGTCCTTTGGCGCGTGCTTCAATAAGATAGGCATCAGCACGATCAACACTCTCCACGACATCGCAGAGCCTGTAGCTGCTTAACACAGTGCCACTGCCATAAATAATGGCAAGATTGTAAAGCGCGTCGGCATCACCGCTCTCAGCCGCATCCTTGAGCCAGAGCAGGCCAGTATCCGTATTCTGAACAACACCAAGACCTGTCACATACATAACACCAAGAACATTCTTGGCATTTCTGTCACGGGCGTTATCGGCGGCGCTGCAAACCAGATAGACAGTCTCCAGCGGAGACAGATCACCTGTTTCCTGAAAGCCAAGTTCACGTTGAAATTCAGAAACAGCTCGGCGGGTCTGCGGACCATACCGGCCATCAATCGTGCCCTGATAATGCCCCAGTGCGCTTAGCGCCCCCTGGCGTATCTCAAGACTGATGACATCGCCATCGGCGCCCGCACCGCGTGCAATCCGCGCCAGACTTTCAGGTGAATATTCACAGGTTAAATTCAATGCAGCCAGACGGCGTGAAGCCAGAACGGCTGATTCTGCACCGCATTGGCGGCCATCCTCAATCGTTCTTGAGAAGAACGCTCTCGCCAGACCTGTATTACCTCTGGCCATTTCAGCTTCGCCACGATTAAACCAGTATCGGGACTTATCAGCACATGTCAGGAAAGCGTCACGGTCTATGCAGTTTTCCGGAGCGTTGCTGCCAACACAATTTGGCGCAATGGCGGTCTCTGCACGCGCATTGACGCCGCCGGGATTGTCGCGGAACGCTTTCGACGCATCAGCTGAGGATCGCCTCAAGCCTAGTGTGTCATCGCCCCGGCCGAACGTGTCACTGGCTTGCTCTTCCGCTGGGGGGGCAAAAAACTCGCGCGCATAGGCACCAGAGCAAAATTTCTCTTCACTGACATTATATCGGTCAAGACGCTCTGCCAGTTCTGTTTCCGCCTGTGCGCGTTGTGTATCGCGCTGGCTGGCTGACAGCCCGTCTTTCGGGGACATATATGTCAGCCAGTCATAGGCTTCGCCAAAGCCGCACAGAGCCGCCAGTTGAAAATACAGGTAAGCGCGTTTATTGTCGCGCGCGGGCAAATATTTGCTGTAATTTTCATAGCGGCTGTCAACCACTTCAATCGGACCTGGTTTGTCGAAAGACGGATCCAGTGAGATCTGTCCAAGACGGAGGAATCCGCGCCCACCGTTGATCTCGTGCACTCGGATCAATTTGGTTTTGACGTTGTCTGCCGCGTCTTTGTCCAGGCCCAACCGGTTGAGATGAGTGTCTGCCTCTTCATATCCGTTCAGGGCTGACAGAATATAGAACAGCGCTGCATCTTCCTTGCGCTCCGTATGATACTGCTCGGTCAGGCCGATCATCATATTATCTGACTGGGAGGCAGACAGAAGCAGCGCCTGCGCACGTTTGCCATTATAATGACCCCGACCCACTTCCCCGAGCCAGTCAACGAGTGAATCACGCTGCAGTTCAACTCTGTCATAAGAGTTTGCCTTGGCCTGGGAGCAGGCCTGCGCACATTCCTCAAGCGTAATTTTTTTGGGCGTTACCGAGGTCAGGAAGCGCGACCCCAGCATCAATGTCAGGAACAAAACCCCGATGATAATAACTGCGCTTACAAGAATACCTGTTGTGCCAAACCAGAACGATTCTTCCTGCACCGGGCGATCATCGAATGCTGACTGGAAGTCTGCCCTCAACGGCTCAGCAGGGATCGACGCATTTTCAGCGGCATCATCCACAGACGGCGCCTCTGCGTCCCAGCTCTTACGGGGCCATCGCCGCAAATAAATATCATCTGAATTGTTTGACATAACCCCCTACCCACTGCCGAATGTCCCCCGGACACATGCAGATCTGAGGTTAACGCAGATATAGCCAGTGGTAAACAGTTTAGCGAGTAATGAAAATAGACGCGTGATATCAGATACTTATTCAGCTGGTGCAGGCTGCAATGGCGGGGCGTGCTCATAGCCCGATGTATCATCAAGATTGGCTGCGAAACGCGGCTGCTTCTTGCCCGTGAAGATATAGATGAAAAAGCGCCTGATATCAGCCCCGATACCGTAAAGCGCCGGGACAAAGAAAAGCGTCACCAGCAACGCGAACAATACCCCATATGCCAGCCCGATACCAACCGGGATCAGGAACGCTGCCTGAATGGATTTCTCCATCATCAGCGGCAGCAACCCGACAAAAGTCGTCAGCGATGTGAGCAGAATTGGGCGGAAACGGCGTGTGCCAGCCTCAAGCAAAGCCCGACCACCGCCCATACCCTGCGCCCGCAGGCGATGGACGTAATCCACCAAAACCAGATTGTCGTTTACCGCCACGCCGGCAGCGGCAATGAAACCAAGGAACGAGAACAATGACATGCTCTCCCCCATGATCAAGTGCCCCACCACTGCGCCAGTGAAACAGAAGGGGATGGCAGCAAAGAGAATCAGTATGGGTTCAAAATATGACTTGAACGCCACCGCCACGAGAAAGTACCCGATGCCAACGGCCAGCAGGAACAGCAGGGTCAGCTCAGAGAAAAACTCCGCCTCTTCCTGTGCCCGGCCGATATTACCCCGGCTGATATTGGGATGGCGTTGATCAAATGCGTCGAAATAGTCTTCCTGCAGATCACTGCGAATTTCGCCAATCCTGTCTGAGACGACCTCTGCACTGACAACCACAGCCCGCTGCCGCTCCCGACGCAGAATTCGGTTGACCCCTTGCGCGTATTCCAGATCCGCCACAGCGTAGAGGGGCAGCTCACGGCCATCACTTGTTCGTATACGCATGTTGTTCAGATAATCTAATGACTCCCTGTCAGCGCGCGGATAGCGTACAAACACACGCACATCTTCGCCATCACGGGGCAGACGCTGAACTTCTTCACCATAAAAGCCCTGGCGCACCTGCTGGGCAACAGTGCTCGTTGTTATGCCAAGGGCTTCTGCGCCCGGTTTCAGCGTAAAGCGCACTTCCTCTGACGCACTCTGCGTATCGTTAATGACGTTGTAAACGCCCTCATAGGTTCGTAGCTTGTCCATCAGGTCGTTGGTAGCAACGGTCAGGTCCTCAAGATTTGTTGAGTTGAGGACATATTGAATAGGAGGATCGTTTCTGCCGCCACGGTCCTCAACAGAAATTGTCTCAGCATCGGGCACAGGGCCAATCAGTTCACGTAACCTGTCAGCGGTTTCACCCGCAGTAAGTGTACGCTCTTCCGGGGGAACAAGACGCACGAGAGCAAAAACATCATTATTACGGGCACGCGCAAACCAGTTTTCAATTAGTTGCCCTTCCCGCTCGTTTATTTCTTCCTCAAGCTGTTGTTGAGCAGCCTCAATTTGCGCCTTGACAGATAGGGTCCGTGAAAAAGGCGTGCCCTCAGGCAGCACGACATTAACCCGCACCATGTCGGGCTCCGGCTCCGGCATAAAGGAAAAGCGGACAATGTTGTTCGACATCAGGCCCACAGCCAGCATCATCGCGACCACAAACAGAGAAACCGTCAAGTAACGCCGCTGCAACGCCATCGACATAACAGGCCGATAATACCGGTTTGCGACATGTACGACGCTGTCAGCAATTTTCTTCTGAAATTTCAAAATTCCCTTCTCGGGATTAGCCGGCTTTAGATGGGAAAGGTGCGCAGGCAGAATGAACAGGCACTCTACCAGCGAAAATGTCAGTGCCATGATGACCACGATTGAGATTGCACGGGTAAATTCAGCCGTGCCACCAGAAACAAGCATCCAGGGTGCAAAGAATATCATCGTGGTAAGAACAGCAAAGATTACGGGCTTAAGCACCATGGCTGTCCCATTGACGGCAGCCTCGAGCCCCTCCTCCCCTTCTTCCGTGCGTGCGTGTATGGCCTCCCCGACAATAATCGCGTCATCCACAATCACGCCAATGACGAGCAGGAAGGCGAATGTCGAAATCATGTTAAACGACACGCCCAAATATGGCAGGAATGCCAGCCCCCCAGCAAACGCAATGGCGATGCCAACGGAGACCCATAACGCGATTGCAGGTCTCAGGAAAAGCATCAGAGTGACAAGCACAAGAAACAGACCACTGAAGAAACTGCTACCGATTGTCGTAATTCGACTGGTGTACATCTCGGATTCGTCTTGCCACAAAATCATTGAGATACCGGGCGGCAAGTTTTCCTGTGCTTCCTCAACATAGTTGCGGACACCTTCGGCCATTTTAACAATATCCATGTCGGGGCCACTCAGGACCTCTATCATGACCGTCGGCTCACCATTCAAGGTGGCGAGAACATCCACTTCTTCGAAGCCATCCTTGACTTCAGCAATATCACCGACACGAATAACGGCACCACTCGGCAACTGCCTGACAATTATATCCTCAAACTCAGCCCTGGAATCAGCCAGCTGGCGGGTGCGCAACTGAATGTCCCCAAGAGCGGTTCGCACATTCCCAGAGGACTGATTGACTGAAGAGCCACGCACCGCATTTGCAACCTCGCTGAAGGTCAAACCATACTGGCTCAGTGTCTCCTCAGAGACTTCTATGGAGACTTCTTCATTCCGGATACCAAATACGTCCACAGCGGGCACGTAAGGGAGTAGAGAGATTTCGCGACGTACTTTTTCTGAAAATCGCTTCAGCTCCCGCTCACCGACATCACCGGTTATCGCGACACGCATCACTTCATCACCTGAGTCAAACAGACTCAGCTGTGGTTCCTCTACTGCCGCCGGGAATGTATTGATCGAATCAACTTCACGCTTGATGTCTTGCAGGAAGGCAGACTCATCGAGATCCATATCACCAATAACGAAAACGGCACCAAAGCCTTCCGCGGCAAACGAATAAAGCTGATCTATCCCGTCAACGCGGCTGATGGCTTCTTCCAGCCGTACAATCACCTGCTCTTCCACATCCTGTGGAGAGGCGCCAAGCCAACTGACGGAAACCCGGGCACCAGGGAACTCGACGTAAGGTTCTATTTCTCGATTTATCGTCAACAGGCTGACAAAGCCTGTAATCAGGATAATCACCATCAAAAGATTCGCGGCGACCTTGTTGCTGGCCCACCAGGAGACGATGCTTCTCATGTCCGCCTCCTCAGTTTGCGACTGTCTGAGCGACAGCGTTGTTATCCGCAAGAGCCTCTTCGGCCTCTTCCGTCACATCCGGGGTCTCCGGCGCGTCGGGATCGACGATATCCACTTTCATGCCATCGGCAGCACCGCGCACGGGCGAGGTGACAACACGCTCTCCAGCGGCCAGTCCACCAGTCAGAACAACGCGATCACGGTCCGTAGACGCCACATTGACAGGACGAATTTCCAGCTCATCTTCGGCAGTGACCACATAGACCTGATTTTCTCCACGCAACGCTGTACGCGGGACGACCACTGCGTCTTCCAGGGCCCGCCCTTCTATATAAGCCGACACAAACAGACCTGACGCCATGGGCGTGCCTTCATCTGCACCGGTCCCATATGGGTCCTCGACCTCAGCATAGGCAAAAAGAACACGGGTTTGAGGATCATAGCCGCTGTCAGTGCGCACTATACGCCCTGACCATTGGTGCGGTCGACCGGAGACAAGCGAGCTGAATGTGACAGCTGGTCCCTTCACATCATCTGTCTCAAGAAAGCCGATTTCCAGACCAAGCTGCCCCAGTTCTGAATCGGTCAACGGCAGGGCAACCTGCATGACCTGTACGGCAAAAACCTCTCCCAGCTCTGCGCCCGGTGCCACATATTGGCCAATGTCGACATTCTTGCGGCGCACCCGGCCATTGAATGGTGCACGGATGGCGGTACGCGCCAACTGCAATTCTGCTTCGCCCAATGCGGCCTCAGCCGAGTCGATCATGGCACGTGCCTCTGCAAGCTGCGGCTCCCGGCGCGCGAGCGATGAATTGGCCGCATCAAGACCAAGTTCGTCCGCTTCCTTGCGCGCCACAGCAGCTTCTGCTTCTTCGCTACGCAATCTCGTGCGCGCCTGCGCCACATTGGCCCGGGCCTGCACAACGCGCAGACGGTATTCTTCAGACTCTATCTGCAGCAGCGTATCGCCCTTCCGGAAAGCACCACCTTCAATAAAGCTCGGGGACACAAAGGTGATTTTGCCAGCAACCTGCGGCACCAGCTTGATTTCCGTGCGCGGGGTCACCTCCCCTTGTGTCGTGACTGTCAGACGGGCGTCCTGCTGCACGGCTTCAGCGACCAGCACTGGCGGCGCTTTGACAACTTCCTCTTTTTCTTCCGGCTTGGGCTTGAGCGCACTCATGCCGAACAGGAGCACAATACCCCCGACAATGACCAGGAGCGGCAGTCCGCCCACCAGAAGGCGGCGAATAAATAATCCGATATCACGGGGTTTGCGCGCAGGTGTAGTTTGGCTGTCCATTCTCATGGCTCCACTATTATACCAATCGACAGCCGCCACACCCTAGAAACGCTGCCATCTAAAAACTCGCTGTTCCGCCTAAATACAAATGGTTTTGAATGCGTTAACCATACTCGGCAGGACAGAATATCTGAACGACCTCAAAAAGCCACCCAGATAGTCAGCACTTGATCTCACTAAACGTGAAAGGCAAGCCCTGTTCTGTAGATTGTCCATGATCGTGGACAGAATGCCACAATATAGCGATTAAATTTTGGCAATCCTCTTCATCAGAGGACTATCAGGCAACGAGTTGACCGTCAGTTTCGGCCTCTGGCTGTTCTTCAGTATTGCCTGCCTGTTCTTCGGAAACACCGTGATGCATCCTGTTCCAGGCATCCAATGCCGCAATCTTATAGGCCTCTGCGAGGGTCGGATAATTGAAGATACTGTTGACGAAATAATCCACTGTACCGCCAAGGGTCATGGCAGCCTGACCGATATGGATCAGTTCCGTTGCCCCCTCACCGATAATATGCACACCCAGCAGGCGGCGATCTTCCAGGGAGAACAGCATCTTCATCATGCCACGGTTGATACCGAGAATGTGGCCGCGCGAGGTTTCCCTGAACCGTGCCACGCCGCATTCATAAGCGATGCCCTTTTCACGGATCTGTTCTTCGGTCATGCCGATCATGGAAATTTCCGGCACAGCATAAATGCCATAGGGAAAATGTTCCGGCACATCTTCAATCGTGACATCAAAAGCGTGACAACAGGCGATGCGGCCCTGCTCCATGGATGTAGAGGCAAGACTCGGGAAGCCGATCACATCACCCGCAGCATAGATGCCAGGCACATCCGTTTCAAAGCTGTGCCGATCGACAGAGAGGCGCCCGCGATGGTCTGTCTCCAGACCACAGGCATCAAGATTGAGCTCTTTTGTCGCCCCAAGACGACCTGCAGCAAAAAGGACCATATCTGAATCCATGACACGTCCGTTATCAAGCGTCGTTCGGCAGCCATTACCGCGACGTTCAATTTTCTCTGCCTTGCTGCCCAACCGCAACTGAATGCCACGATCACGCAGATCATACAGGAAGTCTGCAATCAGTTCACGATCCACAAAATCAAGAACAGTGTCACGTGGCTCGATCAGACTGACACGAATATCCAGTGTACTGAAAATTGTGGCGTATTCAACACCGATAACACCCGCCCCAACAACTACAATAGATTTGGGCAGGGTTTCCAGGTCCAGCACTTCATCACTGTCTATAATATGCGTGCCGTCAAACGGGATATTCTCGGGCCGGAATGGTTTTGTGCCAACACAGATGAGAATATTATCAAAGGAATAAAGTGTTTTTTCGCCAGAAGCGCCGATAACTTCTACCTTGTGCCGGGACAGGAAACGCGCCGTTCCCTGCACACGTTCCACGCGGTTGCGACAGAACTGGTGCTCAAGCACTTCAACTTCGTGATCCAGTGTCGCCAGCAGGCGTTTCTTCAGGTCATCAGCGGAAATATTCGCCTTTACCTTATAATTCTGGCCGTAAAAGCCACGCTCCCGCCAGCCGGAGAGGTTCAAGACGGTTTCGCGCAAGGTCTTGCTCGGGATCGTACCTGTATGCACCGAAACACCGCCAACACGTCGGCCTTTTTCAATAATCAGTACAGATTTGCCCAGTTTGGCCGCCTGTATCGCGGCGCGTCGACCAGCTGGTCCGCTGCCAATAACGATCAGATTATAACGCTCTGCCATGTTCATCCTCCAATTTGGAGCATGGTTAATAACAAACAAAAGTTGCGATATGATTGATCCGTAGTTAACCTTTTGTCAGAGCATTGACAGGTCTGTTTCCAGGCCCAGCTTCACCCGGCCGGTCTGCTCATACATTGCAGGGCCCACCATAATATGTTGGGTCATTGTATGGGCGTCCCGGAAACGTCGCTGCAATTCATTATCCAGAAAGACCGAACTTCCGCCACCAAGGTCATAAGCTGTGCGGCAAATATCCGCACACACGCGCGTTGCATGCGTGCTGGCAAGACGCAGGTCAGCTCTCAATGAAGCTGTCAGCACAGGTGCTTTCTGTGCTGCCTGCCAGGCCTCTTCAATACTGCCTGACAGATACGCCTGCGCCGAACGCCAGGACGCTTCTGCCTTTGCTATTTCCGTTTGTACAACGGGACGCTCCGCCATACTCTTGCGGCCACCGGGTGTCTTTTTACCATTGGCAAGTGTAATGATTGCATCAAGACTTGCCCTTGCGTTGCCAAGAGCCACAGAAGCAATACCCAGAGCGAGAAGGCCGAAAACCGGAAACACATAGAGTGGACTTTCGACCACAGGCTGGTCGGTCAGCAGGGAGACAGATCTCTCAACCGGCACAACAGCATCAGACGCAACCATGTCGCCAGACCCTGTGCCCTTCAGGCCCGTGACATGCCATGTGTCAACAAGTTCAATATCCTCACGCGGAAAGATCATCATCCTGCTCTCCGGCAAGCCATTTGGAAGCATTTTTGGTTTGGCGTTTTCAACGATCAGCGAGCCACCAGACAACCAGGCACAATTCGCGGAACCGGATGCCCATTGCCAGCGCCCGCTAACCCGATATGTGTCTCCCTCACGGACCGCCTTGCCCATCGGGGCAAAAATACCCGCAAGAATGACATTCGGATCAGAAAAAACCTCGCGTGCCGTCACCTTCGGCAGATAAGCAGCCACAAGCGCTGCTGTGTCTGCGATCATGGTGCACCAGCCAGCGCTTGCGTCACCCATACTGACCAGTTGAAGCGCCTCACTGAATTGCGCTGGCGTTGCTTCCAGTCCCCCAAGATATTCTGGTGTCAGCAGGCGGAACAAACCGGCTTCTGCCATGCCGGTTGCGGTGTCGGTAGGCAACTGCCGCAATTCTTCGAACTGGGCCGCTTTCTCTCTGAACGCTGGAACCTGTTTCCGTGTCCACTCAATGGTCTGCGCATAAGTCATTATCGCCATCTCCTGAAAACACCTTAAGGGAGATAGGCACGGCAGGCCAGTCAGGTTTTTTGATGACGTGTACGCAGAACAGACAGCACATCTGACAACAACATATCGTTGGCCTGCAGCAGCACTGTCAGGTGATATAGTAGATCAGCGGCCTCTTCCTTCAACTCATCCCTGTCACCGGCGGCACCGGCCAAAGCCGTCTCAACCCCCTCTTCCCCTACTTTCTGCGCGATACGTTTTTTACCGGCTGCAAATAGTTTTGCCGTGTAGCTACTGTCCGGTGCTGCTGATCGACGATCGCTTACGACCTGCTCCAATTCTGCCAGAAAACCGATACCGGGCGCTTCTCCGTCAGCAAAGCAGCTGCGTGTTCCCAGATGGCAGACAGGCCCATTTCGACGGGCCAGAACCAGAAGCGTGTCTTTGTCGCAATCCATTTTGACAGACACAACTGTCAGCGTATTGCCGGAGGTTTCGCCCTTCTGCCACAGCGCCTGACGTGACCGACTAAAGAAAGTCACCAGGCCACTGGCGTGTGTCTTCTCCAGAGATTCCCTGTTCATGTAACCGAGCATAAGAACCTGCAGCGTATCAGCATCCTGAATGATGGCGGGAATCAAGCCATTGCTTTTCTGCCAGTCAAGACCCTGAACATCTATATCCGCATCGCGAGGCCGCATGAAGCAAGCTCCTTCTTCAGTTCCTGTATGTGTATGACATTCTTGTGGAAGACACTGGCTGCAAGTGCGCCGCTGACATCAGCCACTTCAAAGACGGTTTGAAAGTGTTGCATTGACCCCGCACCACCAGAAGCGACAAGGGGGATCGTCAGCTCACGCCGCGCCATGGATAATTGCCTGGTATCATAGCCTTGCCGCACGCCGTCCTGATTCATGCAGTTCAAGACAATCTCGCCAGCACCGCGCGCCTCAGCCTCCCTGATCCAATCAATCATCAGGCGGCGTGTGCGCACCATAGAATCCGGGCTCCCCGTGTACTGATGGACGTAATAGTGACCATTTTCTTCCAGAGAATCCACGCCAATAACGATACACTGCGATCCAAAAATGTCGACCAGTTCATCTATAAAGTCAGGATTTTCCAAGGCCGGTGAATTGACCGATATCTTGTCAGCACCATTATCAAGCACAGCACGCGCCTGCTCACTGGTTCTGATACCGCCAGCTACGGAAAACGGAATATCAATCACCCGCGCCACATCCCGCACCCAGGCGACATCGACACTGCGCTTCTCCGGACTAGCTGTAATATCATAGAGAACCAGCTCATCAGCGCCTTCATCACGGTAGCGCAGGGCACAGTCAACAATATCGCCCACAACCTGATGATCGCGAAACTGGATACCCTTGACAACTTTCCCGTCCCGAACATCCAGACACGGAATAATCCTACGCGCCAGCATTGATCGCCTCCGGCAGCGTGAACCTACCCTCATAGATCGCCTTGCCAACAATGGCTGCCGTGGCACCGGCTTCTTTCAAAGAGACGATATCTTCAAGGGTCCCTACCCCGCCAGATGCCTGTAAGCTGACATTCGGGAAGCGCCTAATGATTGAGGTCATGAGTTCCAGATTAGGTCCGGACAACATGCCATCACGCGCCACATCCGTAACCAGTAAATGCTGCAAGCCTGCTGCAGCGTACAAGGACAAAGTATCCCAGAGGATTTCCCCGGAAGATTTTTCCCAACCATGGGTGGCGATAATTGGCTCGTCATCCTGAATTTTGACATCAAGAGAAATGGTAAACTTCTCACCCCCGTATTTTTCAAGCCATTGAAGAACCCTGTCCTTATCGAGCACTGCCAGGCTGCCAATAACAACCCGGCTGACGCCGCTGTCTAGTAATGACGCCACATGAGCCTCGGTTCGCACCCCGCCAGCAGCCTGAACAATAACACCAGCTGACGTGGCCAGATTCCCGATCAGCTGATGCTGAACAGGCGCGCCTGATCTCGCACCATCAAGGTCGACAATATGAACCTGCCTTGCCCCGTCCCGCACGAACGCAGCAAGCCGGTCAGCTGGCTTGTCATCATAATGCGTGACTGCATCAAAACTGCCTTGAGCCAGTCGAACACATTTACCGTCGATAAGATCAATAGCAGGATAAATCAGCATGGTACGCTCATGAAATTTTCAAGAATTTGAGCACCGACAGAACTGGAGCGTTCCGGGTGAAATTGACACCCATAAACATTCCTGGACTGAACGATTGCTGCACATGCGCGTCCATAGTCAACCGACGCAACTGTTGCCTCAGAAACAGGGCAGGCATAACTGTGCACAAAATAGGCGAATGACCGCGCCTGTACAGTCGCGACAAGTCTATTATCCGGCTGGCATATATCAAGAGTTGACCAGCCCATATGCGGCACAGGTAACTGCGCACTCCCTGACAGACGCGCCACTTTTCCTTCCAGCAGGCCAAGACAGGGCGTATGCCCCTCTTCAGAGTCTTCAAACAGAAGTTGCATACCGAGGCAAATACCCATGATCGGTTGCCTTGCAGTCTTCAGTGCTGTTACCAGGTCAAGACGGTGCAGTTGCGACATGGCAAAACCGGCAGTGCCAACACCGGGCAAAATCAATCTTTCCGCTGACGCAATACCTTCTACTGACTGTGTGCGCACATGATGAACACCCAATCGATCTAGCGCAAACTCAACAGAGGCAATATTGCCGCAGTTCATGTCAATCAGGGTTACACTGCTCACAACACACCTTTTGTGCTGGGAATATCGCTTCCCTCCCGGCGCACAGCCATGCGCAAGGCACGGCCCAACGCCTTGAAACAGGCTTCCGTTTTGTGATGATCGTTTTCACCCCTCACAGAAACATGCACGGACGCGCCAAGACTGTCCGCAAAGGACCGGAATAGGTGCGCCGTCATTTCAGTAGGGTACGCACCGATATGAGTTGCAGAAAAAGCGCCCGTAAAGACGCTGTACGGCCGCCCGCCAAGGTCGAGGCTGACCTGCGCTTCTGTTTCATCCATCGGTAGCAGAAACCCAAACCGGCCAATGCCCCTTTTATCGCCCAAGGCGGATTTCAGGCATTCCCCAAAAGTCAGCATACAGTCTTCAAGCGTGTGATGCGCGTCTATTTCAAGGTCACCCTTGCAAACCAGACTCAGAGAAAAGCCACCATGTCGCGCGACCTGCTCCAGCATATGATCAAAAAAACCGATCCCGGTTTCAATCTCGATCCTGCCAGACTCATCAAGGTCAATACGGCAGGCAATCTGTGTCTCTTTGGTTTTGCGTATTTTTTCGGCAGCCCGTGACTTTTCCGCCGATTTGAAAACGCCAAGAACAGACAAAAGAGTATCATTTTCAGCAGGCGTCCCGACTGTGATGCGAAAGCCGCCCTTAAAGACATTTTCACGGCGGCGTACTTTTATGCCTGCCCTGTCCATTTTCTGCTGGAAGCTGTCTGAATCTGTAACACGCACAAAAATGGCATTCGCATCGCTCGGGTACACGTCACATATGTCTTCTGCCAACGGCAAAGAGGTCATCAGCCTCTCCCGCTGCGCCAGTATCTCGCGCACACGCTCATTCGCCAGCGGCATCATGAAAGGCGAGATGGCCTGCATCACTGCCTCTTCCGTCAGCGAAGATAGGGGATAAGGCGGCATGATGCGGCGCAGAACATCAATCACGTCAGGGTGTGCAAGCGCACATCCACATCTTGCGCCTGCTAGGCCGTAGGCCTTGGACAGTGTACGCAGGATAACAAGGTTATCTGTCTGAGGCAGATGTGATGAAAGACTGTCCTGTTCCGAAAACTCTATATAAGCCTCATCAAGAACAATCAGACTATCCGTCAGCTTGCTGCATATATCCAGTATATCCTCAGGTGGTATGCTGTTGCCTGTGGGATTCATAGGGGAGCAAAGGAAAATCAGTTTCAGATTTTCTTCACTGACACCGGCCGCGATGATCTCATCCTTTTGAATACTGAAATCATTATTCAGAGGTGTCTGTAGCACGCGGGCGCCCTGAATTTGCGCAACCGTTTCGTAATAGCTGAATGTCGGCGGACAAACGAGAACCGCATCCTCTGATGGCCTGCAGAACGCACGTATCAGTAGTTCAATCGCTTCA
Organism: Parvularcula sp. IMCC14364; assembly: GCF_030758415.1. Lineage (NCBI taxonomy): Bacteria > Pseudomonadati > Pseudomonadota > Alphaproteobacteria > Parvularculales > Parvularculaceae > Parvularcula > Parvularcula sp. IMCC14364. The sequence continues at coordinate 181,005 of NZ_CP132334.1, read as the reverse complement.
TCAGCCCCCCGTCCGACAATGATGTTCCGCTTGTCGACCTGATATAATGAAGCCAGTCTTGCCAATAGCCTATCGGGCTGCGGCTCCGGATACCGATTAACGCTCGCGGCCAGTGAATCCGTCAGTAATGGCGTATAAGGATTTTCGTTTGCATCCAGTTTGATCGCCTGCGCACGGTCATTCTCATCATACGCGGTCTGATATGGCTCAAGCGCCAGTATCTCCGGCCGCGCCAGCCTTTGTGCGAGAGAGGTCATGTCAGCCCTCCCAACGTGGCAAGCCGTATATCTGCTGCCCGCGCATGTGCTTCCAGCCCTTCAAGGCGGGCAAGGCGTGCTGATGTTTCCGCCAGGCCCTGAATGCCAGCTTGCGTGACCTGCTGCACTGTCATCGACCGCAGGAATGTCGCGACACAGACACCGCTCCATTTACGCGCTGCGCCATCTGTTGGCAGAACATGGCTAGGGCCTGCCGCATAATCACCAAAAGTTTCTGCTGCCCACCCCCCGACAAAAACTGTTCCGGCTGTGCTGATCATGTCGACCAGTTTATCTGCCGCATGGGTGTTCAGCGAAAGGTGTTCCGGCGCGTACTGATTTGATATTGACACTGCCTCCTGAATTCCCTGGACAAGAATTATTTTTCCATTGCCAAGAGCTTCGCGGGCGATTTCCGCGCGCGGCAATGTCTGAAGCTGGCGCTCCAACTCGACCTGCACGGCGGCAATCAACTCATCACTTGTCGTCACCAGCACGACCTGCGCCATCACATCATGCTCCGCCTGGCTCAAGAGGTCCGCTGCCACAATTCCCGGGTCAGCTGTATCGTCCGCAATCACCATCAATTCACTTGGTCCTGCCGGCATATCGATCACAGGCCCGTCTGGCAGTGAAGCTGCATAGGTCTTGGCGGCTGTTACATATGCATTGCCGGGGCCTGCAATGATATCCACTTTTGGGATCATGTCTGTCCCGGTTGATAATGCTGCAACAGCCTGCGTACCACCCACAACATAGATGGCAGGAATTCTGCAAACGGCCGCTGCCAGAATGATAAAAGGGTGAACATTTCCGTTTTTGTCTGGCGGTGTACAGATGATGATTTCATCAACCCCGGCAATAAGCGCTGGAATGGCCAGCATGAGAAGTGTCGAGAATAAAGGCGCTGTGCCACCAGGGACATAGAGGCCAACGGCGCGCAAGGGACGCATCACCCGCGCGCACCGCAGACCCGGCGCAATATCTGTTTCATATCCATCAACTGGCTCTGCCTTGTGAAACATTTCAATGTTACGGGCAGCAGCCTGCAAGGCTTCATAATCAGCCTGGTCGACGCTGTTGCGCGCAGCAGCCACAACGCGCTCGGTCAGCTCAAGCCGGCGCGGCGCAAAGCCGTCAAATTCCTGCGCAAAGCGCGCCACGGCTGCATCACCTTCCTGCGTAACGGCTTCAAATACCGTCCGCACCACATCAGTTACAGACGCCGACTGGCGGCTTTCCGGCCTTGCCAGGGCTGCGATACGCGACTCGTCTGACAATTCCGACCATTTCAATAGCTGCATCATCAGGTCCTACAACATCATCTTTTCAATAGGCAGTACCAGGATCGCTGAACTGCCTGCTGCCTTGAGGCGCTCCAGTGTTTCCCAAAACACCGACTCCTGACAGACGGCGTGAATAGCAACCTGCCCCGGTTTGCCTGCAAGAGGTGTAACGGTGGGCGCACCAGCACCTGGCAGAATCTCGATAATGTCATCGAGTGCGGATTCCGGCGCATTCATCATGATATATTTGGTTTCACGCGTTGCCAGAACACCGTCAACACGGCGCAACAGACGGGCAAGCAAGTCTTCCGGATAAAGCGTTTTCCGGCCTGTGTGCCGGATCAGCACCGCTTCACTTTTCATAACCGTTTCAACGGCCCGCAGGCCATTGGCAGCCAGCGTCTGTCCGGTGGAAACCAGGTCACAGACAACGTCAGCCACTTTCAGCCTCGGGGCAACTTCCACCGCACCGGACATCTCCACAACACCGGCTGAAACACCGTTTTGCGCGAGATAATTTTTCAAAAGCACCGGGTAGGACGTGGCAATGCTGACCCCGTTGAGGTCTGCCGGGCTGACATAATCCATCTCGTTCGGCACAGCAATTTTCAGTGTACAGTGACCAAACCCGAGAGGCCGCGAAACATCCACCGCCCCTGCTTCTATTTCCGGCCAGTCTTCCTGCAGGACGTTTTCCCCCACAATGCCGAGGGCGCAGGCACCGCTTGCCACGAATTGCGGAATATCATCATCGCGCACCCGCAGAAAATCCGCTGGAAAATTTTCTGCCCTGTAGAGAAGATCATTGGCGCCACGCGTAATTTTCAGCCCGGCCTGCTCGAAAAGCTGCAGGCTTTTATCGGCCAACTGGCCTTTCTTCTGGACCGCAATGCGCAGGCGTTGCTCCTGGTCTGTCATGTGTTGTCATCCTTCATTCGCTCCAGCATCAGGCGATATCCCTGATGTGGCTCATTGTTCAGAAATCGCGCAACGCGGGCGATTGTTGTCGTGCTGACCCCGGTTTCCTGATGGATTTCCCGATAGGAAAGGTCGGTCTCATTGAGAAGACGGGCTACGTGCCACCGCTCTGACAGCGCTCTGATCTCTCCGGGCGTACAGAGGTCGGCGATGAAGCGTTGCGCTTCATCAGCGCTTTCAATGCTGGCGAGGCTGCTGTACAGCGCATCTTCGCTGCCGGGTGGCACGGCCATTGCCGTTTTGGTTTTTTTGGGTACTGCCATATTCGTGTCTGCCTGAGCACTGGATGTGAGTGAACCACTGTGTTATCGCGTTAATACAGAAATACAACCGCAAGGCAAGCCCCCAATGGATGATTTTGACCGTTTTATTCACGTGGCTGAACAGGCCGTTGATGCCGCAGGCGCGTTGATCCGCGCATATTATCTCACGCCGGTTTCAGCAGAGCGAAAACTGGCCGCGTCCCCCATCGTGACGGAGGCAGACACGCGCGCCGAGCAGGTGATCCGGCAAATTCTGCGCGAGGCCCTGCCGGATCATGCTGTCTATGGTGAGGAAGAAGGCTACTCAGCCGGCAACAGTCGTTACGAGTGGATACTTGATCCGATCGACGGCACCATCGCCTTTTCCTGTGGCAAGCCGGTATTCGCGACGCTGATGGCCTTATGCCGGGATGGCAAGCCGATACTCGGGCTGGTCGACCAGCCGGTCACCGGTCAACGCTGGCTGGCTGTGGCGGGGCGCCCGACCCTGTTGAACGGCTCGACTTGCGTGACCAGTCACACGCAAGACCTTGCTGACAGCCGCTTCAGCACCACAGCGCCGGGCATGTTTGACAATGGTCTGGAGCGCGTTCTGGCTGAGATATCTGACCGCTGCTGGATCACGTCCTATGGCGGGGACGCCTATGCCTATGGCCTGCTGGCGGCTGGCCATATTGATCTGATTATTGAGCGCGGCCTTGCCCGGCATGATATTGCCGCTCTCCTGCCTGTGGTGACACAGGCAGGGGGTGTTCTGTCAGACCTGAGGGGTGATCGCCTTGACTATATATGTCCCCATACTGAGGAAATATTCTACGATGCTGTTGCCTGCGGCAACGAAAAGCTGCACGATCAGGTGATCGAGATCATCCGTCAGCACAGGACTGACTGACGCGCCCTATTCGAGCGCGCCATAGGCTGTCGCCTTAACGATACCTTGCGCGCGTGACTCTGGCGCATACGGCCCGGGCTCGCGCTGTGCCAGAACAATCGCCGCAAGATCATAGGCCGGGTTGACGAAGAACACGGTATCGTAATATCCGCCCCAGCCAAATTCTCCGGGTGCCTGAACACGCCCGGCAAATCCCGGCTCCAGCACCACGCGCCCGCCAAGGCCAAAGTTTTCGCCGGGTTTCATGAAAGAGCCCAGCAATGCTTCCTGCGTGACATGCGGTGACATCATCAACTCTACCGTCGCGGGCGATAAAAGCCGCACACCGTCCAGCTCTCCACCGTTCAGCAATAATTGGGCAAAACGCATATAGTCCCGCGCTGTCGAGACCAGCCCACCGCCGCCAGACGGCCAGGCCGGACTGTCTGTATTCGGATCAGGGTTATTGCCCCGGCGACCCGGCAGAACCATTTCTCCGGCTTCATTGAAAATGTAGACCATTGCCAGATCGGAAAAATCATCCTGCCCCAGAAAGAACCCTGTATCCTCCATGCCCAGAGGCAGGAAAATCTCTTCTGCCAGAAACGCATCCAGTGATTTGCCGGACACAACTTCAATCACCCGCCCGGCCACATCTGTCGCATAGGAATAGCGCCATTCAGTTCCCGGTTGACTGTACAGGGGGAAGTCTGCAAGCGCATCAATGCGCGCGCCCAGATCACCCTCAAGGGTGTACAGGCTCCCGGCAATCATCTCCTTGCCAAGGTCCGTACTGAAATCGAAAATGTAGCCAAGCCCTGACGTATGGGTCAGGAGCTGGTGGATGGTCAGTGGCCGCTGTAACGGCTCTGTCGGGATCACACCGTCCTCATTATAGTTATGTGATGTGGCAACCTTAAGACCTTCGAAAGACGGGATGTATCGTGCGACCGGATCGGTCAGCAACAGGTCGCCGCGCTCCACCAGCATCATGATCGCGAGGGAGGTTACCGGCTTGGTCATGCTGGCAATCCGGAACTGCGTCTCCTGTGTCATCGGCTTTGACTGCTCGATATCAGCCAGGCCGACTGCCGTCTCATAAACTGTTTCCCCGCCCTGATTGATCATGACGACAAAGCCGGAGCGGATGCCGGCCTCAACTTCGGCCTGCAGTTTCTCCTCAATCTGAGCCAGTCGCTCAGTGGAGATATCCAGTCCGGATTGCGCGCCCTTACGGACCTCGACTGTGGTGTGCTGGCCGGAACAGGCCACAAGCAGGAGTGCCAGAACGGCGCTCATGAGACAGGACAGGAATTTCAGGTGCATGGCGCACTCCCCCATATGGTTCTTATCTTCTTCGCCACTCAGTCAGCCATAGTTGATATGGTAAAGCAAGATGGTCTCCAGGCCGGTTCTAGGTCAGTCTGCATTGAGCCCGTATTACCCTATGCGTCAGTCGCCATCTTCACGAGCTTGCTGACCGTGTTGATGTTGCGCACTGTGCCCTGCGACGCGGCGGTCAATCGCAGTTTCGTTCGCCCCATGCCTGATGGATAGTGAACATAGACCTCCCGCTTCCCGGGTTGGATCACTTCATCGGCTTGACCTTTGGCCGTTTCGATTATGTCCGGCGGCGGCGCGTGGTCCAGGAAGAGGACCCCCACCTTGCTTGGCTCTGCGTCAGGAAAGGGGTTAGCTTCGAGAACTTGCTTCATCTCCTGCGCCGTGCGGACAATAACGCCAACAGGCTTTGCTGCGTAGCTGTCCAGCTTCTGTTCCAGAAGCAGTTTCGCATCGGAAGGTGTTTTTTTTGTCGCAAAAATCAGATTGCCCGATTGGATATATGTGCGAACCTCATGGAAACCGACTTCTTCCGCCAAGTGACGAAGATCGGCCATCGGCATTTTGCCAGTTCCGCCGACATTGACGGCGCGCAGGAGAGCGATAAGGGTTTTCATCCAAACACAATATCTGACCAGCGCCTGTTGCAGAAGCCGTTCGTTGAGACAATGACAGCTGCTTGTTAAAGGCAGTCGCTTGAATCACAACACAATATGCCTATCATCACAGCATGTTTGATAGTGTCAAAAATGCGAGCAGTTTATTCAGCTCAGTTCTTAAGGCAGCCGTCACGCATCCCGTTTTGATCGTACCCTTAGGATTGGTCTGGGGCATTTATGCTCCGCTCGTAGTCTATCTTCATTTCTACTTCGATTGGAATAGCGTATCCGCCTTCCAAGGGTTCGGTGTGATCTTTGGTTTCATATTCGCAATCTCAGTGCTGATATCTGCTTCTTGTTTCATGCTTTTGGAACAAATTAGGCTCAGGACCTGGCGGTAGAATTCAATTCGCTTATTCTACACTTGCAAATGCAATTGCATTTAGAGTCTGAATCAAAAGTCTTTCATATGAAACATGCTCTTGCCAGTCGTCTTGTTGCGATACGGATGTGAGCCATGAATAGCCATGCGATAGCTGAGGTCCAGCATCGTTCCCAATCCTTGGCGAGACGGCGTGATCGCCCTAACCATGCGAATGTGCGTTCTACGACCCATCGCCGGGGCAGGACTTTAAAGCCTTTCATTTTATCGGATCGCTTGATGATTTCCATCCGGAATGGACCGACTTTTTTAAGTTTGCGCTTTAGCTTATCTCCCGCATAGCCACCATCGGCAAAGATATGGCGAAGCCATGGAAATTTGTCTCGCGCTTCCATCAACACCGCTGGTGCGCCGTCGCGATCCTGTACATCCGCGGCATGCACAAGTGCTGTCACCAGAAAGCCTTCCGTATCCGTCAGAATATGCCGCTTGCGGCCTTTTATATTTTTGCCCGCGTCAAAGCCAGTAATACCGCCACTTTCTGTGGTTTTAACCGACTGGCTATCGATCACACCTGCGCTGGGGTGTGGGCTTCTGCCGTGTGCTTCGCGGCATTCAAACAGCAGGCGGTGATTGATCTTTTCCAGCAATCTGTCATCACGCCACCAATAAAAATATTTCTGAACCGTCGAAAAAGGCGGGAAATCCCTTGGTAACATGCGCCATTGGCAGCCAGTAGACGCGATATACAACAAGGCGTTCATGATCTCCCGCATCGGCCACTTGCGAGGACGCCCCATCCGATTTGGAAGAGGTATTTCAGGTTCAATCAAAGCCCATTCGTCGTCCGTCAGATCACTTGCATAGCGCAGGAAACTGCGGTCATAATATGTGCGGGTGGTTTCATTCCAACTCATCTGATCCTCCGTGTCTTAAGCAAACAAAGAGAATCATAAGTCGTTGAAATCACCCAGATACTTTTGGATCAGGCTCTAAAGATCACGCTCTTTTTTGCCTTGCCTCTCGTGGTTCACGGCATTTCGGTTTTTTTCATCCAGCTGACGGGAAGGCATGAGCGCAAATTTGGCAAAGCGTGACCCTCGGCACCCAGGCAATAGCCGAGATGTCTCTCGGCCAGCCCCCATTTCAGCCTCTTGCCGCACTCAGCCCCCCTTCAGCCCCCATGTTGTCAGCGTAAACATTACAATCTATGGGCCCCCCTTTGTCAGCCTTTAGTCTGGGTCTCCCGGCGCATTTCGCGCCCCAAAAAAAAAGGAGACCTCCCCATGACCGCATCAGCAACGGCATCAGCGCCCGCCCCGGCAAAAGCATCAGCCCCACTCAGCCACGGCCGGGACCTTCTGCTCACGCCCCAGTCCCGCATCACCAACCTGCAGACAGCCCTCGACAGCCTGACCATGCAGATCGCCGATCAACGCAGCCTGTTCAACCCGCAGGAAAAGCGCGTGCGCCTGTTGCAGGATCAGGTCCGCCTCGTGGCCAGCCAGATCCGCTCTTACGAGAAACTCGAAGCCCTGAAAAAAGACATGGGGTTGAAAGTCACCATTGCCGAGGCGATGGCCGTGTACAACCAGCGAACCTGTACACCCGCCCCAGCAGATGACGCAGATGCAGCAGACGCAACGGACATGGCAGAGGCAAAAGACCCAGACACCCGCGCCAGCGACAAAGTGCACGCCAATACCACGGCGCCCACAAAAAAATCTCACCGGACCACCACGCCCGGCAATGACATATTAGAGGCAGCCATCCCCGTTACAGGGGCAAAACCGCCGCAATCGGCCTCAGCACAGCCAGCCGCCGCCGCACAAGAGGACGCCTTGCCCTGCCTCAGCCTGAAAAAAATCTCAGCCGGGCCGAACGCCGCCGTCAGGCAAAAGCCGCGCGCAAAATGCCAGCCGCAACAACCGACCTGTTAAACGAGATCACCGCCATGGCCATTGGCTTCCGCCAGCTTGTACCAGAGGGATGCATCCCCCCAGAGGCTGGCCGCGATGGAGCCCATCGTGTCCCCTGCCCGGACGGTATAGGCGCCGTGGACAGAGCCCTGATTGTAAGAGTTGATCGGGTTATAGTTCTGGTCGAAGTCCGCATGAGCAATGCCGTTGGTATTACCATTACGGAACGCCCCGGTGCCCAGCGTTTCCGTGCGCAGATCTATAGACTCTTCATAATCCGTATGCAGGGTGCCGTTATTCCCCACATAGCCCATCTGCTTGCCGCCAAACAGATTTTATGCAGGCTTTGCCTCAAGATACGAATAAATTTATGGGCTTAGACTCTCAAATTAACCAACTGTAAGTTTTGTGAATAAAGCTTCTAGCCATGCATGAGCGAGAAAAAATTACTCAATCTCTCTCCGCTTTTTTGAGATATAATTATTTCGACTCCAGAATACCAAAAAAAATAATAAAAATATCAATAAATTTACAGCAGTAATTAGCATAAATATATTATCAATTTTATTGATTTCATTAATTAAATTGGCTATCAGTAGTATAGTTCCCAAAACAATAAAAAACAAGAAAAGCGAAATTTCCCCCTTCGAAAAACTCCATGTTCCGCGAAGTTCAACTTTAAAAATCTCAGAAGTGAAATTTTTGGAAAGAACCACTACTTTAATTACGGTAAATAAAGCGGTACCGGACTGAACCAGTAGCCACTGAGTGAAAATCAAATTATATGAACCTTCCCCCGTTACAATACGGAAAATAAAATAAAATAAAATAAAAATGCAAAATAGACCATTAAATTATTGTATATTAACATATACACTGAAAATAAAAGAGATTCTTTCGTATACTCTCGATTCACCATCATTGACTATTCCTTTTTATATCCAGCATGCCGCCAAAACTAAGAGCCTGATCCAAAAGTATCTGGGTGATTTCAACGACTTATGATTCTCTTTGTTTGCTTAAGACACGGAGGATCAGATGAGTTGGAATGAAACCACCCGCACATATTATGACCGCAGTTTCCTGCGCTATGCAAGTGATCTGACGGACGACGAATGGGCTTTGATTGAACCTGAAATACCTCTTCCAAATCGGATGGGGCGTCCTCGCAAGTGGCCGATGCGGGAGATCATGAACGCCTTGTTGTATATCGCGTCTACTGGCTGCCAATGGCGCATGTTACCAAGGGATTTCCCGCCTTTTTCGACGGTTCAGAAATATTTTTATTGGTGGCGTGATGACAGATTGCTGGAAAAGATCAATCACCGCCTGCTGTTTGAATGCCGCGAAGCACACGGCAGAAGCCCACACCCCAGCGCAGGTGTGATCGATAGCCAGTCGGTTAAAACCACAGAAAGTGGCGGTATTACTGGCTTTGACGCGGGCAAAAATATAAAAGGCCGCAAGCGGCATATTCTGACGGATACGGAAGGCTTTCTGGTGACAGCACTTGTGCATGCCGCGGATGTACAGGATCGCGACGGCGCACCAGCGGTGTTGATGGAAGCGCGAGACAAATTTCCATGGCTTCGCCATATCTTTGCCGATGGTGGCTATGCGGGAGATAAGCTAAAGCGCAAACTTAAAAAAGTCGGTCCATTCCGGATGGAAATCATCAAGCGATCCGATAAAATGAAAGGCTTTAAAGTCCTGCCCCGGCGATGGGTCGTAGAACGCACATTCGCATGGTTAGGGCGATCACGCCGTCTCGCCAAGGATTGGGAACGATGCTGGACCTCAGCTATCGCATGGCTATTCATGGCTCACATCCGTATCGCAACAAGACGACTGGCAAGAGCATGTTTCATATGAAAGACTTTTGATTCAGACTCTTAGAAGTTCCAGGTCCCCTGAGATCAGTGCGAGGAAGCCAAATATAGCCAAGACACCCAAAAAGCTTGCGACGTGTAGGTAAAAGTTCAGGCGCATGCCAGCCTCAGCTTCTTCAGCTTTGCGTTCGGCAGCTTTGCGCGCCTCCTCTTCGGAATCGACTGATAGAGCCATGGCGTCAACGTCAAAGGCGGCGGCCAGAGCAACGACAGACTCCTGCGACGCCTTTTCACCATTCTCAATTCTTTGGATGGTTCGCAGTCCTATTCCCGCAAGCTCAGCCAAATGTTCCTGCGACCAGTGCCGTTCCTCCCGCCACCTTTTGATCTTCGCTGCATCTGCTTTGAACGCCATACTTAAAATCCTTATTTCTGACCGGGCGTGTACCCTGTGATTGACCAGGGCCAATATGGGCGCAACTCCAGCAATGCGCCACGCCATTAAGGTGACAGATACCCGCCAGAAAGCCGCCACCGTGCCGCCAAATACCTGATTTCAGACATTATTCTGAGCCTAGTCCGACGTTTTTCATGATCTTTCCAGTCAGGCCCGCAGAGTGTTGCAATGAACTGTTCAACCGAACATTGCGCCGAGAAGTCCTGAACGCCGAATGGATTTCGACCGCTTGTGCCTACGGGGTCGTCGGCCAGATTTTTGATCTGCTGATGACACAAAGGGACGATTTAAGACGCTCAGTTTTCGGCTATAGCGAGCCAGATGCGGCCGTTCGTATTGCGAATATGATTCTACAGGTTTTCTGAATATCTGAGAACACTGTTCGACGAAATGCTTACATATCATAATTTTTCAGTTAAAGGGCGCGTGAAATACCGATAGGGAAACCATGTAAGGGCATGGGTCCATCCGGCATTTTCATACTCTCGGGTCAAGCTTGGGCCCCTTAACGAGACAACCCGGATATTCTCCACAGGGGCGTCTGTTTGAGTAAAATATAACTTTAGCCAAGTTGCGCCAACAACTTTTCGACCTTTCGCCCCTTCCTCTCTCAAGACTTCCACTTCGTTAAAAGAGGTGACGCCTGTGCGCATAATACGCGTACGATCCAGAGGGTCAAAATTTGGCTCATCAGAATAAGTTGCATTGGGCTCAATAGAGAAACGCTGTTGCGCGGCTTGCCGACTAATGCCGAGCAATGTGCCGACATCCGCCCAACTTAATCCTGCCCTGCGCCCGGACTGAACCCATTGCTTGAGAGATTTGTTTGACTCATCAGCGGCAATATAGGCCTCAACTATTAGGCGAGAGAAGTCATCAGAGGTGGCACTCTCCAAAGCTTGCGGGTCACCATCCGTATGCCAGTTTAGAATAAAATCGGCGACTCTATCTCTAAGCTCTTTTTCTTTGGTGATGTCCATAATCGTCTCCTTAAGTGATTGGAATATTGTCAATATAGCATTGACAAATATAGTTCGTCAAGAAGAAATTGACAGCCGCAGTTTGGCGCAGGCTTTCCGTCTGGCAACAAACTTTACCAGCGCCCTTTTCAGGGCGTTTTAAGTCATTGGATGTGATGCCAGAGCGCGGCAACAACCGGCCAAAGTGCCGCCTTAGGCCCGGGGCCACATCAGATGACTTCTGCATTTTGGGTTTTGATCTCCTCCAGCTGTTGGGAGAGTTCCTGCACCGCTTTCAGCAGTACCGGGATCAACTCCCCGTAGCGCATCCCGTAGACATCTGCTGCCTGGTCATGGATGAAGGCGGCGAAATCCGAGCTGGCGATATCCTCACGCGCCAGCAGCGCCTCTACCTCCTGTGCGACCAGACCAAAATGCAGGCGGCGGCCTTCGATATGACGCGCCGGCGTCAGCTCCATTTCCTCCTGAATTTTTCGAATGCGCGGCACATTGTGCATGACCGGCTTCCCCGCCGGGGAGAGCACTGGTTCACCATCCGCAGCATATAGGGGATGCTCATCAAAGACCGGCACCTGTCTCGCCTCTGTCACGTCTTTCAGGACATATTTACCCGCCTGCAGGACCGGCTTTTTCACCACACGCTGTTCGAGGCGGGTTTCATATTCCGCGCGCTCGACGATCTGGGTTTCAGCCGTCAGTGTGCGGTCGCGCCAGCGAAACTGGACCGGGCGCAAGGCATTGACCAGCGCCAGGCCATAAGGCAGGTCCGTCACGTCTTTTTTCAGTCTTTCATCTGATGTCTGAATGGTTGCATTGGTTGCATAGACATCATCCCAGCGCTGGGCGGCGGCGCCAAGATCATAAACATCGTCCGTCTGCGGCAAGGCAGCCCCTTTTACATATATCCCCACATCTTTGACGACGCGGCAGGTCGCCCCAAAGCCGGGGGCGATCCAGGCTTCGCTGAAGCCGCCACTTTCCCCGATGCGCAGAACGCCTGCCGAGCTGCGCAGAACAGAGGCGCCGCCAATGCCAAAACCGGCTGCTGATGCATTGATCGCATAGGATGGCCCCGGATTGGCACCGCCAATACCGATATGGCCCCCGATTTTCGCATCCGCACCGTTTTTCAGGTCTATCGGGCAATCGGGCGCGCCGCCGAAGCCCGCATAACCGCTGCTGCTGTCGATGATCAGGGCATCAACAAAGTTGCTGCCGTCGTCACTGACTTTGAGGTGAAAATCATCGTCGCCAGTCAGGCCAAATTCCGCCCTGCCGGAAAATCCTGACTGGAACAGGACCGAAGCTGTGTTGGCGCTGCCTGCCTTGTTGATGATCTGCCGGGCATCACCGGTGCCGGGCGTGACATCATCATGGGACAGCAACGCAGCGTCTGCCTTCACGCTGAACCGGTTGGTCGCATCGGCAGAAGTGTTGATGCCAAGCTGGTCCAGCGTCTCCGGTGTCGGGGTTAGTTCCGACCAGCTGGTGCCATCGAAGACAACAAGCCGGGCACTATCCTCAATCCAGGCACGCATACCCGGCTGGGCTGGCAAGGCCTGCCAGAAATTGTCGAGATAAGCGGCAATCATCCCTTCTTCCATGGCAGACCAGTTGGCCCCTGTTCTGTCAGCCGGCAGGATGTAACAGTCGCCATTTTGCGGGCTGGGCGGCTCTGTCAGCGTCGTCTGCGACCGGCAACTGAGCTGCACCAGCGTATCCAGAAGCTGGAAAGTCTCATTGACGGTGATGTGTTTCTGGGCCTGGCCTGCCATCACATAAGGCAGACCAAGGCGTGTTGTTTTCTCGGGCATGTTGGCGCTCCTGATTTTGAGGGGCGCACACCATAGACCCTGCTGGAGAGGGGCACATAAGTTTGGTCAACCTATTGAAAAGACTGACCTTTCACTTCGCGAATGAGGGGGAGACTCAGCTGCTGCGTGACAGAAACTTCCGGGTCCAGCCCTGTTTCGCCTTTGGCATATCCCGGTTGGACGCCCGCAGGATTGCGGATTGCAGCCGGGTGCGCAGATATTCGTTGGTAAACGGCGCGATCAGCCATTCAGCATTTTCCGGCAGGTCGGTTGTGAGCTGGCTGGCATCACCCAGTAGCAATACTGGGATATCTTCGGCGACGCTGCCGAGCCAGTCGTCAAGGTCGCGCCAGCCTTCTGCGAAAGCATCTTCCGAGATGACAACAAGCGCCGGCTTTTCACTCCTGATTTTTTCTTCCAGCTCCTGCCGGTCAGCCGGCACAGCCGTGGGCAGGTCTTCTGCCTTGAGCGCCTGTTCAAAAACATGCAGCCGGTCAGGGTCATGAACGAGCAGCATGACCGATCCTGCTGCCGGCGTTTGCGCCGGTGCCAGCGCCGAGCGCTGTTCGCGTGACGGTGTTTTCCGCTTGAGCCGACGCGGCAATTCCACCGCAAGCTGATCGCCGGCGGCAATGACCTTCAGTTTGTCAGACGGCTTCAGATCATTTTTGCGGCAGGTTGCCAACATCCCGTCAATATCTTCATCGACACTGACCGGGTCGTGATGGGTGAGCGCCAGTTGCCCCACACCGGCATGTGTACAAATGCGCGCGGCATAGCCCGGGGTGCTGTGCCCCCAGCCAACCTTTTTGCGATATTCGTCCGGCGTGTACTGCGCGTCGTGAATCACAAGGTCGGAATAGGCGAGAAACTCCGCATGAGCCATGTCAGGGCCGCAGACAGAGCCTTCTCCCACGGCAAGGTCATGGCTGTGCGGCTCATGATCGCAGGCATAGGATACGGAACTGCCATCAGCTTCCAGACGATAGGCCAGGGTGAGGGCTGGATGGTTGAGATACCGCGTGTGAACGGTGACGTCGTCAATCTCGAACTGCCCTTCCACCAGATCATGAAACCTGATGGTGGCCATCATATTATCAAGGCTGACAGGAAAATACGTGTACTGCATCTGGCCGGCCAGCGCTTCCTGCAAGGATTTGCCGACACCGCGCGGGCCGTAAATATCCCACTCCATGCCAGGAATAAACAACGGGGCAAAAAACGGGAAGCCCTGAATATGATCCCAGTGGGTATGACTGATCAGTATGTGCCCGCGCTTGGGCATGTCAGGTCGCTTCAGAATATCCTGGCCCAGCGCGTGCGCCCCGGAGCCACAGTCGATCATCACCAGCGTGTCACGGCTGGTGCGCACTTCCACGCAGGACGTGTTCCCACCATATCGGATGGTGCCCGGACCTGACTTCGGCAATGACCCTCTGGTGCCCCAGAACTTTACAAACATTACTCTTCACCCGCTGCGCCGGCACATACCAATATGACCCATTGCGCTTCACTGTTCCCCGTGATGCAAGAATAGGGTCAAGAGTGACGGGTCCAGAGTGACCTGCATCACAGGTGCCGGAAAGTAAATGCCCGCATTTTTCAGTAAGAGCGCGAAAAAACAGCCTCAATTTGCATCGAGACCGGCGGATACACGCTTTCGGACCTGCCTGACGAAAAATCCGAGCACCGGGATACGCGCATAGATGCGCTCGCCGGAATCCCAGTAATCAAGATGCGCGCTGACTTTTTCACCGTCACTGCGGATTTCACTGAGGCCGGTAATTGTTTCGCGCTCAGCGTCGGGTTTCATGCGGAAGTAGAAATGCCACTTTATCACGGCCGCATTTTCAGACCAGAATTCCTCTATGATCTCGAAGCTGACATCAGACAGAGTCTCATAGCTCTCTTCCATGATCGCCACAAAATGAGCCACCTGATGCACATCGTTGAAAGGATCACGGAAATGAATATCTTCCGTACAATACTCTTTCAGCTCCGAGATATTGTCTTCACCGCTACGGGCCAGAAAATCGATATAGTTGCGGATTGCCTGCACCATGGTTTATTTTTCTTCCTGAGCGTCTGATTTATCATCCGGGATCATATTTTTGGTCAACGCAAAAGCCAGGGGCGCAGGCAGCATCCTGATGAATTTGAAAATAATGCCCATCTGCCACGGAAACACGATTTCAAAACGGCGCGAGAGAAGGCCCTTGTAAAAAGCACGCGCTGCGTCTTCCGGCTCCATGATGAAGGGCATCGGAAAGTCATTCTTGTCTGTCAGAGGTGTACGCACAAAGCCGGGAGAAACCACCTGGATGCGGATATTGGCCAGATCAAATTCCGGCTTAAGAGCCTCTGCCATGTTGATCAGTCCGGCCTTCGTCATCCCATAAGCCGCGGATGTGGGCAGGCCACGATAGCCAGCCACAGAGGAGACTACCGCAATCTGGCCAGACTGTCGCTGATAGAAGCCCGGCAGTAACGCTTCTATACAATTTACCGTACCCATCAGGTTGATATCTGTCAGCTTGCGGAACACACGGGCGTCAAACTCATGGGCATTCATGGGTTGGTGCGTACCTGCATTCAGAACCGCAATTTCAATCGGACCAATGTCCTTTTCAATCCGGCGCACCGTTTCCTGAAGCTGTTCCAGCTCTGTAATATCGCAGGGACAGGCATGGATCTGACCTTTCCAGCTGGCAGATTCAGCTTCAAGTGCCTGCAGGTCATCGGTTGACCGGGCCGAGGCCGCCACCTGCCAGCCGTCCTGCGCCATGTGTTCAGCCAGAGAACGGCCAAGGCCATAACTTGCACCGGTGATCCAGACGATCCTGTTGGGATAATGCTTCATGGGCGTTCAGTTTCTCTCTTTTATATAAGCTCGCGACATCAGTAATTTGGCATGATCTCTCCCGGATTGAGAGCGATACAGCATAAAACGCTCCAATATATAGAGTGTTCATGGCAATTGTCCGGAAATTTGTCATTCGGTAACGGCCCCCATTGCCAAGGCGGGCAAAACGATTATCAACGGGGCATGTCAGATTTGAAAACCCATCTTGCCGCCCTTGATACTGCAACGGACCGGATGGTCGCCCGCACCATGGAATGGTGCGCCATCAACAGCGGCACCAATAATATCGACGGCATCCACAAGTCGGCGGCGCAGATTATGCCTGCTTTTGAAGCCATCGGGTTGACGTGTGAAGAGCAGGCACCTGCCCCGGTAACCCATGTGAGTGACAGCGGCGACGTGATCGAGATACCCCGCGCCGGTGCCTATGTGCTGAGCAACCGGCCACAGGCGAACCGGCGCATCCTCCTGACCGGCCACCTGGACACAGTATTCCCGAAAGACCACCATTTTCAGAAAATCGTCAATCGCGGTGACGGCACCCTGCACGGTCCCGGCTGCGCTGACATGAAAGGTGGCATCTGTGTGATGCTAGAAGCCATCACGGCTTTTGAGAAGACGCCGTATGCGGAGCATGTTGGCATTGATGTGATTTTCAATGCAGACGAAGAAACCGGCTCTCATGCGTCTGCCCATGTGCTGGCGGACAAGGCAAAATCTGCCGATATCGGGCTGGTGTTTGAACCCGCATTGCCGGACGGCACCCTGGCCGGCGCGCGGGCAGGCAGCGGACATTATACGTTTACAGTCAAGGGACTTGCCGCCCATGCGGGGCGGGAGTTTGACAAGGGGCGCAACGCCATCGTTGGGGCTGCCAATGTTATCGCCGCCGTGAACGCCCTGAACGGCCAACGTGAAAACACGACCATGAATATCGGCGTCATCAATGGCGGAGTTGCCACCAATGTGGTGCCAGACACCTGCGTTATCCGGATGAATGCGCGCGGCCGTTCTCCCGAAGATCTGCGTTGGGTGGATGAACAAATGCAACAGATTGTCTCTGGGCAAAATTTCGGCCCCGATATTGAGGTCAGCCTGCATGGCGGTATTCATCGCCCCGTCAAGACAAATACAGGTGGCACACTGGCCCTGTTTGAACTGGTCAAGGCTGCCGGTGCCGATCTCGGCCTGAACATTGGCTGGCAGGCAACCGGCGGATGTTGCGACGGCAACAATCTGGCAGATGCTGGTTTGCCCAATGTTGATACGCTTGGTGTGCGTGGCGGCCATATTCACTCGGACAAGGAATTTGCCGTGATTGAAAGTTTTACCGAACGGGCAAAACTTGCCTGCCTCGTGATGCTCATGCTGGCCTCCGGCGCCTGCCCCTGGCCTGAAAGACTGAAAGGAAACTAGATGATCCGGGTACGACCTGCACAGCAAAATGATCTGCCGGGGCTGATGGACCTGGCTGCCAAGGCCGGCCTTGGCATGACAACCATGCCGCATAATGAAAAGGCCATGAAGAAAAGGATTTACCTGTCGCAGGAGGCCTTTGCCCGACAGGAACAACCCGAGCAGAAGGAAACATTCTTTCTGGTGCTGGAATACGACAAGAAAATTATCGGCACCGGGTCTGTTTTCACGCGGCTGGGTGCGGACCGGCCGTTTTATTCCTACCGGATGTCGCATCTCGTCAATCAATCGCCTGAGCTGGATATTCGTCTGGAGACTGACTTACTTTATCTGGTGAATGACTATCACGATTTTACTGAAATCGGGACTTTGTTCGTTGATCCTGCGCATCGTGGAGGCGGCGTGGGTCGCCTGCTCTCTTTCAGCCGCTTCATGCTTTTTGCGGCCAACCCAAGCCGGTTCGGTGACAAGGTGATGGCGGAAATTCGCGGCTGGACGGACCGTGAGGACAGCTTTCCGTTCTGGGAGCAGGTGGCCAGCAAGTTTTTTGGCATGACATTTATTGAGGCCGACAAACGCAGCACCAGCGATTTCCGTTTCATCGCTGACCTGATGCCGAAATATCCAATCTACACGGAAATGTTGCCGCAGGAAGTCCGGGATATTCTTGGCAAGCCACATGACAATTCAAAACCTGCCATGGACCTGCTGCTTTCCCAGGGGTTTCGCTATAACAACCTGATTGATATTTTCGACGCTGGCCCCAGTATCGAAGCCGACATGAAGGATGTCAAAACCATCCAGGACGCCGGGCGCCGCAAGGCTGTCTCTGGTGGCGCTGTAACAGATGGACGCAAGGCGCTGGTCAGCACACTTGGCCTTAGCGGATTTTCCTGCATTCAGGTTGAAACAGCAACACCCGACAGTGAAGAAATTCCGCTGACAGACAAAATGATGCAGGAACTGGGTATTACGACTGGCGACGATGTTATGGTCTGC
Organism: Parvularcula sp. IMCC14364; assembly: GCF_030758415.1. NCBI lineage: Bacteria > Pseudomonadati > Pseudomonadota > Alphaproteobacteria > Parvularculales > Parvularculaceae > Parvularcula > Parvularcula sp. IMCC14364. Next base: position 162,751 of record NZ_CP132334.1, on the reverse strand, counting down.
ATGATGGAAGGAAAACAGGCATGACAACGGGCAATCTTTATATTGATGGCGCATGGCGCGAAGGCGCCGGGACAAGTCTGACCTCAATCGCGCCGGCCACCGGCGAGACATTGTGGACAGGCAACACCGCGAATGAGGCGGACACAAACGAAGCCATTGCAGCAGCGCGTCAGGCTTTCGCCTCATGGGGCAAAACGGCACTGGATGACAGGCTTGAGATCATTCGCCGTTTCACCGAACTTTTGAAAACCAACAAAGACACTATTGCCGCTGCCATTGCCCATGAGACCGGCAAGCCCCTCTGGGATGCAGCAACTGAAGCCGGGGCGATGGCAGGCAAGGCAGACATATCCCTCAAGGCCTATGAAGAGCGCACTGGCTACAAGGAAGCCGACGCTGCCGGTGCAACCATGCGGCTTACACATCGGCCACATGGTGTGATGGCGGTGATCGGGCCATTCAATTTTCCGGGGCACCTGCCCAACGGGCATATCATTCCAGCCCTGATCGCGGGCAACACGATTGTTTTCAAACCCAGTGAACTGACTCCCATGGTGGCTGAAGAAACGGTCAAACTCTGGGATGAAGCTGGGCTGCCAAAGGGCGTCCTGAATCTGATACAGGGCGGTCGCGCACCAGCAGAACAACTCGTCGCAGATGCGCGCATCAGCGGCGTTCTGTTTACAGGCGGGATCGAAGCGGGCCGCGCGATACACCGCGCCCTTGGTGGCAAACCGGACAAAATTCTAGCGCTGGAACTGGGCGGCAATAACCCGCTGATCGCCTGGGACATAGAGGACAAGACATCAGCTGCACGGATTATCCTGCGCTCTGTCTATATCACCAGCGGACAACGCTGCACCTGCGCCAAACGCCTGATCGTGCCGGAAGGTCCGGAAGGCGATTCCATCATCAAGGCACTGGATACTCTCCTTGACAAAGTGCGCGTGGACAAACCGGATGCAGACCCGGCGCCCTTCATGGGGCCGCTGGTTTCTGCCAGCGCGGCAAAAGATGTGCTGGACGCACAGGAAAAACTGCTTGCCGCCGGGGCGCAAGCCATTCGCCAGAGTGCACAACTGCCCCAGGGGGAGGCTTTCCTCAGCCCCGGGATTATAGATGTGACAAGCGTAACCGAGCGTGAGGACCGGGAGATTTTCGGACCATTACTGCAGGTCATCCGTGTCAGCACTTTTGAAAAAGCGCTCGAAGAAGCCAATGACACCAGCTTCGGCCTCGCGGCGGGGCTGGTTTCTGACAGCAAGGAACTGTTTGGCCAGTTTATCAGCGAGATCAATGCCGGCATCGTGAACTGGAACCGGCAGACGACCGGCGCATCATCTGCCGCCCCGTTTGGCGGTGTTGGCCTTTCGGGCAACCATCGCCCGGCTGGTTATTACGCGGCTGACTATACAGCATGGCCAATGGCAAGCCTGATTATGGAAGGCAAAGTCCATGATGAAGGCCCGATCCCCGGAGTAGATGCATGAACGAGCAAACCAGCGTCGCACACGAAGTAAATTTTGACGGCCTGGTTGGTCCGACCCATAATTATGGTGGCCTGTCCTATGGCAATCTGGCTTCCATGAATAATCTGGGAGATATCTCCAATCCGCGGGGTGCTGTGCTGCAAGGCATCCAAAAGATGCGCACCCTGCTGGATCTTGGCCTTGTACAAGGTGTGTTGCCGCCACATGAAAGACCTGCGATCAGTGCTCTGAGGAAATTTGGCTTCACCGGCAATGACAGGGATGTGGTTGACGCCGCTGGCAAGGCGGCCCCGCAACTCCTGATGAATTGCAGTTCAGCGTCTGCCATGTGGACGGCCAATGCTGCCACGGTATCGCCTTCCGCCGACACGCGCGATTGCAAGGTGCATTTCACGCCGGCCAATCTCGGCTCAATGTTTCATCGCTCCCTGGAGCCAGAATTTGCCGGCAGAACCCTTCAGGCGATTTTTAGCGATGAAGCGCATTTCGTTCATCATGCCCCCATTCCCTATGGCGGGCGCATGGGCGATGAAGGTGCCGCAAACCATGGCCGACTTTCTACGACCCATGGCGCACACGGGGTGGAGCTGTTTGTGTACGGCCATTCTGCTTTTGAAAAACAGTCCGCCGGGATGACGTTCCAGGCCCGTCAGGCTATAGAAGCCTCTCATGCTGTTGCGACCAATCACCAGCTGGACGGGCGCGCCATCGCCTTTATTCGCCAGAGCGCCGAGGCGATTAACGCCGGCGCATTTCATAATGACGTCGTTTCCGTGACCAATGGCACGGCCCTGTTTTATCACGAACAGGCTTTTGAGGATAAGACGCAGGCTCTGGAGGCCATTACCCGCGCCTGTGCTACCTTTGAATTTGACCCCGATTTCATTGAAGTGCCGGGGAACAGTGTTTCTCTGACCGCAGCCATCAAAACCTATCTCTTTAATTCACAGCTGGTCAGCCTGCCGCATGGGGGCATGGCGCTGATCCTGCCGAGCGAGTCAGAGGAAAATGACGCAACGCGCGACTTCGTTGCGGACGCAGTCGCGGGCAATGGCCCGATCATGCAGGCACACTATCTTGACCTGAAACAAAGCATGAAAAATGGAGGTGGCCCCGCCTGTCTGCGCTTGCGCGTCGTCCTGACGGCGGCGGAACAGGCCGCCCTTACCGGTAACTGTCTGATGACCCATGATCGCCTTGATGATCTGGAGGCATGGGCAAAGAAGCATTATCGCGACCGCATGAGGCCGGAAGACCTTATCGACCCAAACCTCTATCAGGAAAACTGCGCCGCGCTTGATCACCTGACACAACTGCTCGACCTTGGCAGCCTGTACGACTTCCAGCGCTGAGTTTTCAGCTGAAACAGAAATGGTATGTGTACCTATTGATCTTTGACTTGGAAATTGTAGAGCTCTTCAAAGATGATCTTCCTGTCGGCGTAGCGTATTCTGCCCTTGTAAATCGCATCTTTTATTTCAGGGATTAAGTCTGGAGAAACATATCCATATGGCTGCTCACCATTACGCCGCAGGCTTTCAGAAATAATATAGTCATCCAGTTCAAGAACTGTCCCACAATTCAGATAACTATCATGCTCAAGGAAGGAGTGGTCGGGCTCTTTTGGCAGTTTCACAGTAGGTCGGAAATTCGGTTTGGAGTTTATTCTCAGAAACAATCCTTCACGAATAGAAATAGCGACCACCATTTTCAGTTTCGGCGGGTCAATTGTCCCATCGTGTACCCAGATGACATCCAGCAGCTCCAACACAGTTATAACCTGACAAAATTGGACGTCTCTTGCAGCTCTTCGATGATTTCCTCACGATGAGGAACATCATCAATCATATCCTCGTAATTCATCATACCGAGCTTAGCCTTCTGCCAGTCTGGCCCGTGTGTCTGCGCCGTGCGTTTATCGAATGTGAGCGACTTTGATAATGCAAGGGCATCACGAACAATATCCGCCTCATCCTCCAGTAAACTATCAAGATCCACAGGTTCGTTGGCTGTCAGTGACAAAAAATATCGGTGTAACTGCCAAGGATAACTGTCTACAGAGAGTTCTGCGAGCCACATGGGCTCGCCCTTGAGCATTTCATATATTTCCAAAGGCACCGGTCCATATGTCATGGCCCTGTAAGAAGCCCCAAACACAGGCAACCCATGCCTCTTCAGGCTCTCTTTATCGGCGAAATAACAGGCTTTAAGAACAGTATGTAAATCAAGGGGCTGTTCTTGATTCAGCATCCAAGTAACTACGTTAAGCGCCTTCTCAGCGGCAAACCTGAATTTTATCGTGCTCATCTAGCACCTTTGTATCCAAAAACCTTTCATATAACAATTCCAGCAGAATCTATATGTATCGTTAAACTCTCAAGCCAGCACAAAAAGAACATAGAGAAAACATTGACAACAATCAACAAGCTGGCTATATTATACCCACCAGATGACGATACGAAAAAGAGCTCACGCACCTTACGGGAATTGTGATGAAAAAGTGCTTCGCTATGGCGAAAGACATGGTACTCATATCGGGGAGAGAGTTGAGTTTCACATTTCAAATCAGGAATTTAAGGGGAGAGAGTCACCATGGCGAAAGCATCGGACCTGTTTATCAAGGCGCTGGAAGAAGAAGGCGTTGAATATATCTTTGGCATCCCCGGTGAAGAGAATCTCGACTTCCTCGACAGCCTGTCCCGGTCCGACAAGATCAAGCTTGTTCTGACCCGACATGAACAGGCCGCCGGCTTTATGGCTTCCACCTATGGCCGCTTCACCGGCAAGACCGGCGTTTGCCTTTCCACACTCGGGCCGGGCGCGACAAACTTTGTCACTGCCGCAGCCTATGCCCAGCTTGGCGGAATGCCCATGATGATGATTACCGGGCAAAAACCGGTGAAGAAGTCCAAACAGGGACGCTTCCAGATTCTCGACGTGGTCGACATGATGGGTCCGATCACAAAATATACGCATCAGATTGTGGCCAGTGACAATATCCCGAGCCGGGTGCGCGAGGCATTTCGCATTGCAGAAGAAGAAAAGCCGGGCGCCGTGCATCTTGAACTGCCCGAGGATATTGCTGACGAGCATTCAGATGAAATTCCAATTCCGCGATCAAACTGTCGCCGGCCAATTCCGGAAGACAAGGCCGTCAAGGCAGCGATTGAAAAGATTGAAAGTGCCAAGTCCCCCATTCTCGTGATCGGCGCCGGCGCAAACCGCAAGGAAACAGGCAGGCAGCTTGCCCTGTTCGTACACGAATTTGGTATCCCTTTTGTCACGACACAACTGGGCAAGGGCGTGATCGACGAGAACCATGAACTGTTCATGGGCAACGCCGCACTCTCCACCGGCGACTTTGTTCACCGCTCCATTGAAGCTGCGGACCTTATTATCAATGTCGGCCATGACGTGATCGAGAAACCCCCCTTCTTCATGAAGCCGGGCGGTGCCGAGGTGTTGCATATTTCCTTCAACACAGCAGAGGTCGATCCGGTCTATTTCCCGCAAGTCGAGGTGATTGGCGATATTGCCAACGCAATCTGGCAAATCCGTCATGACATGCGCCCGAAAGCCCACTGGGATTTCTCACGCATGAAAGAAGTACAGCAGCATCATGACAAGCAGCTGATGGAAGGCGCAGATGATGAGCGCTTCCCGATTTACCCGCAGCGGCTCGTTGCAGATATCCGCAAGGCCATGCCGGACGACGGCATCATCTGCCTTGATAACGGCGTCTACAAGATATGGTTTGCCCGGAATTATCGCGCCAACAAACCCAATACCGTGCTGCTCGATAACGCCCTTGCGACGATGGGCGCTGGCCTGCCATCCGCGATGGCGGCAAGGCTTGTGCATCCGGGTCGCAAAATCATGGCCATCTGCGGCGATGGCGGCTTCATGATGAACTCGCAGGAGATGGAAACAGCGGTTCGCCTGAAAATGAACCTTGTCGTTCTAATCCTGAATGACAGTGCCTATGGCATGATCCGGTGGAAGCAGGCGAATATGGGCTTCGATGACTGGGGCCTTGAATATGGCAACCCGGATTTCGTGAAATATGCCGAAAGCTATGGCGCACACGGACATCGTGTTGAAAGCTCTGCAGGCCTGCCAGCCCTGCTTGAAACCTGTCTCAACACAGATGGTGTACACCTTATCGACTGCCCGGTTGATTATTCGGAGAATGATGAAATCCTGAATGAAAAAATCCGGGAAATGAGTGCGGCCATTTAGGGTTATTTCAGAATCAACCAGAACTTGATCGCTGGCAGACTGGACAAGCACCAGCGATTGCATAACAGACAAAAAACCGGAGGCGCGTGATGCCACAACTCAAGGACAGCTATCCCTATTATCTGGCCAATGAGGCCGTCTTTGCCAATCAGGACCTGAAGGTTACGGACAAATACACCAATGACGTGGCGACGCATGTGGCGCTCGCCGGTCCGGACGCGATTGATGCGGGGATTGCTGCGGCGGTTGAGGCAGCTGAACCAATGGCAGAGATGCCATCCTATGAAAAACAGGCCGTTCTGGAGCATTGCGTCAGTCGCTTTCGCGAACGCTATGATGAACTGGCCTATGCGCTGTGCGTGGAAGCTGGCAAACCCATCAAGGACAGTGAAGGCGAAGTGACGCGCCTGATCGATACATTTAAGATTGCCGCCGAAGAATCCACCAGAATGCATGGCGAATTGCAGGCGCTGGATATTTCACCTCGCGCCAAAGGGTATCGCGGCATGTGGAAACGTGTGCCGATTGGTCCGTGCTCGTTTATTTCGCCCTTCAATTTTCCATTGAACCTTGCTGCCCACAAAATTGCGCCGGCGCTGGCTGTCGGCTGTCCGTTTGTCATGAAACCAGCCTCGAAGACGCCGCTGGGGGCGATCATCATGGGCGAAATTCTTGCTGAAACAGACCTGCCCAAAGGCGCTTTTTCGATTCTGCCGTGCTCACGCGACGGGGCTGACCTGTTCACGGTGGATGACCGCCTGAAACTGTTGAGCTTCACCGGCTCACCTGATGTGGGCTGGGGTCTGAAAGCCCGCTGCGGGAAGAAGAAAGTTGTACTGGAGCTTGGCGGCAATGCAGCCGTTGTTGTTGATCGCGATACGGAGGACCTGGATGATGCCGTTGAACGGATCATCTTTGGCGCTTTCTACCAGTCCGGCCAGAGCTGCATCGGGGTACAGCGCATTATTATCCATGAAGATATTTACGATACGCTGAAAACAAAGCTGGTTGCCAGAGCCAAAACTCTGATCGCCGGCGACCCCAAGGATCACGATACATTCATTGGTCCGATGATTTCCGAAGGAGAGGCTTCAAGGCTCAAAGGCTGGATTGATGAAGCCGTTGATGCTGGTGCGCGCCTGCTTTGCGGCGGCGGCTTGAGTAACGGCAACATGCTGGAAGCGACGCTGCTCGAAAATGTGCCTGACACCGCCAATGCCAGAAACGAGGAAGCGTTTGGCCCCATGGCGATGCTGACCTCGTTCAGCACATGGGATGAAGCGCTGGATATGGTCAATGATTCAAAATTTGGCCTCCAGGCTGGCTTGTTCGCAAGGGATTTCTACAAGATTCAAAAAGCCTGGGACAAACTGGATGTCGGTGGAATCGTCGTTGGTGATGTACCGTCTTACCGCGTTGACAACATGCCGTATGGCGGCGTGAAAGATTCCGGATTAGGCCGTGAGGGGATCATTTTCGCCATGGAAGACATGACGGAAATCAGAAACCTCGTCATCAGGTCCCTGCCCTGATCAGGGCCTTCTTCCGGTATCCGACCACACGCACAAGTTGTTCTGGCAGGAAAAGTCACTGAAGTTCTTTTCCTCCTTATGTGCCAACACAAACTGGAATGGTTTTAATTCTGGAAAATGGATCGAAAAAAAGCTATCTTTTGATAGCTTGCGCTGCTGGCGACTGTTTGAAATTCTTTTTTGCCAAGGCGCATGCCTGCTGTTGAACCAGTTTGGAAGCGAGGGGCCATGACGACGAACCAGGAACAAGGCGAGAAAATATTCCAGCTCTGGCATGAATTGAAGAAGGCCGTTGACCTCGCGCGCGCTGCTGATCTTCCCGAAACAGAATCCCTTTTACGCATTACGGCGGACACGCTCGTCAAGAAATACGCGGCGCTTGGCCTGCCAATGGAGGCTGATTTACACAGCCTCGTCTGGGACGAAACGGAGTGGCCCGCCAAGACAGCAACATATATGGAACTCAAATCCATGCTGCTGCGCGCCCGCGAGCAGGAGGAAAAGACGCCCCCGGCGCCGGTCAGCAATATATCGAAAAAGAAAAAATCCGGCTGAGGCACAGGCCCATCCGCCTGGCCTTGACATTTCATCACGACTTTAGCTTGATATTATCCAGTTCAGCAGGCGTTTGTTCGACTCAAGTATGCGTAAACCGGAAACAGAAATCAGGAGCTCCCGACAGTCAAAGGGAATCACGATTGAACAACTTGCTGCCTGGACTGACATTCCAGTCCCTGAACTTGTGTTGATCGAAAACGGCTTCAGACAGGCACAGGCCAAACAGTTGTTCCTGCTGGCAACTATACTGAACATCCCTCATGAGACATTGAATGTCAGCCTGACGGCTGTGGAAGATGAACTGCAGGCACAACGAGAGACGCCAGAAAAGTCAGTTGAGACAAATGTGCCGGAGCGCACGATACTGATTATCGGCCCCTATTATCCTCATATGACGAAAGTAAATGTGTCCTTTGACAACACGCATCACAGATTGCGTGTTAAGACGTTCCCCTCAGCCAGCCAGTTATTCTTCTATTTTGGAGTCGGCGCTGCACACCCGCCAGAGTCAACCACAACACCAGCAATGATCATTCTGGATACGGATATCAATCAGGAATGCTATCAGGGTACAAGCAGGACCCTTCATTCTGTCAGCAGATTGAAAGATGTGCCTGTTTTCCTGAGTGGCCAGGAAGAACCGGCAGGCCTGAAGCAACTGTCAGAAAATACCAGCGTGTACGGGCATATCAAGCGGCCGGCAACACCAACGGCGTATAAAGCCCAGCTTCTCGGGCTGCTCGATAGCGTGGATCATCTGAATACATATTTATGAATTCAGGAATGACTCGCTTATCGAGCGCCGTTATTCGCCCCAAATTCAAATGCATAAATCTCGCGAATATCCCGCTTGCGATCACGCACTTCTTTCAACCAGCTTGGAATGATGGCACCAGCGCCACACAAAACACCAAGACAGAATATTCCGGCAATAAATGCTAAATCCAAGACCATACTAGCCTCCGCAACTTGTCATTTTGTGTAGCGCAGAAAACGGCCCCGCAATATCGCTAAATGGGGAGCAATGATGATGAACAATATCTTAAGATACCAATCATCCTGACCGACGCGTAATCCGCGCAACTTGCAACCTGCGATAAGTGCTCGTTAACCAAGTCTGCCATATTGTACTAAGATGACTGATTCCAAGACCCAGACACGCTCACTCCTCTATCTGGATGATGACCCCATGGCGATCCGGCAGATGCAGGGCTGGTTACAGCAACATGCCGCTCTGGTGCGTCCTGATTACTTTGGTGCGCCCAAACAGGCAATTGCTGCACATCGTGAGCGCGCGTATGATATCGTCATCAGTGATCTGCGCCTTGGCACCACAACCGGTCTTGAAGTGATCCGGGAGATGAAAACCTTTGCGCCCGATGCTGCCTATATTCTTGTCTCTGGTGATGCCGATCTGTCGGCCGCCCTGGCGGCCGTGAATGAAGTGCGTGCGCTGCGGTTCATGGTCAAGCCGTGCACGGCCCATGATGTGGAACAGAGCCTGCTGGCGGCGGGCAAACACCTTGATGAAGTCAGAAATCTCGGGGCCGTCAACCTCGCAACCCATGCATTGAATAAGGCCGGTCTGGCGATCGTCAGTTTCGACCTTTCTTTCAGGCTTGCCTATGCAAATGCGCAAGCTGAGGAACTGCTTGAATTCTGCGATGTTCTGGGGCTCTCACAAAGCAATCAACTGGTTTCGGCTGGTGGCTTGCCAACGCCAGAATTGCACAATCTGATTAAAGCCTCCTACCATTCCGACGAACGGCGTGGCCTTGCGATCGCCTGCGGTCATGCGGGTCAACCGGCATCAATCGTTATTTATCCCCTCAATGAGACGGACAGCGAAGAGACGCTCTGCACTTATGACATGCTGTTGATTGATGCTGCGACCTCCAAACAGATTGATCCACCGACTTTGTCACAGGCGCTCAATATTTCCCTGAGTGAAGCCAGAGTTGTTCAGCAACTGGCCTGTGGATTCGACCTTGAGGAAGCCGCTCGCAGCTGTAATCTGTCACTCAGCACGGTGCGCACATATCTCAAAAATGCCTACGCAAAAACCGGTGCCTCCAGACAATCAGAACTGGTCAGCCTGGCCTTGCGTACAGCAATTTAACCTTCTGTTAATAATCGTCTTTAGACAAATTTTCTTCAAAATACGGAAGTACTCCCCATATGGGGATACCGGAAAACCCGCAATTCCTGTATCTATGTTCTTGTAGACACTCCTCTATGACTAGACTGCGACTATCCGGAAGAACCTTTAAACTGCGTCCAAAGCCCTACTTCCGGATAGTCGCACTTTCTCCCCCAGAAAAACATCCGCATACAATTTCTTCAGAATATCTGACCTGAATGACATCTGTGCTGCGTTTATCCTCATATGGGGATATAGCCGGATCGCAATTCCCGATATTATTTTCCCGTAGATACTCCTCTATTAAACCCGGTAGCTATCTGGAGGATCTGGTCGCGTATAGTTGTGTGCTTCCAGATAGCTATACCTTTCCCAGGCATCAGCCACCTGCCACGTCCGGCAATATTATCTCGGAAAAAAACAGCTTCTCGACAACAGCATCCTCATATGGGGATATCGGCACAAGGCTTTTTGACTTAAATATACTGCATAGACACTCCTCTATGACTAGATTGCAACTATCCGGAAGACTTTAAACTGCGTCCAAAGCCCTCTTCCGGATGGTTGCACTTCTCCTCACCATTGATAATGACCACAGGCTTCCGCTAAAAGCGATTGCATGACAACAACGCCGCCCAAGCGCTCCCGCATCCCTCTTGAGAAATGTAACCTGGCCAAAGCTGTTGAGCAGATTGGCGATCGCTGGTCTTTGCTGATTCTGCGCTCTGCCTTTTATGGCCTGCGCCGTTTTGGCGACTTCCAGTCAGAGCTGGAGATACCGAGAACCGTTCTTTCCGGCAGGTTGAAACGCTTTGTCGAAAACGGATTGATGGAGACACGCCCCTATCGTGAGGCCGGTCAACGCCCAAGACCGGAATATTTCCTGACCCAGAAAGGCGCGGACCTGGCGATTGCCATGATCGCCCTTAATCAGTGGGGTGACAAGTGGCTGGGCGAAGACCGCCCTGCCCCCCTCGTGTTTGAACACAAGGAAAGCAACGCGCCGCTGATCGCAGCACTGACCGATGATCCGGCCTGCCGCATACCAATGTCTCAGGCGAAACGGAAAATCAGCCTCTGACGATGGCCCTCAGGCAGATCAGGCAGCGATATACTGACCACCATTAGCTGTCAGTACACTACCGGTAATGAACCCGCACTGCTCGCTAACCAGGAAGTTTACACAGTCCGCAATCTCCTCCGGTGTACCAAGACGGCCAACCGGAATTTGGCCGACAATGCTGTCCAGCACCTTGTCATCAAGTGCGTTGACCATATCCGTGCCAATATAACCGGGCGCTACTGCGTTGACAGTTATTCCCTTGCGGGCCGTCTCCTGCGCGAGCGCGCGCGTAAAGCCGATCAGCCCTGCCTTGGCAGCAGAGTAATTGGCCTGGCCGAACTGCCCCTTCTGACCATTGATGGAAGAGATATTGACGATCCGGCCAAAGCCCCGGTCGCGCATACCATTGATGACAGGACGGGTCATGTTGAAGGCACTGTCGAGATCAATCGACATCACCGTGCGCCAGTGATCAAGGCTCATTTTGTGAAAGGGTATATCGCGGGTCACGCCGGCATTATTGACCAGAATGTCAGTGGCACCATGCCTGGCTTCTATGTCCCCGATGGCTGTTTCGCAGATTGCATAATCTGCGACATCCCACTTGATGGCCGTGATGCCGGTTTCTTCCGTAAACTGTGCAGCAGCTTCTTCATTACCAGCATAATTGGCAACAACATTATAGCCTGCATTCTTAAGGCCTACACTGATGGCTTTGCCAATTCCGCGCGTGCCGCCCGTGACGAGTGCATTCTTGCTCATGATCCTTTTTCCTCCCTGTTGATGATTATCTTTTTTTAACGCTCAACACACATGGCGATACCCATGCCACCACCAATACACAAAGTAGCCAGTCCCTTCGAGACACCGCACCGCTTCATCTCATAAATCAGTGTGGTGAGGATGCGCGTGCCTGATGCCCCAATCGGGTGACCAATCGCGATAGCCCCGCCATTGACATTGACCTTCTCCGCATCCCAACCTAGCTCCTTACCAACAGAAAGAGCCTGTGCGGCAAAGGCCTCATTGGCTTCGATAAGGTCCACATCATCCAGTGACCATCCGGCCTTCTCAAGCGCCAGGCGCGATGCCGGGGCCGGACCGATCCCCATAATCGACGGATCCACACCGCAATGTGCCCACGAAACGATCCGGGCGAGCGGTTCAATACCGCGCGTCTCGGCATCCGCTGATGACATCAGCAGGGTCGCTGCCGCGCCATCATTGATGCCTGAAGCATTTGCCGCAGTGACAGTCCCGTCTTTAGTGAAGGCAGGGCGCAAACCGCCAAGACCATCAGCCGTCACGCCTTCACGAATAAATTCGTCTGTATCAAAAACAATTTCATTTTTGCGTTGCTTGACGGTGACCGGCACGATCTCGTCGGCAAATCGCCCATCCTTGCGGGCGGCTTCTGCCTTGTTCTGGCTCGCTGCTGCAAAGGCATCCTGGGCTTCACTGCTGATCTGATATTTCTCCGCGAGATTTTCGGCGGTCTGGCCCATGTGGTAATCGTTGAAAACGTCCCACAGACCGTCAACGATCATGGTATCGGCGAATCCGGCCGGGCCCATCTTGATGCCCGCGCGCAGATGTGCAGCATGTGGCGATTGCGACATGTTCTCCTGACCGCCAGCGATGACCACGGCAGCATCGCCGTTGCGAATGGACTGGGCACCGAGAGCAACGGCACGAAGACCAGAGCCGCAGACCTGATTGATGGTCATGGCCGGCACTTCCTTGGGCACGCCGGCATTCACGCTGGCCTGACGGGCGGTGTTCTGGCCAAGCCCGGCGGTCAGCACGTTCCCCATGATGACTTCACCCACCTGCCCGGCATCCACACCGGCGCGCTGCAATGCAGCTTCAATGACGATGCGACCCAGGTCGGGCGCCGAGACACTTGCCAGCGATCCATTGAATGAGCCAACTGCCGTTCTGGCGGCGGAAGCGATTACGACATCTGTCATGCGAAAACCTCTCTCGGAAAAAGTGTATCTGTTGGCGCTATTAACCCGATATGGAGGTCTCAAGGCAACATCTGGGTATAATTATTCCGACCCGACAGCCACAATATGTTGATGTCTTTCGGTCAGGCTGTTTGCGGCCCAAAAGGCATGTTGCATTGCAGCGCGTTTTCCCATCTAATTGATGTTATTCCAATTTTCACAGCACGGGACGCTTATGGCCAGCCACGAAAACCAGCAGAATGCCACCGCAGGCGATAAAGCTGATATTATCACGATCAAGAAATACGCGAACCGTCGGCTCTATAACACTGCGACCAGCTCCTATGTGACCCTGGAATATCTCTCCCAGATGGTCCGCAATAATGAGGAGTTCGTGGTCCGTGATGCCAAAACCGGCGATGACATTACCCGGTCGGTCCTCACGCAGATCATCTTTGAGGAAGAAAACAAGGGGCAGAATTTGCTGCCAGTGAACTTCCTGCGCCGACTGATCCGCTATTATGGCGACAGTCTCCAGTCATTCGTGCCGTCATATCTTGAGATGAGCATGGAGAGCTTCCAGAAAAACCAGGAGACAATCCGTCAATCCATGTCCGGCGCCTTTTCCGAAGCGCCTGGCTTCAAGATTTTCGAGGATGTGACACGGCAAAATATGGCCATGTTCGAACAGGGCATGAAAATGTTCGGGGTCAATGGCGGCAACACTGCCTTCAACAACCCTGCCTTTAACAACCCATGGGCAAGCATGATGAGCAATACCGACGCACCCGAGTCGCGTGATGCAGAAATACAGTCACTCAAGGATGAGATTGAGTCCCTGAAGTCACAACTGGCAGAAAAGAAATAAACAAGAGCGCCTGAACCAGGTCAGGCTTTGCGCAACGCACTGGCCTGCTCGGCTCTGTCGGCATTTTGCGACCATTCCGGCCTTTGCACCGGGCGTCCGATGTAAAAGCCCTGAAGATAGTCAACGCCCAGCCCTTTCAAGAGCATGGCATCTGCATCATTATCGACCCATTCCGCCACAGTTTTCATGCCGAAATTCCGTGCCAGATCAAGCAGGGTACGCACGAAAAGCTGGTTATCGCGAGACGAACAGACGCCCGTGACGAATGACCCGTCAATTTTCAGCACATCAATATCAAGTGCTTTCAAATTACGGAACGACGTATAGCCGGCACCAAAATCATCAAGGGCAAATTCACAACCCACTTTCTTGATTTCGGATACAAACTCGATTGACGCTTCTAGTGCATCCACCGCCTGCGTTTCCGTCAGTTCGACCGTGATACGATTGGAGACGTCGCGGTTTGCGCGCAAATGCGCCAGATAGCCTTCTGCCCAGACAGGATCTTTCACCGTTTCCCAGGAAACATTGACATTCAGCAGGATACGAGGGTCCTTGCGCAGGGCATAGGTTGCCAATTCCAGCGCCCGCCTGTCGAGCAGGTGAACAAGGCCAAGATGCTCTGCAATAGGAATAAATTTCGCAGGGGGCACTTCCTCGCCATTATGCATCATACGGATCAGGCACTCATATTTTGTGTGCTCTTCATTGATATCCGTAACGATCGGTTGATAGGCCAGTTCGATCCGGCGCTCATTCAACGCTGTCAGGATTATATCCGACATTTCCGAATTGCGCTTGCGCCGAGACACAGTGTCAGTTTTTTCTGAGAATGTGGACCAGCTTGATGAGCCGATCTGGCGGGCAGCATCAAGAGCCGCTTCCGCCTGGGCCATGGCCATTTCTGCGCTGGCAATTTCTTTGGTCAGCGGTGCAACACCGGCACACACAGAAATCGCCAATCCGCCTTTGGCGGTTTCATAAAGGTTTTCACGCACTGCAGCCAACAGCTTGTTACAGACAGAACGGATATCTTCAGCGTCAGTCTTATGCAGGATAATGCCGAACTTTGTGCCGGCAACCCGCCCCAGTGCATCGCTGTCATCAAGTGAATCGCGCAGACGATTGGATGTTTCAACAATCACTTCATCCGCGATATCGAAACCAAAATCACTGTTCACCGCACCAAGATTGTCTATCCCAACCATGATGTAGGCGCCGCCCTGTTCCATGCGCACATGCTGGTCGAGTAATTCTTTTGTCCGCTGACGATTTAACTGGCCCGTCAGCTCATCATATGTAACCAGCCATGAAAGGTGGTCTTCGCGTGATTTCTGTTCATGAATAGTGCGCAGGACACCGATCAACCGGCTGTGCCCGCCAAAATTCAGCCAACTGCCGCGCTCTTCAAACCAGCGCCATTCGCCGTCAACAGATTTGACGCGATATTCCACCGCATAACCCTGATCTGTGGTTTTGGCTTCCTGCACGGCCCGCTCCCGGACCATGACATCATCGGGCGCGATAAGACTGGACAGGCGTTCAAAATTTGCGAGGTCAAGATTTTTATCAACGCCCAGAAAACTCGCCAGTGTCTCCTGACCGGACCAGCTGAGGTCGTTTTTTACCGGATCAAACTCAAACATTGCCTGTCCGGCAACTTCAAGTGCCAGATTAAGCGTCTCATTTTTTTCAGCAATGCGGATATCAGTCATAAATCTACCAGCTTTGATTCAGGTCGTGAGACACAACCCACAATCTTCAACCCAAATTGTTAGCCTGCTAAAGTAAAGAATGATTGAATAAAACGCGCAGAGCAGATGTGACCGAGACGCTGCCCCCCTCACCAAATGGGGATAGCGCGACAAAATCCATAAAAAAGCCTCGCAGAACGCGAGGCTTTTTAATCAACATTAAACTGTCTGATTAACCAAGCGCACCCTGCGATACGCCGAAGTCACGCCGTGCCGTGACTGTTGTCACGATAAAGCCAGCCATGAAATCAAGGAAGGTCATTGTCAGGAAGATGAAGAAGATGGAATTGCCATATCCTTCAACAATGATGAACAGTAGAAGAGACACAATGAAGACAACCACGGAAAGTGCATGGTTGAGAATTGAGTCTGTGCCTGTCTGGGTTGCCCGCAGCAGTTCAACGAACAGGAGAGCCATGCTGCCCATGATGAAGGCATCGCCATAATTGACCGACCACTGGTCACCGGAAACCATCGGGATCGTCAGGATCGGGTTGTCAATCCATGTGCCGGGGACAACAAAATTCAGGATTGTATAAATTATCAGGCTCAGCGCCAGGAGCGGAAACATTTGAAACACGGGAACTTACCTTTCTCGTTCGAACGCCTTTCATAAATCATAAACCACAAAAGACCGCGCGACTAGAGTGTGGTTTGAATTAGGGTATAGCACCCCGAATTTTCAAAAAGCCGACACATTCTTACAACGCTGACTTGAGGGAAAAACCTCTACTGCACGAAAAAGAACACAAGAAGAACAAGATTGTGCCGTTGTCAGTTTGGCAGCAGGAACTTCCTGAGAGGTCAGGCGCGGCCATTGCGAGCGAGTTACAGCTCTTCGATAGAGCCGGGGTGGCGATGACGGCTTTTCAGCCACATGACGCCCATCAGGTCGCGAATGGCGACAGCGGCACGCTGGAAATTGGTGTATTTCGACTGTCCGTAAAGCCGTTCGCGCGCGGAGACCGGCAGAAATTCCACCTCATAGCCTTCGCGTTTCATCAATGCCGGCAAATAGCGGTGGATATGATCAAAATAGGGCAAGCGCAGAAACGCATCCCGGTAAAAGACCTTCAGGCCACAGCCTGTGTCATTTGCGTCATCTCCGAGCAGGTTTTTCCGGACGCCATTGGCGATGCGTGAGGCATACCGCTTGGCGGCTGTGTCCCGTCGCTTCTGGCGCTCACCCGCAACCATCATCAGGGAGGCTGGTGCACCGTCCCGCGTGAGAGCCGTATAAAGGGCTGGAATATCTGCCGGGTTATTCTGGCCATCGCCATCAAGCGTGCTGATGACCGGGCTGCGCGCGGCCATGATGCCCGTGCGCACGCCTCTGCTTTGCCCGGCATTTTGCCCATGTGAAAGGGGTCGCAATTCCGGAAAACGCTCCTTCAGGCCTGATAACACTGCCGCCGTTGTGTCAGTGGAGCAATCATTGACGGCAATAATTTCGAACAAAACCTTGCCGCGCAGGGCCGTCGCGATCTCCTCGATCAGGACACCGGCATTTTCTGCCTCGTTATACATGGGCACGACAACGCTCAGCGCCGGCCCCTCTTTTGGTGGGGCCTGAACGATATTGTACAGGGATGCCGGGACGCGATTGGTCATTCTTGTTGTTATGCCTTCACTGCGGGCGCGTAAACCGTAGCGCTCATAATCGGGTCAATTCCGCCTGTAAACTCTATTGTTGCCACAGAGTAACAGACATCCAAGAAGCCTTGTGGTTAGGTGCACCTGCCAGCTTCAGGTTATTTACACTCATGGCCCATGCAGCCGACATGCCAGCAGACGCCCAAACGGATGCACGCATTTCCAGAATGCTCGTGCTTGTCCTGTTTGCCGCGGTGGTTTCACTGGCCGGGACATTCTCCATCCCGCCAATAGACCGCGATGAAGCCCGCTTTGCGCAGGCCACAACCCAGATGCTGGAGACAGGTGACTACATCAATATCCGGTTCCAGGACGATGAACGCAACAAGAAGCCGGTGGGTATTTACTGGCTGCAGGCAGCGAGCGTCAGTCTGTTTTCGGATGTTGATGCCAGAGAAATCTGGGCTTACCGGCTGCCCTCCTTTCTGGCCGCTCTATTGTCCGCGTGGCTGGCCTATCTGATAGGGTGTCGTCTTTTCGAGGAAGAAACAGCTTTTTTTGGCACGCTTCTGCTTATCGCCGCGCCGTCCTTTAGTGGTGAGGCAACCATCGCCAAGACCGATGCAACCCTGCTGGCCACTGTTCTGGCCAGCCAACTGGCACTGGCCAGAATGTATCTGGACGGTTTTCTGGCTGGCAAGCGGCCGGGCCTTGCGACGATCCTTCTGTTCTGGGCCGCACTGGCCATCGGCATCCTGATCAAAGGGCCAATCACGCCGATGATTTCTGTCCTCACCGTTGCGGCGCTCTGCCTCTGGCATTTCCCAAAGTCGCCGGGTGACCTCAGCCGGATCTATAAATGGGCCCTGACATTCCGGCCGATCACCGGCCTGATCGTATTACTGATCATTGTCAGCCCATGGATGATTGCCATCGGCTTGGAAACGCAAGGGCGTTTCTTTGCTGAAGCACTGGGCACGGACATGCTTGGCAAGGTCGGGGAGGCACAGGAAAGTCATGCCGGGCCAATCGGGTATTACCTGATAGTGGTCTGGATCATGTTCTGGCCTGCAGCCCTGCTGTTGCCTGCGGGCCTGCGCCACGCATTGACGGATATCCGCCATGCAGGCGTTATTTTCTGCCTCGCCTGGCTGATCCCAACCTGGGCCGTTTTCGAGATCGCCTCCACAAAGCTTCCGCATTATACCCTGCCGGTCTATCCGGCGTTGGCTTTTCTGATTGCCCATTGCGTCACACGCCTGAGCCGGGAAGGCGTCAGCAGCACACTGCCAGTCAGCCGCCTGCTTGGCGCCGGGCTGTATCTGCTGGTGGCGGTTCTGGTCGCAGTCCTGTTCATCTATGCTGGCAACACCTACAGCACGAACGGGGCGGGGCTGCTGGAATATATATTTGCCGCAGTCACACTGGTCGGTGCCGTCTGGTGCGTTTTCCAGCTCTGGCGGCTGAAACTCAAAACAGCGCTGGTCTCCAGCAGCCTGCTCGGCGCACTGATGGCGTGGATGCTTTATGAGGGGATGCTGGCCCGGCTGGACGCCTTCCAGGTGTCGCCGCGACTTTCCGCCATGCTGGAAGAACAGCAACTCCATCCACTGCGCAGTGGCGCTGAGCCCGTTGCCCTGCTCGGTTATAATGAACCCTCAGCCATTTTCCTGTTAGGGACCAGTAACCGCATCAGCACTCCGCAAACAGCGGCAGACTGGCTGAAGGCTGCACCGGGCCGGCTTGCCGTTGTCGAAAGCCGACAGGAAGAAGCCTTTCTGTTCGCGCTTGGGGATACGCCGGTGAGAAAACAGGCACAACTTTCCGGTTACAACTATTCAAACGCAATAGATGTGGTACTAACCCTCTACGTTTCCTATTGAATTTCAACCAGCCCCGTTTCCGCATGTCACCATTCGCCCAGATCAAAGACCTTGCCAACAGCAATCCTGCCCGGCTGCTGATATATATCATCCTCGCCGTAACCATCCTGCGGATCATTTTCCTGTTCCTGAGTCAGATTGATCTGGGACCGGATGAAACCCAATACTGGTGGTGGGGGCAGTCATTCCAGTTCGGCTATTTCTCAAAACCACCGATGATCGGCTGGCTGATTGGTGTCAGCACGAGCCTGTTCGGGGATGCAGAATGGGCAGTCAGGCTGCTCTCGCCCGTCATCACCGGCATAACGACCTGGCTTGTATTTCTCATCAGCCGTCGACTTTATGACGAACAGGTCGGGTTCTGGGCGGCGATTGTGTGGACAACCCTGCCAGCCATTATTCTTTCCAACGCCATTCTGAGCACGGATATTCCCCTGCTGTTGTTCTGGTGTCTTGCTTTGCGCGCCTTTATCGGCCTGACTGAAGAGGACAATATCCGCTGGGCCATTCTGCTGGGGGTCAGCATCGGCCTGGGAATGCTCTCCAAATATGCGATGATCTATTTCCCGCTTTGCATGACTCTGGCATTCATCCTGTCCGCAGATGCCCGCAAGGCGTTCAGGCCGCTGCCGCTGGCCTTGGCTGGAATTATCGCCTTCCTGATATTCCTGCCCAACATCTTCTGGAATGCCGCCAATGATTTCCAGACCCTTGCCCATACCCAGGAAAATGCCAGCTGGGGCCGGGACATGTTCAACTTTGATGAATTCTTCGAGTTCTTTACAGCGCAGTTCGGCGTTGCCGGACCGATTATTTTCGGTGCCCTGATCTGGGGACTGATCACACCGGGCAAGCGTCTGCCAGACGACAATACTGTGCGCCACAAGGACCTGTTGCTGATCGCTTTTGCCTTGCCACCGATACTGGTGATCTGCCTGCAGGCTTTTCTGTCAAAGGCCAACGCGAACTGGGCAATGACATCCTATCCGGCGCTTGTCATGCTGGTCACGGCCTGGCTCCTGCGCGCAGGCAGCAAACGCTGGCTGCAGGCTTCTACTGCGCTGCATGTCCTGCTGGCCGTCATCTTCATGATCGCCTCTACCAACTTCGCCATTGTTGATGCGATCGGTCAGTCCAATTCTGTCAAGCGCGTCCGCGACTGGGATAAACAGGCCGCAGATATTGCGCGCTATGCTGAAAATTATGATGTGATCGTCGTGGATGATCGTGAGTTGATGGGGAACCTACTCTATTACATGCGGGATATCGGCAAACCGATTAAAGCCTGGGACATCAACCGGAAAGTCGAATATCACTATGAGGCTTTCGACAAGTTTGACCCGACACAATATGACAAGGCGCTGCTGGTAGCGAAATATCCTCAGTATCTTTATTCCTATGTTGAGTTTGAGAATATCATCGAAATTGGCGTCTCGGAACTGGACATGAAAGTCCGCTGCCCGCGTCGCTATGGGCTGTACGAACTGTCTGGCTATAATCCAGCGGTAGACGCCAGCGAGCGCACACCGCCCACAGCGATCAAGTTCACCAAGGATGACTGTCGCCCTTATTAGGTTTTCCCGGATGCAGTACCGCGCCAGCTGAGAGTCAGTGTGCGGTACAGATTTTAGTCGGGCTGGTTGATTGAGAGAAAGCTGGATCATCGCCTGCTCATGATGGGCAACTTGCTGTCTCTTGAGAGTATGGCGATTGCGAATAATCTGAGGTGGCGCATTGCGCCTGCGGCTTCATGCAACCTGCTTGCTGGCAGGCTAAAAAACTATTACACGGTTTTCTGTTGGCGGGGATGAAAAACTGCAATAATCAGGACTTCTCTCCTGTCCGTATCTACTTTGTAAGCAACGACATAATGATACCTGGACGACACAAGCCGACGCACGTCCGTGAGCCTCCGGCTGACCACACCTAGTTGTGGAAAGTCCGGCAAGTGGCTGATAGCTGTTTCAATATCCTGTATCACAGCCTTTGCGGCGGCCGGGTTGCGCTCTCGCAGATAAGTGCTAATTGCGATGAGATCTGAGAGAGCTTCCCTCGTGTACGTAATACTATATGTCATGTGCCGCGAAGAAGCTGTCTACCTCTTCGTGAGAGACGAACTGATTGTGGTTTTCCAACCGCTTCTTCAGTATATTGACTTCTTCTTCGCTGAAATCATCAGTATCGACGCGACTCGCAACATAAGTCTGCATTAATTCCGCCAACTCGGTCTGGTTCTCCGGCGAGAGGCATTCTCGAGCGAGGCTAACCGAATGATCGAATATCTTGTTCATAATCTGTTCATCGCACATGCGCCGTCGCATTTCAAGCTGACCATTACCCGTTGTTGGCTGTGACAACATTGTATAATGGCTATTGCTATCTGTACGCTACAGCTTGCTGTAACTGTTAACAGGTGGGTAAGTAACTATGCCAGTTCACAGTGCAATATTTTAACGCTAATGCAACCTCGCTTGCTGGTCACTTCGTGAGTTCTGCACGTTTCGGAGATGGATCCCGTATCTGCGCCGCGTCATCTCATGCCGCAGCGCATAACGGGAGGACGAATGGAAGGCAGGTTTTGCTGGCGGATAGGCTGCGCCTCATCGGTCTTTATTGCCGAATGCAATCAACCAAAGAGATGGTTGCCATAATACGAAGACTATCAATGTGAAACACGATTGCCAGACAGTTATCCCGGCCAAAAATCTGTCCTACTCCCCCTCTTCCTGCTTAACATAAATGCCCGTGAACCAGTCGTTCCAGACTTCCCCGTCGGCATCATATTGCTGGAAATACTGCCGCACGCTGCCATCTTCCTGTAGGGTCCAGGTCCCCCGGAAGGGGGCAGCGGTGCCATTGTGATAATTGATGTCACCCTCAAGCACCATTTCTCCGGCTTCATTCAACTGACCGGCATAATCGATCACCGCCCCTGACGAGACCCAGACCTGCCGGAACTGGCCCATACCGGGATCGTAAAAATTATAGCTTTGACCGGTGCCACCTTGCGTGTTGGTCCATTTCTCCAATATCAGACAGCCGCCCTCTTCCAGCGTAATACTGTTGCTGCCAGCGAGATTGCCGCTGGTGTCATAAACATCCCACTGGCCCAGCCAGAAATCGAACGCGCGATATTCCGCACTCTGGCATGGTGCAGGCGGCGGCGTGCCGGTGCTTTGCGCTATCACCACGCCAGTACCGCTGATGAATATTGCCGCTGTCAGGGCCAACTTTTTCAACATGGAAATCTCTCCATCCGTGAATTTCGAATTCTCTCGTAACAGCCTCCTATATTGACTGCCGGATGGCAAGCGCGACCACACTATTGACCTTTGTGCCTAACTGCGGAATGTGACTCCTTCAGTTTTGCACATGCGAAGACAAGAGAGCGACCATGCCACAGATCACTTTGCCAGACGGATCCCGACGCGAATTTGACGGCGCGGTCACCGGCACGGCGATTGCCGAGGATATTTCCAAATCTCTGGCCAAGAAGGCTGTGGCCATCAAGGTCGATGGCGAGTTGCGTGACCTATTCACCGAAATCGACACTGATGCCGCCGTTGAAGTTATCGTGCGGGAAAGCGAGGATGGCCTGGACCTTGTGCGCCATGATACAGCGCACCTTCTGGCCCAGGCTGTGCAGGCGCTTTTTCCGGGCACGCAGGTCACCATCGGTCCGGTGATTGAAGACGGCTTCTATTATGACTTCGCCCGCGAAGAGCCGTTCTCGACGGAAGATTTTGCCGCCATCGAAAAGAAAATGAATGAACTGGTCGAAGCAGACCTGGCAACGCACAAGACAACGATGCCGCGGGACGAAGCCGTGGCCCATTTTGAAAAGCTTGGCGAAACATACAAGGCGGAACTGATCCGTGACCTGCCGGAAGGTGAAGAGATCCGGGTCTATTACCACGGCGACTGGCATGATCTCTGCCGGGGACCGCATCTGCCGTCTACGAAGCATATTGGCAAGGCCTTCAAGCTGATGAAACTTGCGGGCGCCTATTGGCGCGGGGATTCCAGAAACGCCATGCTGCAAAGAATTTACGGCACGGCCTGGCTCAACGAGAAAGACCTGAAAGCCTATCTGACCCGGCTGGAAGAAGCCGAAAAACGCGACCACCGCAAGCTGGGCCGCGAGATGGACCTGTTCCACCTGCAGGAAGAAGCGCAAGGCTCTGTCTTCTGGCATCCCAAGGGCTATACCATGTGGCTGGCGCTGGAGAACTATATCCGCCGTCGCCTGCAGGGTGCAGAGTATGTCGAGGTGAAGACCCCGCAACTGCTCGATTCCAAATTCTGGGAACAGTCCGGCCACTGGGCCAAGTTCCGTGAAAACATGTTTGTTGTGCCGGATGAAGTGCCGAATACGGAAGGTGATGGACCTGTCATTTCGGGCGAGGCAACACTCATGGCCATGAAGCCCATGAACTGTCCAGCGCATGTGCAGATTTTCAAGCAGGGCATTAAATCCTATCGCGATTTGCCAATTCGCATGGCGGAATTTGGCTGCTGCCACCGCAATGAAGCGCATGGCGCCCTGCATGGCTTGATGCGTGTACGCCAGATGACACAGGATGATGCACATATTTTCTGTCGTGAAGATCAGGTCACGGAAGAAGCTGTTGCTTTCTGCGAGTTGCTGGCTGTTGTCTATGAAGACCTTGGCTTTGAGGAACTCAAAGTGCTGCTGGCAACACGGCCCGAATTGCGGGCGGGCGATGATGAGGTCTGGGATCGCGCCGAAAAAGGCCTTGAGGATGCTCTCAAGGCTGCAAATATCGATTATGACTATGCCCCGGGAGAGGGGGCCTTTTATGGCCCGAAACTGGAATTCCATCTGAAGGATGCCATTGGGCGTTCCTGGCAATGCGGCACCCTGCAACTTGATTTTGTGCTGCCGGAGCGCCTTGATGCGACCTATATCGGTGAAGACGGAAACCGCCATCGCCCTGTCATGCTGCACCGGGCCATACTGGGCACGCTGGAGCGCTTCCTCGGTATCTTGATTGAAAACCACGCAGGCAAAATGCCGCTTTGGCTTGCACCGACACAAATCGTTGTTGCGACAATCACCAGCGAGGCCAATGCCTATGCAGACAGTGTTGCAGAAGAAATGCGTGCAGCCGGTCTGCGCGTAGAAACTGATCTGCGTAATGAGAAGATCAACTACAAGGTGCGCGAGCACTCTCATGCCAAAGTGCCGGTGATCGCTGTTGTGGGCGCCAGAGAGGCAGATGAGCGCAAGGTTTCCCTGCGCCGTCTTGGCTCAAAGGAATCGCGGGTCATCACCCTTGATGACGCCTTGCAGGATCTTACACATGAAGCGCTGCCACCTGACCTGAAAGAAGGATAGGCCGACGTGGCGGGGGCCCTCTTTTCTGGCAACTGGCGACAGCGCCTGCCAGTCGGGATCGCTCTTGCGCTGATCGCAGCTCTGCCCGTTCTGCTGCTCTTTTCCCACCGCAACACGGTGACAGCGCTTGCCCTGATCGGGCTGGCAACAGCATTTTATCCAGGCGCAGTATCTGCCCTGCGACGCATCTGGCAGCCGCGCGTTATCCTCAGACCGGGACCTGCCAGCGTGCTGGTTTGGCTGCTCTTCCTGTGTGGCTTTATGGGCCTCTCCGCCTTGTGGTCGCCCCAGCCCGACCGCATAGACTGGGCCCCGAGAATGGCGGCCCTGATATTATCCATTGCCGGATTGATCTGGCTGGCCCTGAACATGGCCAGCAGCCGACTGGCCCTCTGGATACTGGTGACAGTAACAGTCGTGACCGCCCTGTTTCTTGGTCTTGAAGGGCTGACTGGCGGCCTCCTGCGCGACCTGCTGCCCAAAGACGGTATCAAGGGCAAAGACATCATTGCTTCGGCACGCGGTGCAGGCCTTGCACTATATCTCGCGGTGCCAGCCCTGCTTGCGCTGGGCAGCCTTGCCTTTATTCGTGAAAAATTGGGGACCATGCCTGCAAGGGCGCTCCAGCTCATCATCGTTGCAGGTATTGCGCTCGCCGCCCTGCTGCTGGGGGGAATATCCGCCAACCTGCTGGCGCTGGCCGGTGGTCTTGCCGCAGCGGTACTTGGATTTATGTTTTCGCGCTACGCCATTTCAGCCTTGCAGGTCTGTGCGATCGGCCTTTTCCTGTTCTGGGCGGCGGTCGCTCTTTTACTGCCGGCGCAGGAGGCGCTGGTCGCCGCAGAGTTCATCCCGACATCCTGGCAGATGCGCCTTATTGCCTGGCGATACAGTTTCGACCTGCTGACAGCAGACCTGTGGACATTCCTGTTCGGCGGCGGGATCGGCTTCAGCCGCTATTTGTATGAGGCAGGCCCGACTGTGGAGCTGGCGGTTGCCCCATACACATTCCACGTCATGCCCACCCACCCCCATAACCTGTTCATTCATCTCTGGCTGGAATTTGGCCTTGTCGGCATTCTCATGGTGCTTGCGGCCCTGTCACAGGCGTTCCAGTACCTTTCAAGACTGACCTTGACCAAAGCCGAAACCGGCGCTGTATGCGCGCTCGGCATTATATTCCTCACTTTTGCCAGTTTCGAGACAAGCCTGTGGACTGTCTGGCGGTTTTCCACATTTGGTTTCGCGCTGTTCGGTCTCGTGCTGATCGGGCGAGCACTGCGACTGGAATCATGAGAGTTTCGCGTTCAATTATTAACCTGTGGTATTGTGTTGCAGCGCACCATGGCGCACAACAGTTTGAGGGGATACTTTGTGACAATGAGTGCTGCGAGCGTGCAACCTGTAGAAATGACATCGCCTGAGGGGGCATCACAACCACGGCCACGCCAGTGCGTTAGTGTGATCATCGTCTCTTACTGGACAGGCCCGTTGCTGGTGCGCTCTGTACTGTCTGCCTTGCGGCAGGCGGAAGTGGCAGAAGTGATTGTCGTTGATAATGGCAACTGGGTTGATGAAATGACCCGGCTTGAAGCGATCGCCGGTGACAACAGCCATAAACTTCAGATTATCTCGGGCCATGGCAATGTGGGTTATGCGGCAGGCTGCAATATTGGGGCAAAGGCCGCCACCGGACAGTTTCTGTTCCTCCTGAACCCGGATGCCATCCTGCCCGACAACGCCGTGGCTGAATTGCTGGCTGACGCAGGCAAGCTTGACGGCAAGTGGGTTATGGGCGGCAAGCTGATCAACCCTGACGGTACCGAGCAGGCAGGGTCACGCCGCAGCCCACTTACTCCGTGGACGGCCTTTGTGGAAATGACGCGGATCTACAAACTCGCGCCACAGCACCCCTACTTCAGGCGCTTTAACATGCATCAGGATCCGTGTCCGGAAGAAATGATTCCGATTCCGGTGATCTCCGGTGCCTGTATGCTGATGCCGCGCGAGACCTTTTCTGCGATTGACGGCATGGATGAAGAATATTTCCTCCATGTGGAAGACGTGGATTTCTGCCTGCGCCTGCGGGATGCTGGCGGTGAGGTTTATTTCTCGCCCAGTACCAGCATTCCACATTTCAAGAGTTCAAGCCGCGCGAGCAAACTGCGCGTGGAAATGCGCAAGGCCCAAAGCCTGGTGCGATATTTCTGGACACATTTCCGCAAGCCCTATCCGGCTGTCTTCCTCGCCCTTGTCAGTGCACTGGTCTGGGCCGCAACTGGCGTGAAAGCGCTCAATATCCTGATCCGGCGCGGCCTGCGACTAGTCGGATTGCGCAAGAAGACCGGCAAAGAGGGCGTACGCAAAGCACGAAGCATCACCTCGCAGAGCAGCTCGCGCTAGGCTCAGGCGTGCGGCGATCAGTGATCAGTCTACCTGATTAAGGATCTTGCTGTCATAAACTTCGGGCTCTTCCGGGATGAGTGAGCCGAAATCAGGCTTCCAGTATTCAAATCCGGTAAAGCTGCTGACATCAACCAGTGTGTTTTCAACACCAGCAAAGCCGTTTTTCGCCGCAAAGGGCGTCTCCTGCACCGTCAGCGCAGAAACAATTTTGGCATCGAAAGCCTCGCCTTGGCCCCGGGCTCCGGCGGCAAAAATATCAGCCTTTTCGATAAGTTCTGCATCCGCACCGGCAACCCGCTGGCGGCCAACGCGTTGCAGGGTTTCATGGGCAGCCTTGGTCCCGTTCATGAACAGGAGAAGATGGGAGTCGAGGCAGGCTTCTGCACATTCGGGCACAGCCGGGACGTAATAGCGCAACGATACATTACCGCCCTGCTCCACCACATAATGGCCCAGAGGAGTCGTCCCGTTCAGGTCATTGACCATGCCCGTGGAGATATTCAGCCCGGCGGCGGCCGTCGGGATCGGATGAATCGCCCGCATGAACAGGCAGCCTTCACTCTGACAATCAGAGAACCCAAACAGGAAGACCTGTTGCCCGGCGGTCATGGAGTAGATTTTTGCCACACCATCAGGTGTTGCCTGTTCTGACTGGAGCAGAAAGCCTGAATTGAGCAGTTTCTGCTTCACGTCTGATGGCTGAAACAGAATATAGCCTTGCGCCTGCAGATCGCTGTAACTCAGCGCCTGGTCACCCTGTGCCCCCGCAGAGGGTGACTGCGCCATGGCCAGACCACTTAACGCATAAAAACAGGCGGCCAAAACAGAAAACTTTTTCAACATCATATTAGCCTGAACAACGTCTTCAAACCGTAAGCGCGAAGAGCAGCCTTTAGCAATGACCTGAAAGCCGCACTTGCCAATAGTTTTGCGTCCATGATGGCAAAAAACGGCAGGAAGCTGCCCGCAAATGCCTTGCGCGCCGTCGATCCACCTATCGAACGATAGGAAAAGCCGATCACCGCAAGTGTCATTTGCCGGACCGTGACTTTTGTGCCAAGTCTGACAGTGGGAGAGACAAGCAGGCGACGCGTATGGGTACCTTCAACATTTTTGACACAATGGCCAATCCGGAACGCTTCATGCGGTATTCCGGGCCAATTCTCTGGACGACCGGCATTGCGGCGACACTCCTGCTTGTCGGCGGTGCCGTGTGGGCCCTGTTCTTCACGCCCCCGGATTATCAGATGGGCGAAAGTGTCCGCATCATGTATGTCCATGTGCCGGCAGCCTCCATGACGATGATGGCCTATGCCTTTATGGTGGTGGCCAGTATTTTCGGCTATGTCTGGCGCCATCAACTGGCAGACCTCGCCGCGCGCGAAGCTGCACCCATGGGCCTCGCCTTTTGCGTGCTGGCACTCATCACCGGCAGCATCTGGGGCAAGATCACCTGGGGCGTCTGGTGGGACTGGGACGCCCGGATGACATCCGTGCTGGTGCTCGCCTTCGTATATATTGGATATATGGCGCTCTGGCGGGCCATTGAAAATCAGGCGCAGGCAGCCCGCTCCGCAGCACTTCTGTGCTTTGTCGGGGCCATCAATCTGCCTATTATCAAGTTTTCTGTCGAATTCTGGGAAACGCTGCACCAGCCAGCCACCATCGTGACGCCGGAAGGGCCTAAAATGCCGCCGGAAATGCTTTTGCCGCTGCTCACCATGATGCTGGGATATGGCTTGCTGTTCGGCTTCTTTGTCACCTTGCGCCTGCGGACGGTTCTGCGCGAGCGGCGGCAGAGCGGCACAGCCAGAACAAGCCGCCCTGTCAGCGTTGCACAACCTGTCACGATGACAGATGATCCATCCTCTCGGCCCTCAGACAAACAGCCGCAAGCGGCCGGCGAAGGGAGTAACTGAAGATGGAAGGCACCCTTATCGGCACAGATGTGACAGCCTATGTTGCGGCATCCTGGGCCATATCCATTCTCATCCTTGGCGGTCTTGTTGGCTGGGCAGTCAATGCTGCCATCAGAAGTGACAAGCGCTGACCTTGCAATCGGAAACCAACCATGACTGATACACCTGAAAACAAACCCGCACCGAAAAAACGCCCCCCCATGCGGCGGCGGCGGCAACGACTGCTGGTGGTCAGCTTGCTGTTGCCAACGCTGGCCGTGGCCAGTTTCTTTGTCATCGTGGGTATCAGCCAGACATCTGTGTACTTCTATGCCCCCAAAGACCTGCCCTCAGCGGCAGAGCTTGAAGGGCGGGCGATCCGCATCGGCGGTATGGTTGCCGAAGGCACGATCAAACAGGGCGAAGGGCTGGAGACATGGTTTGACGTGACCGATTATGAGGGCACGGTTACTGTCGTGACCAATGATCCGCTGCCGGGCATATTTCGTGAAAACCAGGGTGTCGTCATTCAGGGCAATCTGAACGACGACGGGATCTTTGTGGCGTCACAAGTCATGGCCAAACATGACGAGAATTATATGCCACCAGAAGTGGCTGATGCGCTGAAAGCCACAGGCCGGTACGAAGATTATATGAACAAGGATGAAGGCTCAGACTGAGCCATCAGTCAGGTACTGGGTGAACCGCCAGCACGCCGCTCGACAAAACCTCTCTGCCCAGCGGGCTTTCTGCAAAACGCGGCAATTTTTTCATGCAGGGTCGTTATATTGAACGGTTTGGTGATGTTCCCGTTGGCCCCCATGGCCAGATACCGGTTGAGCGCCTGACGCTCTGCATTGGCCGTAATCATGACCACAGGCACATTCTGGTACGCCGCTTCCGCACTGCGGATACGATGCAAGGCTTCATCGCCTGACATGACCGGCATCTGCACATCCATCAGGACCACATCATAGACCTCGCCTGACGCGAGTTGTTCAAGCGCTTCAGCGCCGTTTTCAACCTCATGAATGATAGCGTCATGCTTGCGCATTGCCGCCTTGATGACTTCGCGGTTCACGGCGTTGTCTTCTGCCAACAATATCCGGATATGCTGCTCTTCAAGACTGACGCTGTCGCAGGGAGACACTGCCGCTGGCGCAGGTTCGATTGCAGGTGTCGCCCGGCCGATCTTCTTCATCTGCAAACAGATGAAAAAAGTGCTGCCTTCACCGGGCAGGCTTTTGACCCCGATACGCCCCCCCAGAAGGTCTGCAAATTGCCGCGATATGGCAAGGCCAAGCCCGGCCCCACTGTGGCGACGTGTGACAGAGCCATCCACCTGGTGGAAACGCTCGAAAACATCTGCCTGCTGGTCTTCAGCGATTCCCGGGCCCGTATCTGAAACGGCCAGACGAATACCCTCCATCCCGTCACGCGTGGCAGCAATTGTTATGGCTCCACTATCTGTGAATTTTACCGCGTTCCGGGCAAAATTGATCAGTATTTGTCTCAGTTTCTTCACGTCGCTCAGATATGTGCCCGCAACCTTCGGGTCCACCTTGGCCTGAAGGTCCAACCCTTTTTGCAGTGCCACGCCACTGATCGTGCTGCTGACTTCATCCAGCAACTCAGACAGATCGAATGCCTCTTCCTCAAGCGTTATCTCATTTGCTTCAATCTTTGAAAAATCCAGAACATTCTGGATAATGGCCAGAAGCGACCGGCCAGACTTCACAATCGTTTCCGTGTACTGTTTCTGCTTTCTGTCGAGATCCGTTTCATCAAGCAATTGCGCCATGCCAAGCACGCCATTGAGCGGCGTACGCAACTCATGGCTCATATTGGCAAGAAATTCCGTCTTCGCTGCATTGCCTGCCTCGGCCTCGTTACGCGCCATCTGCAAGGCGTCTGTGACCTTTTCGATTTCCCGCTGGAAAATACAAATCACCAGCGTCAATCCTGACGCAAGAATGGACAGGGCAATACCTTCCCAATTTGTCAGAAATTGAGGCGTCAACCACAGATAATTCAGTACAACAAATACCGCTGCAAAAACTGCGGGGCGATACCCCAGCAACAGGCCTGTCACAACTGGCAATATGGGAAAGTAATACAGAGCCGGTGATGCCACTCCCCTGTCACTGGTCGCTACAATCAGCGTCACCATGTAAATGCAGATAATCAGCAAAACAGAAGCAAGATCAAAACGTCTTGTAAAATAGGCAAGAAACGGCATCGCCAGCAATATCAGCGGCAGCAGGGCACCAACGATACTCATCAGCGGGGCTTGCGTAAAAGTTTCCACCCCAACGACTGTGCCGGAAATCGACCCGAAAATCCCGATAGTCAGGCTGAGCACCACCAACAGGCGGCGCCGCGCGAGATCCAGAATATCGCCGTCGACCTTGGTGGGCCAGATGATTTCCTGCAGGGGCATTTTTGCGTCAGCCTTGGATGTTAAAATCAATAACCACCAGCATGACGTGTATCGGTTAAAATAGCATTATCCCGGATTGTAGAGGCGCGAGAGGCAATCAAGCCTTTTCATCAATTAAATCAATCACTTGCCAGATTGCATCCAGACTGGCGACACCAAGACGGATGCAGCGACCAGGGGACCAGCCAAAATCAGGATCGGGTGTTATCTCGCTGTCCTTGAAGGGCATTTCCAGTGTCATTGCCAGGCAACCGAATTTCCAGGCCATATAATTGGTGCAGATGGAGAGGTCTGCCGTGCCGGGCGCATCGACCGGATATCCGAACTCTGTCTGAAAATCAGGGCTGATCTGGGCCAGTGCGTGCTTGTATCCATCAAGCAGTTTCTGCTGATGATCTGTAAAACCGGGGGCGCCTTCACCACCCGCGATGAAATTATAGGGCAGATTTTCATCGCCATGCACATCCAGGGCGAAATCCACACCAGTTTCGCTCATTTTCTGCTGCACACAGAACACTTCCGGGCTTTTCTCCAGACTTGCCTTGTCCCATTCCCGGTTGAGATTGATTCCTGCTGCGTTGGTGCGCAAATGCCCACGCCGCGATCCATCAGGGTTCATGTTCGGTACCAGATAAAACACCGCCCGCTCCAGCAAACATCGTGACACGGGGTCTGTCTCGTCCAGCAGGCGACCAATGAACCCTTCCATCCACCATTCGGCCATGGTCTCACCCGGATGTTGACGCGCTGTGATCCAGAATGACAGCTTGTCTTCTCCAAGTGTGCCGATGGTCAACAGATCCATGTCCTGTCCATCGAGCGTGGTGCTAAGAACAGAAATCTGCGTGCGCTCGCTATCGGCGGCTGAGGCTATCAGATCCTGATGGCGCTCCATGCTATAGGGCGCGAAATAAGCGAAATAGACTGAGTTGAGATAGGGTGTATGCTCAATGACAAGCTCACCATTTTCATATTTTGTCGGCACACGGAACCAGCTTTCCCGATCATAAGACGCAACAGCCTCATACCCCTCCCAGCCCGGCGTATAGGCGGAGCCGCCTGCATTCATGAGCCGCAAGCGGCAGTCCTGATCCTGCGCACCGGTCAGTCGGAAATAGAACCATTGGTAGAAATGGCTCTCATTATCAGGGCGAATATCAAGCTGGATATCATCAGCCCGTTCCGCGCTGCGGCAGATGATGTTGCCCCCGTCAAACTGGCTGGAAATCCGGATGTGGTCAGTCATGGTTCTACCCTCATTCTGGAGATAGGCTTCATGAAAATCATACTGCCATCAAATTGACAAGCTTCATCTTGCGTGAGAGTGTAATGATGAGGTGGGATTATGATTAAAATAAAGTTCACATATATTTGTATATTTTTACTTTTCACACCGTACGTGCACGCTGATACACTTGATTTCTTTATAGAATTTGGCCCCAAGTATATATCAACAAATAATGTTACTTATGGATTTGAAATTGAAGATTTCCCTGAGAGTCTGAATCAAAAGTCTTTCATATGAAACATGCTCTTGCCAGTCGTCTTGTTGCGATACGGATGTGAGCCATGAATAGCCATGCGATAGCTGAGGTCCAGCATCGTTCCCAATCCTTGGCGAGACGGCGTGATCGCCCTAACCATGCGAATGTGCGTTCTACGACCCATCGCCGGGGCAGGACTTTAAAGCCTTTCATTTTATCGGATCGCTTGATGATTTCCATCCGGAATGGACCGACTTTTTTAAGTTTGCGCTTTAGCTTATCTCCCGCATAGCCACCATCGGCAAAGATATGGCGAAGCCATGGAAATTTGTCTCGCGCTTCCATCAACACCGCTGGTGCGCCGTCGCGATCCTGTACATCCGCGGCATGCACAAGTGCTGTCACCAGAAAGCCTTCCGTATCCGTCAGAATATGCCGCTTGCGGCCTTTTATATTTTTGCCCGCGTCAAAGCCAGTAATACCGCCACTTTCTGTGGTTTTAACCGACTGGCTATCGATCACACCTGCGCTGGGGTGTGGGCTTCTGCCGTGTGCTTCGCGGCATTCAAACAGCAGGCGGTGATTGATCTTTTCCAGCAATCTGTCATCACGCCACCAATAAAAATATTTCTGAACCGTCGAAAAAGGCGGGAAATCCCTTGGTAACATGCGCCATTGGCAGCCAGTAGACGCGATATACAACAAGGCGTTCATGATCTCCCGCATCGGCCACTTGCGAGGACGCCCCATCCGATTTGGAAGAGGTATTTCAGGTTCAATCAAAGCCCATTCGTCGTCCGTCAGATCACTTGCATAGCGCAGGAAACTGCGGTCATAATATGTGCGGGTGGTTTCATTCCAACTCATCTGATCCTCCGTGTCTTAAGCAAACAAAGAGAATCATAAGTCGTTGAAATCACCCAGATACTTTTGGATCAGGCTCTGAAGCCGGAGTTGGTAGGTTCGACAGATCTACACTGACATCAAATTTGAGTGGAACAGAACGTATCAGTTTTAGCGATAGCTCAGGTTACGAGATCGGCTTCGGTCTAAAAAGAGATTCATTCTGGCTCAGCTTGATCGCCGAAAACTACTCGATTGAAAATACGCTTACTGGCAATGCAGAAATATCTTTTGAAGCCTCTCCTGAGGTATTACCCATACTAAATAGCCCTGAAAGATCCTTCGATAGCTATGAACAATTTCTCGATATCTCAGACTTGGGACATAGTTTCTTCGGATTGGAAGTAGGTAAATTTTTTACAGAAAACGAAGAAAGTAAACCCTTCATATCTGCCAGACTTGGACAAGCACTACTTGACTATGATGCATCTGGTGCACCCGCCCCCGAGAATTTGTTAACAATGCTAAGAGTCTGAATCAAAAGTCTTTCATATGAAACATGCTCTTGCCAGTCGTCTTGTTGCGATACGGATGTGAGCCATGAATAGCCATGCGATAGCTGAGGTCCAGCATCGTTCCCAATCCTTGGCGAGACGGCGTGATCGCCCTAACCATGCGAATGTGCGTTCTACGACCCATCGCCGGGGCAGGACTTTAAAGCCTTTCATTTTATCGGATCGCTTGATGATTTCCATCCGGAATGGACCGACTTTTTTAAGTTTGCGCTTTAGCTTATCTCCCGCATAGCCACCATCGGCAAAGATATGGCGAAGCCATGGAAATTTGTCTCGCGCTTCCATCAACACCGCTGGTGCGCCGTCGCGATCCTGTACATCCGCGGCATGCACAAGTGCTGTCACCAGAAAGCCTTCCGTATCCGTCAGAATATGCCGCTTGCGGCCTTTTATATTTTTGCCCGCGTCAAAGCCAGTAATACCGCCACTTTCTGTGGTTTTAACCGACTGGCTATCGATCACACCTGCGCTGGGGTGTGGGCTTCTGCCGTGTGCTTCGCGGCATTCAAACAGCAGGCGGTGATTGATCTTTTCCAGCAATCTGTCATCACGCCACCAATAAAAATATTTCTGAACCGTCGAAAAAGGCGGGAAATCCCTTGGTAACATGCGCCATTGGCAGCCAGTAGACGCGATATACAACAAGGCGTTCATGATCTCCCGCATCGGCCACTTGCGAGGACGCCCCATCCGATTTGGAAGAGGTATTTCAGGTTCAATCAAAGCCCATTCGTCGTCCGTCAGATCACTTGCATAGCGCAGGAAACTGCGGTCATAATATGTGCGGGTGGTTTCATTCCAACTCATCTGATCCTCCGTGTCTTAAGCAAACAAAGAGAATCATAAGTCGTTGAAATCACCCAGATACTTTTGGATCAGGCTCTAAGCCCAAGTAGTGGGAGTTTGTCTACAGGATTTGCTTCCTTAACTGATGTTAAAGTTGATGAATCAGTATGGAAATACTCTTTGGCAACAGGATTCTCAATATATGTAACGGATTCTGTAATGACGCTTTTTTCAATTGAATATTTCGAGACTGAGGATTTTAGCATTTCAGGTAGTGGGACATTGACTTATGATGGCGTCTGTCCATTTAATGTTGGCGTTTGTCCAGATGCAGATGCTCGACCTGCATCAGAACAATTTCATTTCACAAGCAGTGATAATCTCTCTGGGTATAATGTAAGTATGAAAGTAAGAGCTCATTTTTGAACACTTAGTCTCTATCATAAACAACCTTGCCATCGACGATCGTCATGACGGCTTTCACGTCAGGAATTTGCTCTTCCGGGATCGTCATGATGTCTGCTGACAGCACGGTAAAGTCCGCTCTCTTGCCGACCTCAATCGTCCCGAGACGGTTTTCCATAAAAGCTGCATAAGCAGGATTTTTCGTGAAGATGGCGAGGGCCTCCTCGCGGCTTAGAGCCTCTTCCGGGTGCCAGTTTGCGCCCTGAAAGCCTGCAAGGTCAGTACGCCCCACCGCCGCATAGAACTCAATCATCGGGTCGCCGCGCTCGACCGGCGCGTCAGAACCACCGGCAATGACAGCGCCAGCATCCGTCAGGCTGCGCCAGGCATAAGCGCCGCGCAGTCTTTCATCACCAAGGCGGGCCGGTGCAAAGTGCAAGTCGCCAATTGCATGGGAGGGTTGCATGGATGCAATGACGCCCAGCGCCGCAAAGCGCGGAATATCGGCAGGGTCAATGACCTGCGCGTGTTCAATGCGCCAGCGCGGCGCGCCGTCATGATCTGCGAGCACTTCCTCATACCAGTCAAGCACCAGCGTGTTGCCCTGATCACCAATGGCATGGGTTGTCACCTGTATGCCGTTAGCAAGAGCTTTGCGATAAGCGGGTTTTGCTTCTGCCTCTGTGATGAGTTGCAGGCCAACAGTCTGCGGCTGGTCCGCATACGGCTCTTTCAGCAGGGCGCCGCGTGACCCCAGTGCGCCATCAACATAAAACTTGATCGCCCGGGTAACCAGCTTGCCGTCATTCATTTCCCAGAAGCCTGTCTCAGCCAAATCATCGAGACCGGCAGGGGTGAGGGAGTTATAGACACGGATCGGCAAATCGCCTTCTTCTTCAAGCTGTATCAACAACTCTGTGTCCGCTGGATTGACCGACATGGAGTGAATACCGGTCCAGCCATAATTGGCATAAACTTCTGCTCCCTTACGCAATGCCTCCTTGCGCCGCTCGGGCGACGGTGCCGCGAGCAGACCACTGACCAGATTTTCCGCATTGTCAATCAGGATGCCCGTGGCAACGCCATTCTCGTCACGTTCAATCGCCCCGCCCTCTGGGTCCGGCGTGTCGTCTGTAATGCCAGAAAGCGCAATCGCTGCGGAATTCACCACCGCTGCGTGACCGTCAGCCCGGCCCAGAATAACCGGGTTATCCGGCGCAACCTCATCCAAGTCATAGCGGGTGGGAAAACGCCCTTCCGGCCAGCCGGTTTCAATCCATCCCCGACCATAGACCACCTCGCCGGGCGCCGTTCTTTCAACTTCCGCTGCAACCCGCAATTTGAGGTCCGATACAGAAGATGTGCCTTCAAGGTTGAGAGTCAGTTCCCGAAAGCCGATACCATCAAGATGGGCATGGGCGTCCGTGAAGCCGGGAAAGGCGACCGCGTCGCCAAGATCGATGACGCGCGCATCATCTGCCGGCAGGGCCAGATCCTCTGTGTAAACGCCGGTGATATAGCCGTCCTTGACGGCAATCACATGCGCGGTCGGTGAAGCGGCATTTCCTGTATAGACGTCCCCATGGAAAAACGTATCAGCTTCCTGCGCGGCCAACGGCAGCTGCTCAGACTGGCCGCAGGCACTCACAGCAATCAGGCCGCTGGTAAATAGGGCAACATGTTTGCGCATCATTATCTCCTAATCTTAATTTATCCTGGCACTGAATTTTACCGGCTCTGCCAGTATCTGCCCTTCGAAATAAGCATCTTCCGCTGGCGCGCTCTCACGCAGCTGATGAATTTCCTGCACAACCTCCATGCCGGAGATGACCCGCCCGAAGGCGGCAAACCCCTGCCCGTCCGGGTTGCGCTGTCCCCCATAATCAAGACCCGGATTGTCACCGATAGAGATGAAAAACTCTGACGCCGCCGTGCCGGGCTCCAGCCGGGCCATGGAGATCACCCCATCTGTATGCAGAATGCCAGTCGCGTCTGTTGTCTCATGGGCAATCGGTGGCAGGGGTGCATCGACATCAAAGTTCACCCCGCCCTGAATGACATTGATCTTCGGATTGCCCTGGTCATTGTCAAATCTGACCACACGATAAATTTCACCTTGGGCGTAATGTCCCTGATCGATATAGGCCAAAAAGTTCGCCACAGAGACTGGCGCTTTCTCCGGATAGAGCTCGAGGGTGATATCCCCCCTGTCCGTAACCAGCGTCACACGCGGCTGGGCCGCCGCCTGTATGTTCGCTTGCTCGCTTTCCTGTGCGCAGCCGTTCAGGGCCAGCATGGCCAGAACGGGCAAAATAACCCGGCTTGAAATTGAAAACATGCTTCCCGATCCTTTATCTGGCACCATGGTCAGGCGCGTGCCGGCTCAAGTCAAGCTGCTGCGCCTTTTCACTCGACCTGACTGCCAGTGTCCTGTATGGCGGCGTTTAATTTTTTGCACTGCAACATAAAGGCTATCCATGACCGACCAGTCCCTGCGTAATATCGCGATCATCGCGCATGTTGACCACGGTAAAACCACCATGGTGGATGAATTGCTGCGCCAGTCAGGGGCTGTGCGTGAAGGCGCCGCCATGGACGAGCGGGCCATGGACTCCAACGATATCGAACGCGAGCGCGGCATCACCATTCTTGCCAAATGTACCAGCGTCGAATGGGACAGCCCTGCCGACGGCCTGACCCGTATCAATATCATCGACACGCCCGGCCACGCTGATTTTGGCGGCGAAGTCGAGCGCATTCTCTCCATGGTCGATGGTGCCCTCCTGCTGGTGGATGCAGAAGAAGGGGCAATGCCGCAGACCAAGTTTGTGCTGTCGAAAGCGCTGGCGCTCGGCCTTAAGCCGGTTGTGGTTCTGAACAAGGTGGACCGGCCCCACGCGGACCCTGACCGTGTTCTTGATGAAGTCTTCGACCTTTTCGCCTCTCTGGGCGCAAATGAGGACCAGCTCGACTTTCCGGTGCTATACGCTTCCGGCAAGGAAGGCTGGGCCGCAAATGATCTGGAAGCCCCGCGCGACAACATGGCACCCTTGTTTGAGACAGTCATCAAACATGTGGCAGCTCCGGAAGTTGCTGGCGGGCCGGATGCACCGTTCCGCATCCTGGCAACAACGCTGGAAGCTGATCCGTTTCTGGGTCGCATCCTGACCGGGCGTATTCTGGCTGGTACGCCGAAGCCGGGCATGACCTACAAGGCGCTGGCCCGTGACGGCTCTCTGGTCGAGCAGGCTCGCGTATCCAAAATTCTCGCTTTTCGTGGCCTGAAGCGCCAGCCCATCGAAGAAGCAATGCCTGGTGACATCGTTGCGATTGCCGGTTTTCAGAAGGCTTCTGTTGCCGATACGTTATGCGACCTCTCTGTCACCGACGCGATCCCGTCGCAGCCGATTGATCCGCCTACCCTGTCAGTCTTCATCTCGCCGAATGACTCCCCACTTGCCGGTCGTGAAGGCAGCAAGGTGCAGTCCCGGGTGATCCGTGAACGGCTATACCGTCAGGCAGAAGGTGATGTCGCCATCCGGGTAACAGATTCCCCCAATGGAGACGCTTTTGAAGTTGCCGGGCGCGGCGAATTGCAACTTGGTGTACTGATCGAAAACATGCGCCGCGAGGGCTTCGAGCTTTCTGTCTCCCGGCCACACGTGCTGACGCGGCGCGACGAAGACGGCACAGTGCTGGAACCGTTTGAGGAAATCGTCATTGATGTGGATGACGAATATTCCGGCGGCGTGATCGAAAAGCTGACCCAGCGCAAATGCGAACTGGCTGAAATGAAACCGACCGGCGGCGGGAAAACGCGGCTAAGCCTGCACGGACCAACCCGTGCTCTCATCGGCTATCACGGTGAATTTCTCACAGACACGCGCGGCACCGGCGTCATGAACCGGTCATATCTTGAGCACCGCGCCCATAAAGGTGCCATTCAGGGACGGCGCAACGGTGTTTTGATAGCCATGGGCACGGGCGAAGCTGTGCCTTTCGCGTTATGGAACCTTGAAGAGCGCGGCGTGATGTTCATCAAGCCTGGCGAGAAAGTCTATCAGGGCATGATTATCGGCGAGAATGCCAAGGATAATGATCTTGATGTTAATCCCTTAAAAGCCAAGCAGCTGACCAATATCCGGGCTGCCGGCAAGGATGACGCTGTGCGCCTCACCCCGCCGCGCCGTCTCTCACTGGAGCAGGCCATCGCCTATATTGACGATGACGAACTGGTGGAAGTGACGCCGGAAAATGTGCGCCTGCGTAAAATCGAGCTGGAGCCACATATGCGCAAGAAACGCGCAAAGGCCATGGCAGAAGGTTGATCCATCAGGCTATGCGCCGCCGGGCGCGGTTCATAGCTTTTGCGAAAAATATTCATTCTTTTTTAAGATTCGCCGAAAAACGGCACGCCATTTGAATACTTCTCCACAAAGGCGAATGGCCACCATGCGCTGACACACCGTTTGGGGATCCGATGCATATCATCGATCGGGGTGCCGGCACAGGTCATTGGTCACAAGCACATGATAAAAGGAGAAGATTCATGGCGCACCCGATTGACCTGCATGTGGGACAACGTCTTCGACAACGCCGCTGCCTGCTGGGCCTCACCCAGCAGCGTCTGGCTGCCTCTGTCGGCATCAAGTTCCAGCAGATCCAGAAATATGAAAGTGGCGCCAACCGGGTTTCTGCTTCGCGGCTCTGGGCCCTGGCAAACGCGCTGGAAACGCCCGTTTCCTACTTTTTCGAGGATCTGCCAGGCGTTGAACACCACAGCGCAGAAGCAGATGCCCCACGCACAGAAAACGGCACGCTGGCCCCTCAGATCCTTTCCAACAAGGAAACGATTGATCTGGTGCGCGCCTATTATCACCTTTCCGAGGAGCCACGCCGTCGCCTCCTCGATCTTGCAAAAACGCTCGCAGGCGCTGCCTGACGTGCAGGGTAAGGTGATGTTCTGGGCAAACATCACCTGACGGGTCGGCCGGGCCTCTCTCTCCTCTATCTCCTCCGATGTCCGGACCGATTCAGCCGACCCCGTCTTGCAAAAGGCGGGGTCGGTTTTTTTGTCCCTGATTTTCAGGGTAGGCCAAAACAGGCTATGTAACAAAATGGTGAAACCCTGCCCCGCCTCGCCGAATTGGTGTGCATACCCGCGATAAGTGTGTAGAAGGGGGCGTCTTTGAACAATGAGAAAAGGGAGAACCTCATGTTAAACTCAAAACTTTCCATTGCCAGCGTTGCGCTGGCATCTGCTGTTGCCCTCAGCGCCTGTGAGAGCACAGGCATTGCCAGCAAGTCTGACAAATCAGAACCTGCGATGGCCATGAAATCAGCTGAAATGAAGCACGAAAACCCGATGGTTGGCGGCGCAGCGATGTATGCTGATAAAAACATCATCGAAAATGCGGTCAATTCAAAGGATCACACCACGCTGGTTGCAGCTGTGCAGGCTGCTGGTCTGGTTGAAACACTGTCCGGTGAAGGTCCATTCACTGTATTCGCGCCGACCAATGCAGCCTTTGACGCACTGCCAGCTGGCACGGTCGAATCCCTGCTCAAGCCGGAAAACAAGGATGCCCTGACAAAAGTGCTGACCTGCCACGTGGTCGCAGCAAAAGCCATGTCCGGTGCAATCGTTAAAATGATTGATGATGACGGCGGCGCACACGATGTGCCAACAGTCGGCGGCTGTGTCTTCACGGCGAAATATGCTGGCGATTCTGTGATGCTGGTAGACGGCAAGGGCCGTACAGCGAATGTCACTATTGCCGATGTGAAACAGTCAAACGGCGTTATCCATGTTATCGACAGCGTATTGCTGCCTGAATAAGGAACTGTCGTGATACAGACCAAAAAGCCCGGGTCTTGCCCGGGCTTTTTTATTGCGTAGTTAACCGGCGATCAGGCTGTCATGAAACCGGCCAGACGTTTGTTGATGATGGCGTCAGCCTCTCCCATGATCCGGTCGATCAGTTCCTGACAGGTCGGAATGTCATTGATAAGACCGGCGACCATGCCACATGACCAGGCTCCGGCATCCATATCGCCTTCCATCATGATGCGCGGATAAACACCGGCGACCTCTTCGATAATATCCTCGAATTTCAGATCTGCCCCCAGTTCTTTTTCCTTGACCAGCAAGCGTTCCACTGCATCATTTGTCAGTACACGCTCTGTATTGCGCAATGGGCGCATGACAAGACGAGTATCAAGTTCCGTTGCAGCCACGATTGCCGCTTTCACGTTTTCATGAACCGGTGCTTCCTTTGTGGCAATAAAGCGTGTGCCCATATTCATGCCCTGCGCGCCCATGGCCAGTGAGGCGACCAGGGAGCGCCCGTCTGCCATGCCGCCAGAAGAGACAAACGGGATCTCCAGCTCATCGGCTGCGCGTGGCAGCAAAATCATGTTGGGGATATCATCCTCACCCGGATGGCCACCACACTCAAACCCGTCCACGGAGACAGCATCACAGCCGATTTCCTGTGCTTTGAGGGAGTGACGCACTGAAGTGCATTTATGGATCACCTTGATCCCGGCATCCTTGAGATATGGCAGCACCTGCACCGGGTTGCGCCCGGCGGTTTCGACAATCTTTACGCCGCCATCAATCACGGCTTTCACATATGCCGGATAGTCCGGCGGGTTAAGTGTTGGGAGAAAAGTAATGTTCACGCCGAAAGGCTTGTCTGTCATGTCCTTGCAGCGGGCAATTTCATTGGCAAGATCATCAGCGGATTTCTGCGTCAGTCCGGTGATAATGCCCAGCCCACCAGCATTGGAGACCGCCGCCGCCATTTCTGCAAAACCGACATAATGCATCCCCCCCTGAATGATCGGGTGCTCAATGCCAAACATTTCCGTAATTGCCGTTTTCATATCTCTCTGTGTCTCCTCATGGGTAGTTTATGTGCGATCATACGCGACCACTAAC
The DNA here is from genome assembly GCF_030758415.1 of Parvularcula sp. IMCC14364. Classification (NCBI taxonomy): domain Bacteria; kingdom Pseudomonadati; phylum Pseudomonadota; class Alphaproteobacteria; order Parvularculales; family Parvularculaceae; genus Parvularcula; species Parvularcula sp. IMCC14364. Next base: position 120,543 of record NZ_CP132334.1, on the reverse strand, counting down.
GGCTGACAAAGCCCCAAGCGCAGTCGCAGAGTGAACCGCAAGAATGCAGAAAATCAGGAGATCATGAAGCGGCAAAAAAGCTGTCGAACTCTGACCAGAACTGGTCCCGATACCGATCGTCTTCCATCAACAACTCATGGTAGCCGCCCTTGATGACAACCGTTTCAAGCGCGTCATACTGGCGGGCCAGCCGGGAGGCATTTCTGCCATCGACCGTTTGATCATTACCGGCAGAAACCATCTTTACCGGGATTTTTACGCCAGACAGCGCACCCTGGCGGTTAAGCCTGCCAACGGCTTCTGTCGCGGCATTGACCCAACCAAAGGTTGGCCCATGAAGAGCAGCATTCGGGGCCGCGTCCAACAATTTACGGTACATGGTGTGGCGGCGCTGGTCATGGGTAAGATTATTGCCCTCAAACTTGCGCGCATGTTCCTTTACGAACGGAATGGAGACGCGCGATGCGCCCAATGCACACCCGGTGGCCGCAAGGCTGCGCACAATAATCCGCTTCCAGCGCTGCGGGAAAATCCGGGTCATCGGAGAAGAGAAAATCGCCCGGTCAAATGCACTATACCCGTCTGACAGGGCAAGCAGCGTGATCGCGCCGCCCATAGAGTGCGCCATCACACTCAACTTGCCGGGAAAGCGCTGACGCACAAAATTCTCGGCGACATATTTCAAATCCTCTGCATGGGTACCGAAGCTGAGAATATGACCTTTTTCGCGAATGGGCAGCAACCTGTCAGACAGGCCCTGACCGCGCCAGTCCATCATCGCCACGTTAAAACGACGCGCCTGCAGGTCTGCGACGACTTCCATGTATTTTTCGATAAACTCTGACCAGCCGGTCAGTAATAAAACTGTGCCAACAGCATCATCAACCGGAAACGCTGCAACGCGCAGGCGCGCATTATCCGGCGTCGGCAGGTAAAAGGCTTCTGCGCCCTCAGGCACAGGTGCCTCAGCTATACGGATGAAATCTGCGGGTTCTGTCATCAAGGTCATGTCTGTGGTTTGCCTGTTTCGAGCCGTGTCATCACAGACATGTCCCCACTGATGAGAAGTCGACCGGCCACATAAGCGGCCTCAACCTGACGTGCGCCCGGACTGAGAATACGCTTCAATGTTTCCATCGATGTGCGCCACAGACAGAACGAGCTGTCCACATTGCTTGGCGCCTGTTCAGTGACGGCAGGGGGCTCCTGCCGTCCGTCTATCCAGATGGCGCCGCCACCTTCAATCTCAATCCGGATGACCCCGTCAAAGGATTGGCGGAAGAAACTGGCGGCAGAAGGAAGAATATCAGACACCGGCATTACTCCAGCAAGGCACCGTCTGCAGTAATTGGCTTACGGAATTTCAGTGTCATACGATCGCTCTCACCGATAGCATCATAAGGTGTCCGGTCAAAATCAGGGTCCGGCTCGCGCGTGGCAGAGGTGCGGGCGGAGGGTGGCAGGGTCCAGACACCAAAAGGATGGTCAGCAGTATCCGCCGGATTAGCGTTGATCTGCGAGACTTCCACCAGTTCAAAGCCCGTCGCCTCGGCAAAGCCGATCACAATATCTTCACGCACATATCCAGAGCGCCCTTCCGGGTCCTGCTCCCTGTCTGCTGGCAGGCGATGTTCTACCACACCCAGCACACCACCAGGTTTCAACACATCATAAAAATCTGCAAATGCTTTATCCGTGTACCCACCGGACATCCAGTTATGCACATTGCGGAATGTCAGAACCACGTCAGCTGAGTTACTGACCGCGATCGGCCCAGAGCGCGCCGAGAAAGCTGAGACTTCCACATCGCCATAAATATCTGGCTTGCCGGTGAACGTGTCGTTGAAGGCGGCAATGCGGGCCAGACCACGTTCGCTGGCACCATTCGGGTCGAACCCGGCTGCAATATATGTCCCACCACCAGAAGCAAGATAGGGGGCAATAATTTCCGTGTACCAGCCACCACCAGGCCAGATTTCGACAACCGTCATATCAGGCTCAACGCCAAAAAAGGTGAGTGTCTGCGCCGGGTTACGAAACGCATCGCGCGCCTTATTGTCAGCATCACGCGTCTCGGCAGCAACAGCTGCCTCGATTGTCATGCCAGTAACAGCCGGCGACGTTTCCGTTTCAGGGCTCTCAACCTGGCCGCCACCGCCGCCACAGGCAGTGACCAGAAACAGGGCAGAAAAGGCGGCAAATGTGCTGGTAAATTTCATAACAGTCCTTTGGAGAAGTTGTGGCCGGAAAAAAAGCCCGGCAGGCAGGGTCATTTTACTGTTTCCGGACACCATAAACAGCTTGCCGAATTTTGGCGACCCCGCACTTGAAACCGTCGCGCTGACTTCCAAAATAATGTTGGCTGGGAGCCATTATGGGCCCGGCTTCGGGGTATGCGCTGCCAATGAAGGGGCACAAAACCCGAATCAACATTGCTTCAACGAAGGATGAAACCATGAGAACTTATGATATGACCCCCCTTTACCGGTCCACAATCGGCTTTGACCGGCTTTTCAACGATCTTTTTGACAGTGTGAACAAGCTGGAAGGCTCCGGCTACCCGCCCTACAATATAGAGGCGCAGGATGAGGACAATTACCTGATTACGCTGGCTGTCGCCGGTTTCGGCGAAGATGATCTCGAAATCGAGTTGAGCGAGCAGACCCTCTCCATCACGGGCAGGAAAGCCGAAAAGGAAGGCGATTCAGCGCGCCAGTTCCTCCATCAGGGCATCGCCGGGCGCAGCTTCGAGCGGCGCTTCCAACTGGCAGAGCATGTGCGCGTAACCGGCGCTGCCCTTGAGAATGGCCTGTTGCAGATCGCCCTGGCACGCGAAGTGCCAGAAGCCCTGAAACCGCGCAAAATCGCGATTTCCTCAACCAATGCCATTGGCAAGGTCGTCGATAGTGCCGGCAAGTTCCTCAAAAAGAGCAACGACGCCGCTTAAAACGTATCACGGTAAATGACTGCGCGGGGGTGCCTTCGGGCACCCCTTTTTGGTGCGCGCTTTATTCTACCAGAGGCACCTCAAAGTGAGGGGAAGACAGCACGCGCTCAGCGTGATAGTCTCAAGGCAGTAGCATAACGGAGATTACGCATGCGCCGCATTGCCTTGCTCGCTATCATCGCCCTGCTGACCACGGCCAACCAGTGCAGCACGACGCCGGAACCAATCGAAACCGTGAGCATCCGCTATGACCCTTACAGCTATTCCATGGCCAAGTTGCAGCAAAGCGCGGAAGCAGAATGCCGGGCAAAAGACAAGCGCTATGCTGTGCCTGTCAGCAATGACGTGAACACCCAGGCCGTGCGCTGGGCCTATATGAATTTCGAGTGCGTCAACTGAGGGGGGTGCCGCAAGGCATTGCTCAGGCAGCAGGCACAGGCGGCAACGCCGTGGCACGCGCCGTATCGAGATAACGGGCTGATTTTACCTTCAACGTGCCATCTTCGAGTTCGATCAACAGGGGATTGCCGGTGGGAATTTCCACCCCGACGATCTCGTCATCACTCACCTCAAACAACAGCTTCACAAGCGCCCGCAAGGAATTGCCATGCGCCGCAATCAACAGGTTCTCGCCGCCTGTTACCCGCGGGGCAATGTCGCTTTCCCAATAAGGCTGCACCCGGTCGAGCGTGGTTTTGAGCGACTCCGTCACCGGCGTCTCAATATCGTCAGCATAACGCCCGTCCGTCAGCGATGGAAAATCTGATGGGTCGTCGAGCGTTGGCGGCGGGATATCATAGGAGCGCCGCCAGATTTTCACCTGTGCCTCACCGTGCTTGTCTGCCGTCTCCGCCTTGTTCAGCCCTGTCAGTCCGCCATAATGGCGCTCATTCAGTCGCCAGTCCTTGGTGACCGGCAGCCAGAGCTGATCCATTTCCTCAAGCGCAAGGTTGAGAGTCAGAATTGCCCTTGTCAGAACTGACGTATAGGCGGCTTCAAAAGGAATGCCTGTTTCCTTGAGCAATCTGCCCGTGCTGCTTGCCTGCGCGCGCCCTTCGTCGGTCAGGGCAACATCCACCCACCCGGTGAAACGGTTCTGCAGGTTCCATTCGCTCTGCCCGTGGCGGATCAGTGCTAGATACGTCATAAAGTCTCTCCGTCAATTTCAAGCAAGGTGCTAGATCATATCCGGCTTTGTGGCCAGCCATGGCAAGAAAGTCAGGGAAAGAAAGTCATGCGTGAAACAGAAAAAATCTATGGCGAAACGCCGACTGGCGGGGCGGGTATCACTATCCCGCGCTGGAAATATGTCTCTATCCGCAATGTCATCCTGGAAGTGACAGAAGCTGCCCTTACGGCAAAGGCCCGTCACGACTGATCTCCGGTGGCATCACATGAAGCGAAACAGGTAGAGTCTCAGTTTGAATTCGATGACAATTTGTCGCCAAAAGCAGTCATTCGGAGTGCGCGACTGCGAACTCAAAATCTGCCGGAAGTTTTGCCAATGCTTCAATCGCGATTTCGGGTAATATTAGTGGCTCGCAGGTCGAACTGCCATCAGGCAAATGTTTACGCTCGACGGTCGTTGCGACCAATACATTTACATTACCTAGTGCCAAATCTGTAAGCATCCACCTCAGTTCATCTAAACGATCGGCCACCTCGGACCAATGTTCGGGAGCCCTAGTCGCTGAAAGCTCAACGGATAATTGCCCGGTTTTGGTGGCCAAAAATTGAAGTTTTAACTTGCCCGCAAGTTGCATCTCTACAACTTTCTGGAGATCTGTTTTGGGCCCCCACAAGGAGGCATTCGTAATCATAAGCATCTCCGTAGAATTGACGATCTGCTAGATTTAACCAAATCATTCGAATGGCGGCTATGGGCCAATAGCCGCGCTCCAATTTCAAACTGAGACACTACCGTGAAACAAAAAAGATTGACTTTGTTCTTTTTATGTTCCATATTCACTTTGTCAGTGGATAATCTGCTGGCGGCTCTTTGACATTCTGGTTCCCGGTTTCGCGCATCGGCTTTATTCCGGCTGACGGCGATTTTTACCCAGCGGCATCATCCACACCAGACATGAGTAGACGCCCTCACCTTTTGCAGGCTGCGGCGTCAGTCCGTCACCATCACATCAACCCAGACAAGTCTGTGGTCGGAACTGACAGGGGGATAGCCCGGGCCAACCAGCTCATAGCCTTCCTCGTCAGGTTCGGGCCAGTAGACACCAGCGTTCACAACATCGAGCCCGTATTTCGACGGTAATACGTAGTCAATACGCAGATTACCTGCAGCATTATTTCCATCATCCCGGAAGTCTGCTGTATCCAGTTCATGCGGACCGGTTTGTGTCTCATTCGCGCCGCCCTGCACCTCAGAAGCCGTCCAGGCGCCATCACTTGAGGGCTTTGCATCTATAATGGCCGGGTGATCCAGTAACTGCTGGATAGCGCCGGTCACACTGTCTCCGTCATTCGGGTCTGCATTCAGATCGCCCAGAATGACAAAACGTGTGTTCTCTGCAAGGCCACCTTTGCGGCCTTTTTCGCCCTCGGTATTCAACCAGGCATCATCGTAAATATACTCTGCTTTTTCCGGCGAAATATAATCTGCAAAGAAACGGATTTCATCATGGTTACGGCGTCCATTGCGGTCTTCCGGACCATCAAAGGTTGGCGGTGTAGGGTGCATCATCAAAAGGTGTAGTTCGTGATTGCCAACTGCCACGGGTATATCGACATGGTTCTTGGATGAAAGACGGAAAATATCGCGCGCTTCCTCGCTGTAATAATCTGCAGGCATCTTGTCGTTTGGCATGTCCCGCCATTTGAACTGCTTGAAGCTGCGGCCAAATTCCGAAAGAATGCGCTTTTTGGACAAGATAGCCATACCATATTGTCCGGTGAATTTGCCGTAGCCAAATGAATCACCGGCATAAGCGGCAGAGCCTGGCTCTGTGACGATCTGGCCATTATTGTCAAAGTCCACCGTGCCGGGATTAAGCCCGGTATTTGACGGAATCATTGTTATGAACGGCCAAGAGAGCGGCTTGATACCCGCTTCGTTGGCCGGCAATGTCAGATAGTTGTCCCGAAACACGCCAAGCGGAATGAAGTCCCGGTGCCAGTCAATCTCGTTCAGCACCAGAATATCGGGATCAACTTTCAGGATGATGTCGGCAATGGCCTGAATTTGCGGATCATCACCGCGCATCATGTCTTCCACCAGTTGCCCTTCTTCGTCCCGGTACAAAGAGACGTTGAATGTTGCAATTCGCAGAGACCCTTCCGGTTTTTGCAGACGCTCTTCCAGTGTCGGGGCCGCTTCATCACTGCCCCCGCACGCGGCCAGCAGCAGGGCCAACCCACCCGCAACAAGTTTTTTCATCTGCAACACCCCAATCCGGTTTTAGAGAAATCCGACAATACGTTTTACGTCGTCCAGAACAGGCGTGGCAATGGCTTCAGCCCTTGCCGCACCAGTTTTCAAAATAGTTTCAAGAAAGGCCGGGTCTGCCTGGAGCTTGCGCATTTCAGCCGTTATCGGGCTGAGCTTCTCTACCGCAAGTTCCGCCAGCGCCGGTTTGAAGACGCCGAACCCCTGTCCGGCATATTCGGTAAGGACATCCTCGCTGGTGCGGTCGGAAAGGGCGGCATAAATACTGATCAGGTTCTCTGCTTCAAGCCGTCCCTCCAGACCTGCCATCGTCTCCGGCAGTGGCTCGGGGTCTGTCCTGGCCTTCTTGATTTTTTTGGCAATCGTGTCGGCATCATCCGTCAGGTTGATACGCGACAGGTCAGACGGATCCGATTTGGACATCTTGCTGCTGCCGTCCCGCAACGACATGACCCGTGCGCCAGCCCCTTTGATGAGCGGCTCCGGCAACGGAAAGAACGGGCCTGCGTCAAACTCGTTGTTGAATTTCGTGGCAATGTCGCGTGTCAATTCCAGATGCTGTTTCTGGTCCTCGCCCACCGGCACATGCGTCGCCTTATAGAGCAGAATGTCCGCCGCCATCAGGCTCGGATAGACAAACAGCCCGACAGAAGCGCGCTCCTTGTCCTTGCCCGCTTTGTCCTTGAACTGCGTCATGCGATTGAGCCAGCCCATGCGCGCAACACAGTTGAATATCCAGGCCAGTTCCGCATGACCGCTGACAGCGGACTGATGAAAAATCACCGCCTTTTCCGGGTCGATACCTGCCGCCACATAAGCGGCTGCGATTTCAAGCGTTTGCGCCCGCAACTCTTTCGGGTCCTGCCATTGCGTAATGGCGTGCATGTCCACCACGCAAAAAATGCACTCCATCTCATTCTGGAGCGCGACAAATTTCCGGATCGCACCAAGATAGTTGCCAAGATGCAGATTGCCGGTTGGCTGAACGCCGGAAAACACGCGCTCCGGTCCCTGATAGATATTCTGAGGCTCGCTCATACTGGCTCCTGTTTGAGATCGCCCTGTTACCGGAAAAATTTTGTGCTTTCCAGCCGCAAATCAGACGCGCGGGGCGCGGCCTATGGCTGTCGAAATATCCTGCAATCTTGCGCCCCCGAGCAGCAGGCACAAACCACCATAGAGCGCAAGGCCGATAAAAGTGAGCGCGATCAACACCAGCCAAAGCTGGCCCAGCATCAGGTCTACCAGTTGCGCCTCCCAGTTCAGCGCAAAATAAATCGCAAGCCCCATCAGCAGAGCGGCAATGATGATACGCGGCGCGCGGGCGAGGAGACGCAGGTCCGGTTGCAACACCTTGTCCCGGCTGAGTTGTCGGGCCAGCAAGGTAACCTCTACCCAGGAAGCAATGCCGGTAGCCACTGGCACCGCAAGATAGCTGAGGCTCGGAAACAGGCTGATAGACAGCACCGTATTGATCGCAATCGCCACGAGGGAGAATTTCATTGGTGTGCGTGTGTTTTCACGGGCAAAAAAAGCGGAGGCGAGCACTTTGTGCAAACAGAACGCGGGCAGGCCAAAACCAAACAGCATCAGCGCCATGCCCGTCGCTTCCGCATCAGCCAGCGTATAGGCACTTTCTTCGCGCCCGACCAGTTGCAGCGCATCACCGGCAAAATCCGTATAGAGTGCCGCACAGATCAGAACCGGCATGGCAACCAGCGCCGCGGCGGCGGGCACGGCAAACAGTAGTGCCAGTTCCAGTCCACGATTGAGGCTGTCACGCGCGCCCGCTTCATTGCCCTTTTTCAGGGCGCGGGACATGGATGGCATCAACACGATGCCAAGGGTAATGCCAATCATGGCCAGCGGCAGTTGGTAAAGCTGATCGGCGTTCATCAGCCAGCTGATCGCCCCGGCTTCACGCGAGGCAATATTGGTGCCGATGAAAGTATTCACCTGTAGCGCACTGGCACCAATAAAACCCGGTGTTCCCAATATCAGCAGGCGCTTCACATGCGGCGTCACTTTTGGCAGCCGCAAGCGCAGCAGAAACCCGGATCGCCATGCGCCAAAAACAAGGATCGCCAGTTGGGCGATGCCACCGGCAAAAACACCCCAAGAGGCGGCATACCCTGTCACCACGACATCTTCATTTGCGAAAACCAGCACGGCGATAATCATGCAGATATTGAGTGCCAGCGGCGCTGCTGCGGCGGCGGCAAATTTGTGCAGGGAATTCAGTATGCCCCCGCCCAGTCCGACCAGTGACATCATGGCAAGGTAGGGGAACATGATCCGGATGAACGCAACTGTCAGGTCAAACTTTTCAGGGTCTTCCTTGAAACCGGTTGCCAGCAGAAAAACAAAAAGCGGCGCAAAGATCATCACGAACGCAGACAGGCCCGTCAGGATGAACACCAGCCAGGCCAGAACATCTTCCGCAAACCGCTTGGCCTCCTCGTGACCGCTCTCCACATGCCGCCCCTGAAACAGCGGGATAAAAGCGGCCTGAAAAGCGCCTTCCGCCAACAGACGGCGAAACATGTTGGGCAGGCGAAAAGCAGCCCAGAACGCGTCTGCCACCGGTGAACCGGAGGCACCAATGACCCCGGAAATCAGCACTTGCCGGGCAAAGCCGAAAACCCGGGAAAGCATGATCAGCCCGGAGACCGTTGCCATTGATTTGAGAATACCGCGCGCCATCGCAATGTTGTGCCTTTTACATCGTTACTTTGCTGTTAACCCGAAAAGGGGCCTGACAGGCAAGATTGACGGTTGAATGCCCTGTTTTTGGTCATGTTGAGGCCGCCGGCCAGAATCTTACCTTCAAAACGAACCGGATGCGTCCTGACGTGTTCATTCAGTAACCACACCTGAACACAGGAGATATCAATGACAGCGCATTTCAATCATGCCCTCGCCCATGGCAGCGAAGAAAAAACTGAAGTCGAGCAACAACAGACGGGCTCTGGCGACACAGTGGAAGGCTGGATGATCCCTCACGAGAACGAAGCCAAAGAAGAGAACGACCCCGTTGGCCTTGGCGGCGCTGAAAATTTTTTTCATCTGACACGCAACATGGCGGGCAACCGCATGCAACACAGGCGTCTCAGGCATTGACGCACTATTGCTGCAACAGGACTGTCTTCAATTTTCGCCTGATTACTTCCTGTCGGCGCTTGTCCGTGATCTTGTACCCGGGCAAGTCCTGAACGTAGAAAGTATCTATCGCCAATTCGCCGTAAGTTGCAACGTAGGCAGATCTTATTGATACGCTCACGTCTCTCAACGCTGACGAAAGTTCATAGAGCAGGCCCGGCCTGTCGAGACCTCTCGTCTCTACGATCAGGGAATCTTCAGACGCATCCTGATCGAAGATAATCTCCGGTGCCACCTCGAACATGCCCGTTCTGTCCCCGATACGCGGTTCCACATTCAGGCTAATCTCACCGGGCGATGTGATCGCCTCGTCAAAGCGCTCTGTGAGTTTTTCGAGTGCCTCGCTATCGCTTTCGCCCGCAGCAGCAACACGGCCCTCATCCCTTCTGAAAACGAAAATGTTCGCGGCCATGTCAACGCCTTTGCCCACGGCCGTCACCGGAAAAGCACTGGAAGCCCTGACACTACCGCCGACAGCCGCAATCGTGCCAGCAACTGACGCATACAACCCCGGACGATCACGCGAATAGACCATTACTTCGGTCAGTCCGCTATCAAGCTCAGTAACGATCGACTTTCCAGAACTGCTTGTCTGATCAACAGACTTGGTCAATCGGGCAAAGCGGGCCGCCGATAAAGGGGTTGCGCCATCAAAGAACGCCGGATCAAGGCGGGCAAAGAATTTTTCCAGCTCGGGTACTGACCAGTCGTTCAGATACCGCGCGGTCTTGTTCCTGAATGACTGCCGCCGCTTCAGCAGTAATTTTTCCAAACCGTCATTACCATTTTCAAGCCAGGCCCTCGCTGCCTCATACAGCACAGTGATGTCGCGCCGGGTCCAGTTATCAGACGACTGTAACCCAAGAACCCTCAACCGACATGCTGTCAGCACCATGAGAAGATTCAGACGTTCTACAGAGCCAACATCTTCACAAAAACTCTGTACAAGCCGCGCCTCCATGATATTTCGCCGGGCCGCTGTCCCAGCCATCAGTTTATGATTAGTAACAACCCAGATAATATCACTGATGCGAGCTTTATCTGCGAGCAAGGGGCGGATTGACTTTCGCACTTCTCTCTCTACCCGGTCTACGGACAGATGCGGCAACGCCTCGTGCGCTTCCTGCAATGCCACTGCGAGAAAATACGGCAAGACGGACTCAGCATTGAGGATGATACCTGTCGAAATGGGATACTCTTTTTTGAGACCCTCATGCATGATATCAATCAATATGCCGATTGATTTCAGGGTATGTTCTTCAAGTGTATACGTTCGGAAAAGGCCATATTTCACACGCCCGACAAGGCGACCAAAAACAGGGAAATAGCTGCCCAACAGAGAGACCTCCGTCATGTCGCGCAGAATACTCTCCGTATCTTCAGTATCAGTCAGAATAGCCTCAAAACACGTGGCAATTTCCGGATCGCTTATTGTTGCCTTATCCAGAAAACGTGCCTCAGACGCGACAGTCTTCAAGGCATCGGGGTGAATATCGCAAGCTGGTGCACGCCCGGCAATGCGAAACAGGCGAAACATGTCAACAGGACTTTGCGCAACACTGGCGTGATCGACAAAATCCAGCCTGCCATTACGCAGGGCGAAATTATCGGTATGACCTATTTCATCCGCCCTGATCCTTTTCGCTGATGCACCGAACAATCCTTTGTTCAGCGACTGAAACAGGGACGACACGAAAAGGCGTGGGCTCTTGAGTTCAGCTTCTTCGAGGCTTGCGCAGATAACCCCGGTCAGGCGGCCGACTTCTGCCGCGGTAATAAAATAATGCTTCATCAGACGCTCAGCCGCGGGCATGCGCTCGCGATCCTGATAGCCAAGCCTTTCAGCAATCGCAGGCTGAATATCAAATGTCAGGCGTTCATCCGCCCGCCCGCGTAAATCATGCATCTGCACCCGGACAGACCACATGAAATCCAGCGACTTCCTGTAGCTGGCAGCCTCTTCATCGGAAAACACACCAGCCTCATGATGCTCCGGCAGGCTGGCGCTGCCTTGCGTATAACGGGCCAGCCAGTGAATCGTCTGGAGATCTCTCACCCCCCCCTTGCCTTCCTTCACGTCAGGCTCAACCTGGTAGCGGGAAGCATGGTCCTCCGACAACCGCTGCTCGCGCTCTTCCAGCTTCGCCTCAACGAATTCCCGCACTGTCTGTTGGCGGTGTTTTTCATACCTTGCCCGAAAATCGTCGACGATTGACTGTTCACCAATCAGCATACGCGCATCAAGAAAAGATGTATTGCCTGACAAATCCTCTTTCGCGAAAGCAACGGCACTGGCAGGAGAATGCACGCATTGGGCAATCGAAAACCCAGTATCCCAGAGCGCGTAAAGAATAAAATCTGTAAGCGGCTTTATTTTCTGGCGCGCATAAGGGGCATGCAAAAACAGAAGATCGATATCAGAATAGGGAGCGAGTGCCCCGCGCCCATAGCCCCCAACAGCCAGGATCGCAAGATAACGCGCTTCTTCGGGAAAATGCCAGGCCCCCGCCTCAAACAATCCCTTGATGCCAGCATCAGTTACATCCGACAGGCGCTTGTTGATGATCTCCCCCTTGCGGGTTCGATTGAATACTTTCGCATAGGAATCACTGCGCGTATCACGGATCAGCTGCCCCAGCTTGAAGCTCGACTCACGAAACGAAAGTTCCGGGGCGATTCTGGTAATTGCCGTGCGCAGATTTTCTGATGCGCGTTTCTGCCCGCCACTTTTACTCATGTTGCTGGAGCATTTCTTTCAACTGATAAAGGGCCTCAAGGGCTTCACGCGGGGTCAGCGAATCCGGCTCCACCTGACGCACCTGTTCCGCAAGTTCGCCCCAATCCGCCCCCCCTTCAACTGGCGGCCCAGCAGAAAACAAGGGTAATTCCTGTATCAGGGCGTCAACGCCGCCATGCTTGTGCACTTTGCCCTCTTCCAGCAACCGCAAGACCTCTTCCGCGCGTTTGACGGCGGATGCGGGCAAACCTGCAAGCCGCGCCACAGCCACTCCGTAAGAGCGGTTGGCTGACCCGGGCACCACTTCATGCAGGAAGACAATTTCCTGCTGCCACTCCTGTACTTTCATGGAAACATTCTGCAGACGGTCAAGTCTTTCGGAAAGAACCGTCATTTCGTGATAATGCGTGGCAAACAATCCGCGGCACTGATTGACATCATGCAGATGTTCCGCCGTTGCCCAGGCAATGGAAAGGCCGTCAAATGTTGCCGTTCCCCGACCAATCTCGTCCAATACGACAAGAGACCGCGCCGTAGCCTGATTGAGAATGGACGCCGTTTCCACCATTTCCACCATGAATGTCGAGCGCCCGCGCGCGAGGTCATCAGACGCGCCGACACGCGAAAAGACACGGTCAACGATGCCAATTCGGGCCTGTGACGCAGGGACAAAACTGCCAATCTGCGCGAGGATGGCAATCAATGCATTCTGGCGCAGAAAAGTTGATTTACCGGCCATATTGGGACCGGTGACAAGCCACAACTGTGCCCGATCATCATTTGTCAGCACACAGTCATTGGGAATAAAACGGGCATTCTCATTTTGGGGTGCATGGCGCAGGGCCTGTTCCACAACAGGGTGTCGCCCACCAGTCACTTCAAACGCGAGGCTGTCATCCACGACCGGGCAGAAGTATTTCTGCGTGATGGCCAGTTCCGCCAGCCCGGTGAACACATCAAGATCGGCCAAAGCCTCAGCGATGAGCGAAATTTCTGCAGCCAACTCAACGACCCGTCTGCAAAGTCCCCTGAACAGTTCCAGTTCGCGGGCAACAGCACCATCGCGCGCGCGGCTGATTTTCGCATCCAGCTCTGACAATTCTACGGTTGTGAAGCGCACAGCACTGGCAAGGGTCTGACGGTGAATGAACTCACCCGTGCTGTCCCCCTCGGTCAGACGCTCCGCCTGGGCAACCGGCGTCTCAATGAAATATCCCAGTACGTTGTTATGCTTGACTTTGAGGGATTTGATTTCTGATTGCTGCCGATACTTGTCTTCCAAGCCCGCAATCACCTTGCGCGCATTGTCCCGCAGATGAATCAATTCATCGAGCGTGTCGTCGTAGCGTGATGCAATAAAACCACCATCACGCGTAAGCAGCGGCAGGTTATCACCCAGCGCCTCTTGTAACTCCGCACACAGGGCGCCTGTGGTTTCCGGCACTGCGGCCAGCCCCTCGCACAACTGGTGAATGTGGGTTGGTACGGCTGTGTTGGTGAATGTTTCCGGCAGTGACTGCGACAGCAACTGGCCTAACTCACCCGCCAGAAAGATACCATCGCGCAAGGCTGCCAGGTCACGCGGCCCACCCCGATCCAACCCCAGCCGCGAGATGGCGCGCTGCATATCCGGTGCTTTTTTCAGTATGGTTCTTATTTGTTCCCGCTGCGCGGGCTCATCATGAAAATACTGTACTGCTTGCTGGCGTGCACGAATTTTCTCAACCTCAGTTAGCGGGCGTGCCAGCCAGCTACTGAGATGGCGTGCGCCGGGGCCCGTAACGGTCTGGTCAATCGCTGACAGGAGAGAGCCATTGCTGTCACCGCGTTGTGTCTGGTCAAGCTCCAGCGAGGCACGTGTTACCGCATCAATCGTCATTGTCTCGGTGCGCGCGGTGCGCTGCGGCGTCTTCAACGTCGGCAATTTGCCAGCTTGCGTTAATTCCAGATAGGCAACCAATGCCCCCATCGCCATGATTTCACTGGCCTGAAAATCGCCATAGGCATCAAGTGATCTGACCTGATAAAAGTCAGTCAAGGTGCGTTGAGCCGACTGCAGGGTATAAACGGTAGAGGCCTGCATCGTCAGACAGTGATCGCCATGCAGATCACTTAAGGAACCTTGCCAGGCGTCGCTTAAATTGTCCGACAACAGAACTTCCCGTGGCGATAGAGCAGCAAGTTCTGACGCAAAATCATCCCGCGTCACTGGTCGCGTCATGATCTCACCTGTGGACAAGTCCGCCCAGGCTATGGCCCCGTTGTCACCGCGATTGACGGAAAGGGCCAGAAGGTAATTGTTGCGGCGTGTCTCCAGCAACGTCTCTTCCGTCAACGTGCCCGGTGTGACGAAGCGGACAATCTCACGCCTGACCACAGATTTTGGACCACGCTTTTTCGCTTCAGCCGGGTCTTCTGTCTGCTCGCACAGCGCCACCTTGAACCCAGCCTTGATCAGCCGTGCCAGATAACCCTCATGGGAATGCCAGGGCACGCCGCACATGGGAATGTCTTCCCCCTTGTGCTGCCCACGCCGTGTCAAGGTGATGTCGAGTGCCGCAGCGGCCTTGACAGCATCTTCAAAGAAAAGCTCATAAAAGTCGCCCATCCTGAAGAACAGCAAGGCGTCACCCGCCTGCGTTTTCATCTCCAGATACTGCGCCATCATCGGCGTAACCGGCTTTACGACTTTGCCGGGCTGTGCGCTTCCATCCATAAACCCTCCGATAACCCTGTCTTATACGTGGGCAAGAGGCGAGTCGAAAGGGCGCGTTTATAACAGCGCATCACTTGATCCTGATTTCAACCTGATAGAGGGTAGAATGATGAGACGCCCCCCGCCACAATCCCCAGTCATGATCGTAAATGGCCGCGAAATTCCCGTGGATATTCGTGTGAACCGCAGGGCCAGACGCTTAATTCTGAAAGTAGACCCTTTCCGACCAGCCATTCTCCTCACCTGCCCGTCTGCACGACAGAAAAAGACCGCCCTTGCCTTCGCACAGGAAAGGCAGGAGTGGATCCGGGAGCAATTTTCGGACGCGCCGCCAGCACAGCCCTTTATTGCGGGGGCCACCATTCCCTTGCGCGGTGTGCGCCATGAAATAATCAGCGCACCTGCGCTGCGGCGCAGTGTCGATGCGCACACATCCCCATCACAGATTATTGTAGGCGGTGACCCGACACATCTGGGGCGGCGCCTCCATGACTGGCTGCGCCGTGAAGCGCGCAAGGAATTTTCCGACCAGGCAGACGAGTTCTGCAAGGCGCTGGGTGTTACACGACGACGCATCAGCGTGCGCGACACAAAAACAAGATGGGGCTCGTGTTCATCGACAGGCACGATTTCTTTCAGCTGGCGTCTTATTCTTGCTCCCCGATTCGTGTACAGATATGTGATCGCCCATGAAGTGTCTCATCTCAGGCACATGGACCATTCAGCATCCTTTTGGCAAACGGTTGACACCCTCATCTCTGACAGGATCGAAGCAGAAGACTGGCTCAAACTGAATGGTGCCAGCCTCTATGGATATGGCACAAACCTGCGCGATGAAGCCTCTCAGGCCGCGGCCTGATTTTATATATCAGGTTGCTGGGCCTGCTCATCTGCCGTCATGACGTCAACCAGCAAGTCATCCATGGATTGAGGTTGCGGCCCGGCCACCAGTTGCGGTGCCACGGCGTTATCTGTCATTTGTGGCGGCAGGACTTGCACCTCCGGTTCGGGTGGCAATTCAGCCATGACGCTCTCGGGTGTTGCCTCAGAGCGCATCATCTGCTCAAGCCATCTCAGCAAGCC
This sequence comes from Parvularcula sp. IMCC14364, assembly GCF_030758415.1. Taxonomy (NCBI): domain Bacteria; kingdom Pseudomonadati; phylum Pseudomonadota; class Alphaproteobacteria; order Parvularculales; family Parvularculaceae; genus Parvularcula; species Parvularcula sp. IMCC14364. Next base: position 104,501 of record NZ_CP132334.1, on the reverse strand, counting down.
AGGGTTGCGAGAGCGTGGCTGCCATGGCGTGTACGATGTATCTGGTCTGTTTCTCAATGATGCATACATCATCTCGCGCCAGATAGTCGCTGGTGTATTCGAGCCGCTGATCGCCTCGACACCCGAAACCATGGGAGTATAATTGTCTTTACCGAGCCAGACACTGCCCACCAGGCCAGCCGTATAGCCTACAAACCATGCATCCCGGCTGTCCTGTGTTGTGCCTGTCTTTCCCGCTGCCACATAACCGGGCACTGCCGCCGCCCGACCTGAACCGCTAGTGACAACCTGTCGCAACATGTGTGTTATTGCAGTGTGTGTTTCAGCATCAATGAGCTGCCGCGAGGGCTTGATCTCCCGCGCGTATAACAATTTTCCTGCTTTACTGTAGACGGATGTAATTGCGTATGGCTCTGCTGTATAACCATCATTGGCGAATGGAAGATAAGTCGTTGTCAGATTAAAAGGCGTCGTTTCATTAACCCCCAGCCCAAGCGCCGCGCCCGGGTCAAGATCACCGCGCAGGCCCAGACGCCTCGCAACGGCGATAACTCTGTCTCTGCCTGTTTCTTCCTGCACATGAAGAACAGCAGCATTGAGAGAGCGCGCCATCGCTTCCTGCATTTCAATGCTGCCATAATACCTGTCTTTATAATTGGCTGGCTGCCAGTCACCAATATGAACTGGTGTATCCAGTATAATATCATCAGGCTGCATACCATTTTCAATGGCCGCGAGGTAGACAAAAGGCTTGAAGGCTGAACCAGGTTGACGCTCGGCGTTCAGCGCCCGGTTGTACTGGCTGGCAGCGTAATCCCGGCCACCGATCAGTAACCGTATCGCCCCTGTTCTCTCCATAGTGATGGCAGCGATCTGAACATCATCCGTAAACAGGCTGTCCCTTTGTGCTAAACGTTCCAGATAATTTTCTGTTTTCCGGTGTGCCATTACATCAAGCGTTGTGTGCACAACAATATCTTCACGCGCCGCACCGAAAACATCCTGCAGCTCTGCCATGACATAGTCCGTGGCGTAGGGCACAGGATTATTCCGCATGTTCAGTATCGCAATCGGGCCCGCCAGAAGGGACTCCATCGTATCACGGCTCAGATAACCTGCATCATGCATGGCCCGGATCACAATACGCGCCCGGTCACGCGCCGCTTCCGGACTGGCAGAAGGAGAATAGCGTGACGGTGCCTTGAGAAGCCCGGCCAGCATGGCTGCTTCACCCACTGTCAAACCTTCCGGGGCCTTGTCAAAATAGCGGTGACTTGCCGCACGCAATCCGTAAGCACCCGCACCGAAATAAACATTATTGAGATACAGGGCGAGGATTTCATCCTTGGAATATGCTGTCTCCAGCCTGAAGGCGAGCAGCATTTCCTGCACTTTCCGCTTCAGCGTTTTTTCAGGCGTCAGAAAAGCATTCTTGGCAAATTGCTGGGTAATTGTTGAACCGCCCTGCCGGATATCGCCGCTTTTCAGATTGACCAGCAAGGCGCGCCCGATGGCGAGCGGGTTGATGCCGAGATGGTGGTAAAAGTTGCGATCTTCGGTTGCTACGAAAGCCTGCACAACATGCGGCGGCAACGCGGCAATGCGCACCTGTTTGCTGTGAACATTGCCATAGTGAGTGATTATGTTGCCATCCATATCAAGAAGCGTGATCTGGTTCTGGACCTGCCTCTCATCCAGAGCTGAGACAGAAGGCAAATCCCGTGAGAAATAAAGCAATCCTGCCAGACCTGCGATGAAGCCCAGAAAAGCAACAAAACTCGCACGGTACAGGAATGCCCCCGTGAACCGCAGAAAAGCATACCAGAACCACTGCTGCTGCCGTTTGGCATTCGGGCGCTTACGCCGCTTATGAGCGCTGCGCCGCTTGGGTGCAGGTGTTTTTCTCGAAACCGCAGCGACATTTTTTTTGCGTGGCTTTGCCGTCGCCTTGCGGGCAGCAGGGCGCTTTGACGGCGCACGCACCGTCTTTTTCCTGATCGTCTTTCCGGAACGCCCCTTGCCAGACGTCGTGCGCTTGCGGCTCATGGGCTGACCGTCGCCGCAAGCTGTTAAAAGAGTTTGAATATCCGAGCGGCAAGGCCCGTAAAATGTGGTATTGTCGGTGAGCAAAACAGCCTAAAAAAAAGCCGCAGCACGAGGCTGCGGCAGTTTAATAGGGAGGAAACGCCCAGAAAGGGCATCGACGTCCAGAGACGTCTGAGATTAAGCTAGAAGACCCATCAGGATCGCACCAACTCTTTTTGCAGCGCAACATAATTTCGCGATAATATCCCAAATTTACCGATTATATTGAAATATTACGCCCATAAAATGATCAAAAATAGATTAATATTCCAAGTCCTGAATTCGAATTTAATACTTACACTCTCAAAAATAATTCGACTTCCAAAAGACGGGCAAGACCCATAAACAATCATACCAAGCATAAGCGGTGATATGATGGAAGAACAGAACCAGCCTGACCCAGACAAGCCTGAGAAACGTAAAAGCACCCTCAAGAAGATAGGGTCTGGTGTTGCGCGACTGGCCAAGGCCAAGCAGAAGTTTCCGATGCCAAATCCGCAAAGTGGCTTGAAGGTCGTTATCGCAACTGACGCGTGGAAACCGCAACTCAACGGCGTGGTGACCACTCTTGATACACTGGGCAATATCCTGACGGCGCTGGGCAACCAGGTGATTTACATCACGCCGCAAGATTTCAAATCAGTTCCCATGCCGACCTATTCAGAGATACGCCTGTCACTTTTTCCCAACCGAAAAGTGGCCAAAATCGTCAATGAATTCAAACCGGATGCTATACACATTGCCACCGAGGGGCCTATTGGCCGTGCAGCCCGTCGTTTCTGCAGACGCCGTGGCTATCCGTATACGACATCATTTCATACACGCTTTGCCGAATACACTCATGAGCGCTTCAAGGTGCCTATAGACTGGGGATACGCCTTCCTGCGTGACTTTCACAAATATGGTGAGACCATGATGGTCGCGACGCCCGGTCTGATGACCGAGCTGGAGGATCGTGGTTTTCAGAACATGAAGCTCTGGAGTCGGGGGGTCGATACAACTGTATTCAAGCCAACACCTTCAGATATTATGGCTGACTTGCCAAAGCCGATTTTCACCTATGTCGGCAGGATCGCTGTGGAGAAAACGCTTGAAGATTTTCTGGATCTGGATTTGCCTGGCTCAAAAGTGATTGTTGGCGCAGGCCCACAGGAAGAAGAGCTGAAAGCGAAATATCCGGAGGCTCATTTCGTCGGGAAACATTTTGGTGAAGACCTGGTCAAATATTATTCAGCATCAGATGTTTTCGTGTTCCCGTCTCGCACAGACACGTTCGGTCTCGTCAATGTAGAAGCTCTCGCGTGCGGCGTGCCTGTGGCGGCCTTCCCTGTAAGGGGACCTCTTGAGATTATGGAAGAGGCACCCGAAGGTGCGGGCTGTCTTGATGAAGACCTGAAAGTTGCCTGCATGACTGCTCTGGAGAAACGTGACCCGGAAGCCTGCCGGGCGCACTCGATGAATTTTTCCTGGGATGCGGGTGCCCGTCAGTTCATTTCCAATCTTGAAATACCGGGCTTCGATGAAGAATTCTGGTTACGGTCTGCGAAAATGATCGAAGATCCGTTCCTGCCTTAGGTCATCAGTGATGCTTTCAACTTTCCTCTCTTCGTTCGTTGCAGCGTTTGTGACGCTTTTCATTGTGATCGACCCGATCATGGTGACCCCCATTTTTGCTGCACTAACACAGAATGACAGCCGCAAGAAACAACGGCGCATTGCCTTGCAAGCATCTCTGATTGCAGCGGGTGTACTGACATTCTTCGCTTTGCTTGGCAGTGGGATGCTGCACCATCTCGGCATCTCCATGGCAGCCTTCCGGACAGCTGGCGGCATCCTTCTATTCCTGATGGGGTTCCGGATGTTCTTTGAACCCGAAGGCGAACTTGATGCCAAGACCCCGGGACCCAAAGCCTCAGCGCGTGACAACATTGCATTCTTTCCTATTGCCTTGCCGCTTCTTGCAGGACCAGGCGCGATTGCAACCATCATGCTGTTGATGAACGGTGAGGACGGAATAAGCGGAGCGGAGAAAGTTGCAGTTCAGGCGGGCGCGTTGACTGCTGTCTATGCGACCTTGCTCACGGGACTTGTCATCATGGCATTTGCCGGGCGCATCGCACATGCTTTAGGTCGCACCGGCATGAACATGATCTCACGATTGCTGGGCATGCTCCTGATGGCCCTTTCAACACAATATATATTTGATGGTGTGCGCATTGGTATTCTGGAACGGGTTGCCGCGTAAGACCTAGTCGACGCCGACATGGCAATATGTGCAATCCCCTGACAGGACATCTTATTGGGCAAGCGGAATATACGCTGCTTTGACTTCCGTACTCTGCGCTTCTACGCGCTGATCCACCAAAGACAGGTCAACAGAGATGGTGCCATGGGATATCTGAACCACTGGCTCAACTCAGGGGGCAACAGGCGTGGGGCAGCAGTACGCTGTCCTGATCGTCAGGAAGAACACCCGCCAGTGATAAAAATTGCGCGGCACAAATATAAGATCAAAAAGTTGCGGCCCCTCAGACAGGACATAGCCAAAAACTGGCAAGCCGAACTCTGAGCAATAAAAAAACCGGCGCTCAAAGAACGCCGGTCTTCAAATCCCGTAGTGGGAATTTATTTTTAATTGTCGAAAGTGAACTCGACGTCTGTACGACGGTTCAGAGGCTCACGAACACCATCGGCTGTTGGCTTGGCAAGGTTGTTCTCACCAAGAGCAGCAACATCGATTAAGCCGCCAGATACACCATTGGCAACCAGTGCGTCACGAACAACGGCTGCACGACGTGCAGAGAGTGCGTTGTTGTAAGCAGAGGAACCGGATGTGTCTGTGTTACCCGCAACATCTACGTCAGCAATGTCATACTGCAGAGCTTCGCTTGTGCGCTCATTGATAACACGACGGGCAGCGTCAGACAGGTTCGACTTGTCGTAGTCGAAGTACACTGTGAAACCGAGCTCTTTAGGTGCAACAACTTCTTCCACGATAGCTGCCGGGCAATCGAGAGATGCTTCGATGCGGCTGCCATCAGGGCAGTTCTTGTAAGTTACTGTTGCACGCGGCGCTGGTGTAGCGACAGGTGCAGGAGCACCAAATGTCCAACGGAAGCCAGCTGTCAATTCGTTGGCTTCAAATTCGGAGTCCAGTGATGTCAGTGGACCATTAACGAAACCATCATAATCAAACTCGCCAGTGAGCAGATATTTGTAGCGAACATCGAAATCAAGATTTTCAGCCAAGTCAAATACCAAACCAGCCATCGCTTGATAAGCAACTGCATTATCGCCATCGGCAACGACTACAGTGTAAGGGTCAGTCGTGGACTGGGCCAAAGCCCCACCAGTTACGTTAACATTGTTAACTTCTGACCGCATCCGCGCGAGACCGATACCGGCACCAATGTAAGGGTTCACACGAGAACCGATGCTGAAGTCCAAGTCTTTGTAAACGTTAAACATCAACGTGTTGACTGTGACATCGCCCAAATCACCATCCGACGGAATTCCACCAAATCCGGGTGTAGGAGCAGCAAAACTGTCGACTGTCTGCGTACGGGTGGCGAATTCAACCTCGGCACGATGACCGTTGCTCAATTTTTTACCAATAGCGCCGTAGAGGTTAAGCGCTTCGTCCAAGTCGTAATCCGTGTTAAAACCGAATGTAGCTGATCCTGGAGTACCACTTGATCCTGGTATCGCCGTGTTTGATTCAAAATCATTCTCGTCATTTGAGAATGTGTAGCCAGCGCCGAGAGCTGTGTACCAGCTGCCATCACCAGCATGAGCGACTGAACCAAGAGCCAGTGAGCCCGCGGCAGCCAAAAGTGCAAGTTTCAATTTCATAACCCCTCCTGAAGGTGTACTTTGCGCCGAAACGCGATGGAATCTCATGTAGACACATTTAACTGGATGGTAACCACGAGAGCAACTGTTTTTTCTCAAAAACCCTGTGGATAAAGGAAAATTGAGCACCTGTTGCAAATTCGCCGCGCCTTGGCCCTTTTCATCGGGCCTGACGGTTAATGGCCGGTTAATATTCAGTCTCCCGTGTCAGTTATGACCAGTCATGTCTGCAGTAATGGTGCCGGAATATGGTAGATTCAAGGCAATTCGAATCTCACATCCTGACACTGCAACTATAACCGCATTTTTGCCTGCTGGTTCCCCGAAGAATTAAATTATATCCTTACCGCTGGACGCAGGCGGCAAATAGCCTAGTTTAAATGGGAATTTGAGATAATCCCGCCATGAAAATCGCCATTATCGGCTCCGGCATCACCGGACTTGCCGCCGCTTACAGCCTTCACAAACTGCATGAAATTACAGTGTTTGAAGCTGACAATCGTGTTGGCGGGCATTCTCACACTGTAGAAATGCCTGACGGTCTGGGAGGCACCGTTGCCGTAGACACGGGCTTTATCGTCTATAATACGCATAATTATCCCAATCTGGTACACCTCTTCGATGAGTCCAATGTCACTACAGAAGAGAGTGACATGTCGTTCGCCATTTCGATTGGTGGCGGCAAAACAGAATATCTGGGCGAGCCGCGCGGCATGTTTGCCCAGAAGCGCAATCTGCTGCGCCCGAGTCACTGGGCGATGATTCGCGACATCATGGATTTTTACAAAAAAGCCCCAAAACTGATGGAAAGCGCAAAGCGCGAGCGCAAAACCCTCGGGGACGTCCTGACTGAAGAGAATTATTCCAAGGCTTTTCGCTATCGCCACATCCTGCCTATGGCAGGCGCAATCTGGTCGATGCCAGTTGAGAAGATAAACGACTTCCCGGCTGAAGCCCTCATCAGCTTCCTCGAGAATCACCGGCTTTTTGAGATGGACCTGCTGGCCCGGCCAGTCTGGCGAACAGTCTCCGGGGGGAGCAGGGAATATATCACTAAGATAACCGCCGGTTTTGCTGACCGGATCGTCACCGGCTCCCCCATTGTCAGCGCACAACGAAAAGAAAACGGCGTGCACCTGCAAATTGCCGGAAAGACTAATTCGGAAGACGTGTTTGACGAGGTCATCTTCGCCTGCCACCCGGACCAGGCACTGAACATACTCGGCAACGATGCGACACCGGAAGAAAGCGCCATTCTTAATGGCATACAGTATGAAAAAAATACTGCCGTCCTGCATACAGACCGCCATCACATGCCACGCCGCGAAAAAGCGTGGGCAAGCTGGAATTATATGGCAGACCGCGAAGCGCACAGTGATGAAACGCTGTCTCCTGTTGCCCTCACCTACTGGATGAACCGGCTGCAGAATCTGAAAACGGCGGAACCGGTATTCGTAACCCTCAACCCCTTACGCGCACCAGATCCGGCAAGAACCTATGGCTCTTTTGACTACGCCCACCCACAATTCTCCCGGGCCGCCCTTGATTCTCAACAGGCCCTGAAGAACATTCAGGGCATTGGCGGCCGCTGGTATTGCGGCGCATGGTGTGGACACGGGTTCCATGAAGACGGCGCCGCGTCTGGATTCGCCGTTGCAGCGGCTCTTGGTGCCCCGCCATCCTGGGCAGGCAAAATCACACAGATGAGCCCCGCTGCAGAAAACGCCATGCCGGTACGCTTGTCTGGCACAGGCATCGCGGCTGAGTGACATTACAGGAAAGAGAGCGCGCCCTGAAAGACGACGTGGGAAATTTTGACACAAGGATATATGTGGGGGCTGTGTCCCACCGCCGCGTAAAACCTGTGTCACATCGCTTCACGTACAGCATATTCTCCCTACTGATCAACATAGATGAACTGCCCGATCTGGATCGGTCCAGAAGCTGGTTTGTTTATAACCGTTTCGGCCTGATGGGGTTCAGGGACAAAGACCACGGCGCCAAGGATGGCAGCCCCTTGCGCCCCTGGATTGAAGAAAAACTGCGCGATGGCGGTTATGCGTTCACGCCGGGGGCCATCCGTCTGCTTTGTTTTCCGCGACTGTTTGGTCTGGTGTTCAACCCTCTGTCCATCTGGTATTGTTACGACACAGAAGATAATCTGCGCACCGTCCTTTATGAAGTGCGAAACACTTTCGGTGAATGGCGCGGCTACATGCTGCCTGTCGCAGAAAACAATGCCGGCCGCAGCACCGGCATACGCCAGTCCTGTGACAAGACTTTTTATGTCTCCCCGTTACTGGACATGAATTGCCGGTATAATTTCACCCTGAATGACCCGGCTGAAAAACTCAGCATCGGCATTCGCGAAACGCAGGCCGACAAGCGCACACTTCTTGCTGTACAGACTGGCAAACGTGTCTCCTTTACAGCACGTAATATACGCCGGACACTCCTGTCACATCCGTTGATGTATTTCAAAATCATCGCAGCCATTCACTGGGAAGCCTTGCGCGTCCTGCTCAAAGGCGTGAAATTTCATGTGAACCCGCGCAGCAAATCTGGCGATGTGACGTATCCGGATAAATAGGCACGCCGGGCACCAACCGCAAAATCTGCCTCAATCGGGCCGACTGCGTGACGCCGCGCTGCTTTCCTGACGCCGGTAAGCATTTCCGCGAAGCTGACCCCGGGCCATTGCCACAATTCACCCGCGTCAATGCATTGTGAAACGACCAGTTGACCTTTGCGTTAAGGTGACTAGGTAAGACCAGACGCAACAAGAGAGAGGATTGCCCATGTCCGTAACCCTGCCAGACCTGCCTTATGCGCAGGATGCCCTTGAACCCCACATTTCTGCCAACACCCTGTCTTTCCATTATGGCAAGCACCACCAGGCCTATGTGGACAATCTCAACAAGATGATTGCCGGCACACCCCATGACGGTGCCAGCCTTGAAGCGATTGTCACAGAAAGTGCCATCAATTCAGACATGCAGGGCGTATTCAATAACGCTGCCCAGATCTGGAATCACACTTTTTACTGGCACTCCATGAGCGCCAATGGCGGCGGCAAGCCAACGGGCAAAATTGCCGAACTGATCGACCGCGATTTTGGCTCATATGATGAATTCAAATCTGCTTTTGCCGCAGCGGGCGCAACACAGTTTGGCTCCGGCTGGGCCTGGCTGGTACTGAAAGGCGAAAAGCTGGAAGTGCGCAAGACAGCCAATGCTGACACCCCCCTGACGGAAATTGGTGTCACCCCGCTTCTGACCATGGATGTCTGGGAACACGCCTACTATCTCGATTTCCAGAACAAGCGCCCGGCCTATATCGAGACATTCCTCGATAAACTTGTGAACTGGGACTTTGCCAACCAGAATCTGGCGGCCGCCTGACGGCTTTCTGCCATCACTGACATGACTGACATGCCAAACCCCGGCCACGTGCCGGGGTTTTTTATGCCCGGTGATCGCCGCGCCCTGCCTGCGCCCAAAAATATCTGTAAAGCCTCCTTGACAACCCAGCCTGTAAAGCCCACTTTACATCCAGTCTTGCCGAAGAAGAAGTGTGGGGCGGGCAAAAAGGAGATAAACGGATGATTTACAGTTTTTTGAAGACAACAGGCGTCAGCCTTGTGGCACTGGCGGCCAGCGGCACTTTTGCCGCAACGGCAGAAGAGATGGAAACAACAGCGCCCGATCCGGCCATCTGGTCGGTGAGTGACGCGGATACCACCATCTATCTGTTCGGCACCGTACATATTCTGCAAAAGGATGTTGCCTGGCGCAATGAGGCGTTCAACACCGCATGGGAAAGTGCTGATACGGTCTATTTCGAGACAGACATTTCAGCCGAAGCACAGGCCGCCTTGCAGCCCCTGATATTTGAACTGGGCCTCAACCCGGAAGGCACAACCTTGTCGTCCTTCTTCACCGAAGAAGAACTCGCCCTGATTGAAACAGAAGCAACGCCGCTTGGCCTGCCCCTGTCCAGCCTGCAACCCTTCCGGCCCTGGCTCGCCAGCCTGACCATTGGCGTCATGCGCATTGTCGCCGATGGCGGTGATCCGGAGGCTGGCCTTGAAATGATTCTCGGCAAGGAAGCCGTCGCGGACGAAAAGAACCTGCGCTTCTTCGAAACCGGCGAGCAGCAACTGCGCTTCTTCGCGGACCTGCCGGACGAGATGATGGCTGACATGCTGATTGAGGGCATTCAGCAGACGAATGACTTCCCGAATTTCTTCAACGATATGGTCAGCGCCTGGCAGGCCGGGGACATGGACCGGCTTGGTGACATGATCAACGGGGCCATGCAGAGCAGCGATGGCACCATCGCTGATGTGCTGCTGTATAAGCGCAATGCCAACTGGGCTGACACGCTGGAAACTGTGCTGAATGAAGAAGCAGGCACATTCTTCGTCGCCGTTGGCGCCGGTCACCTCGCGGGGGAAAAATCCCTGCAGGACTATCTGGCCGAAAAGGGCATCGAGGCCGAGCGCCTGTAGGAGGGTCCGACGCTCACCACAGGTCCGGGTTGTAACAAACCCGCCTTGCCACGGCTTGTCCGTAGCACCCACCTCCCGCCGGTCGATGTCATGACTGGATAAATTTTATAACAGTACCCCCCCGGATCGCTGAAAAGCAGTCCGGGTTTTTTGTTTCATGGCATCAGAATTTCTGGTAAATTGGGTTATGATCTTAAAGGAAATGCCTCTTATCAAAGCGACTGCCAAGCTTGGCGCGCACCCTCAATGGGTCTTTGCGAATACACTTATCAGCGGCATGATCGGTTCTTTAATGGTCGCTGTTTTCGGCGCAACAGCAGCCATGTTCGTAGCCGGATTTTTGACCGATGACGGACGGCATCTTTTTCTTGTTCTCGCCCAAGGTGTCGCCTGGGGACTCGGTTTGGCCAGTCTGATATTTCTGGCGCAGGCCATCTCTTATTTGAAGATGGAAGATCGAGACGAAGCAAGAGCCCGAATGAGCGTCATCTATGGCGGCTTCACCGGCATAGCACTGATTGTTTTCTCATTGATTTTGATATGGGTCTTCTTTGAAGAACAATTATCTCAAATAGGACCAGTGGTTCCAAAGGCAGGATAGTTATTACTAAATCTGATCACCATCCGCCCTGACCGAATAAACACCCGTTACAGTCATCACATATAGCTCCCCTCGAAAAATATCAGAGAACGACTTACCCTTGGTACGCCCGCCCTTCCAAAAAAAGAAATTGGTTATTTTCCTTGAAACGGTCTTATACGGATGAAAAATTGAATGTATTATGACCATTCACCTCCTCATCTTCACCACCGAACCTCCCCAGCGAGGTTGATCTGTAGGTCTCATTAATGCCAACATGCTTTGCTAGTACCCCGACGCTGACTTTAGGTGATAACTGCCATGAAACTCCAGCGCGTGCCTCATAGATGGCAAGATATTCATCTTCATCAAAGACGATAGGCCCCACAGTATCCGCAAACTGGGATTGATTCTTTCTGTCTGTAGCTATACCAAAATTGTCAAAATAATCTATGGAATACCCAACACCTGCTCCGATAAAAGGTCTGAGTTTCTTCCCTGCGCGGGCAACATAATCAGCCGTCAACATCACATTTGTCATGTTCTCTGTTCCTGACACCTTGAATGGCTCCACAAAAACTTCGTTCAGTTGAGGGATGAAAGTAAAGTTTGTGCGTTCTTCAAGATGCAGTTTACTCTCTTCTACAGCCAATCCAAGACGAAGCCTTCGCAACGGCCAATATCCAATATTGAAGCCAAATACTTCACCATAATCATAACTTGTTGTACTTGTGAGAAATTCGTCGAATATCTGCCCTTGAGAGGCATCGCGATCGTAGGGATGATTAATTCCTAACTCAAATCCGACATCCCATTTTTCCGAAGACCAAGCTGGCGTCAACAGACCGAACCCAACAATAGATATAGTGCAAACTACCCTCAGCATGAATTTATCACACTTCAATATTTACTAAAATCTTATAGTAGGGGCAGTGAATAAGCAAACCTGATCAAGGTAGAGTATTTGGCATCTGGCATATCCGATATAATATGTTGACTTTGTATTTTTTTTGTTCTATATAAGATCTGGATTATACTCGCAACGAGAAACCCATGCCTTATTCACTAAACCCGCACAGCCAGACCGCCCCGCGTTCTTTGAACGCAGACGCTGCGGCCATAGCGATGCGCGCGCACCCCCGGGGGGAGAGGGCGAAAACTTTTATCAAAACTGTGGCAGATCCTGCTACGCCAGCCAGACGCAACGCAAAGACGAGAAGAACAGGTACTTACGCCCTCAGGTCGCCGCTTTGCTGTTGCAGCTCCACGCCCAACGCATCTGTCACGGTTTTCGCGATCTGCGGGGCGTTCAACGCGGCCATTTCATACATCCGGGCAGGTGACGCCTGATCCTGGAAAATATCCGGCAGGGTCATGGTGCGGATTTTCACGCCGCTATCCAGAAGACCTTCGCGGGCAAGGAAATGCAGCACAAAAGCCCCAAAGCCGCCGACAGAGCCTTCCTCCACGGTCACCACAACTTCATGATGGGCAACAAGCTGGCGGATCAGTGCTTCATCCAATGGTTTGGCAAAACGGGCATCTGCCACTGTCGTGGAGAGCCCTTGCGCGGCCAGCATGTCAGCGGCGCGGTGACATTCAGACAGTCGGCCCCCAAGGCTGAGCAGGGCGACACTGGTCCCTTCACGGACGATACGGCCCTTGCCGAATTCAAGGAACTGCGGCGTTTCCGGCAGCTCAAGACCAACACCTTCGCCGCGCGGGAAGCGGAAGGCAATCGGGCCACCATCATAAAGGGCTGCCGTATGCGTCATATGAGTCAATTCAGCCTCGTCCCCTGCGGCCATGATGACCATGTTGGGCAAGCACCCGAGATAGGCAAGGTCATAGGCGCCGGCATGGGTCGCGCCATCAGCGCCGACCAGACCGGCACGGTCCATCGGGAAGCGGACAGGCAGGTTCTGCAGGGCAACATCATGCACAACGGAATCATACGCGCGCTGAAGGAATGTCGAATAGATCGCCGCAAACGGCTTCATGCCTTCCGCGGCAAGGCCGGCAGCGAACGTGACCGCATGTTGCTCGGCGATCCCCACATCATAGGTCCGGTCAGGGAATTCTTCCATGAACTTGTCGATGCCGGTGCCGCCGGGCATCGCCGCCGTGATGCCGACAATCTTATCGTCATTTTTCGCATTGGCGATCAGTTGTCTGGCGAACACGGACGTATAGGACGGGGCATTGCCCTTGGCCTTGTGCTGTTTGCCGCTGATGACATCGAATTTGGCAACGCCGTGATATTTGTCTGCGGAGGATTCCGCCGGGGCATACCCCTTGCCCTTTTGTGTTACCACATGCACGAGCACTGGCCCGGTTTCCATATCGCGCACATTTTCCAGAACCGGAATCAGGTGATTCATGTCATGGCCATCAATCGGGCCGACATAATAAAAACCAAGCTCTTCAAACAGGGTACCGCCCTGCACCATGCCGCGCGAAAATTCTTCTGCCTTCGCCGCGCTTTTATAAAGGGCTTTTGGCAACTTCTTGACCAGCTGTTTGGCAAAATTGCGGAAGCCCTGATAAACACCGGACGAACTCATCCGCGCGAGATAGGCACTCATCGCGCCAACCGGCGGCGCAATGGACATGTCATTGTCGTTGAGGATGACAATCAGCCGTTTGCCGAGATCACCGGCATTGTTCATCGCCTCATAGGCCATGCCGGCAGACATGGACCCGTCACCAATGACCGCGATGACGTTGTTGTCGTCCCCGCGCATGTCGCTGGCCACCGCCATGCCAAGAGCCGCAGAAATGGATGTCGCAGCGTGTGCCGCGCCAAAAGGATCGTACTCACTTTCACTGCGCTTGGTGAAACCGGACAAACCTTCTTCCTGACGCAGGGTGCGAATGCGCTCTCGCCGCCCGGTGATAATTTTGTGCGGATAGCACTGATGGCCCACATCCCAGATCAGCTTGTCCTTGGGCGTGTCGAACAGATAATGCAGCGCGACCGTCAACTCGATCACCCCAAGCCCGGCCCCGAGATGCCCGCCGGTCGTGGAAACAGCGTCGATAACTTCATCACGCAACTCGTCAGCCACCTGCCGCAGCTGGCCGACCTCCATCTTGCGCAGGTCTTCGGGATAAGTGATCTGGTCCAGAAGGGGGGTGTCTACAGCCATGTAAAAAACTCTCTTTGGGCATTGTGCGCTTATTGTGAGGCGTCGCGCGCATCTACGGCACAATAATGACTGCGCTGCGATAAGACAATGATTTCTCTAAGATTTAGGGGTTACGGGTTTTCAGGCAACTTGCGTGCATCGGCCTGACGACAGGTCAGTCAAAGCGTGCAGGTTCCGCTTTGGGCTCGCCATTTTCATCGAGAATAATTTTCTCGACTTTCTCGCGGGCAGATTTGAGGCGCGCTTCACAATGGGCTTTCAGCGCGGCACCACGCTCATAAAGGGTAATGGACTCTTCCAGCGGCGCATTGCCGCTTTCCAGTTTCTGGACAATTTCTTCGAGCTCGCCAAGCGCATCCTCGAACGATTTTTTTGCGATGTCTTTATGATCCGCCATCCGGCCTGTTCTTTCTTCTGTTTTTATTTCGCGGCTTGCGTCGCTGGTTGCGACCGGTTGGCCGCAGCCTGCGGGGCGCTCATTTCATACGCGCGCCATGACCAGTAATTGTTGCGCCGCTGGTGATCGACCTTGTCCCATTTGCGCCGCTTGCGCATGTGAGAGTCGATCATCCAGTTGAGATACCCATGGGCACACAGGACCACGTCACCTTCACCGGCAAGATCAATCAGCCGGTCTGCAATCATCCGCACGCGCTGCCAGGCAGCACTGTGGTTCTCCGCCCCGTCCGGCGCAAAACCGAAAAACCAGAAAGTGCGCGAAACCACCCCCCAGGTCCCGGGCCGCAAGCGCAGGAAAGGCACCGGCGGGGGCGGCAGCGGCGCTTCAACGAAAAGGGAGTCCTGGGGCACAACGCGCCCCTCCTCCACAATCATACTGGCAGTCTCGATCGCGCGCGGCATGGTTGAGCAGATAATATGCGTGGCATGTTCGGTTGCTTTCAACAGAGAGTCCGGCGGCTGCTCCGCTGGGTCGAGACCGCTGCGATTATATTGCGCCCACCAGTCCCCGTATTCACGGGCTGTGATACGCACATCCCGCGAGATATCCGGCTTGCCATGCCGCACTGTTATAATTCTACCGACCATCGGGCCATGGAATTAACCGATTTACGGTTAGCTGGCGAGGGCTTTCACGTGCGCAGCCGCACTTTTTGCCAACGCCTCCAGATCATACCCGCCTTCCAGAAATGACACGATCCGGCCCTGAGACTGCGCAGCCGCCACAGCCCTTATCTCCTGTGTGACCCAGGCAAAATCGTCCTCGACGAGATTGAGGCCGCCCAGCGGATCAGCCGCATGGGCATCGAAGCCAGCGGAAATGATAATGAAATCAGGGTCAAAGTCCGAGAGCGCCGGGAGCAAATTTTCTCCCCAGACGCGCCGGAAGGCATTCCCCGCCTCCCCGTTTTGGAGCGTTGCGTTGTGGATATGACCGAAAACGCCTGTGTCTGCTTCGCGCCCTGTGCCCGGATAATGTGGCCACTGGTGAGAGGAGGCAAAGAAGACATTTTCCTTATCCCAGAATATGGCCTGGGTGCCATTGCCGTGATGTACATCGAAATCAACCACGGCGACCCGCTCACAGCCATGGGCCGCCTGAGCGTGCAAGGCAGCAATGGCAGCAGAATTGAAGACGCAAAACCCCATTGCCCGGTCCTGCTCTGCATGGTGACCGGGCGGGCGGGCCGCCACAAACGCATTATCCGCCCTGCCCGCCATGATTTCATCAATAGCAGCAACACCGGCACCAGCCGCACGGCGCGTGGCAGAAAGCGAATGCATCCCCATCCAGGTATCGGGATCAAGCTGGATGATACGCTCAGCAGAAGGGGCGGCATCCCGCACGATCTGCGCGAATGGCTCAGGGTGGGCGAGCGCTATACGATCCCAGGCAACTTCCTGTGCCTCTTGGCGCTGAAGATGATCGAATGCAGGCGCAGCCAGTGCATCGCGTACATAGGCATATCGCGCCTGCCGCTCCGGGTGGCCCGCGGGCACTTCATGATTTTCGAAATCGTTATGGCTGTAGAGAAGCGTGGTCATTCAACTGCCTGCCTGTTCGTACAAGGTGCATATTCGATATTCAGCACATCAACAACAGGCGGCACCGCAAAGCGAACCGGGATACCACCCAGACCTGTGCCGGAAGAGACAAAAATGTTGCCCCGACGCTTTTCGGCAAAGCCATAACGATGCACATCGCAGGCGAAAGTCAGGGCGCAGGTGAGAACCGGAAGCAGGACCTGCCCGCCATGGGTATGGCCTGACACCATCAGGTCAAAGGCAGGCAGGCGACGCCGCTCATACAGAACATCCGGATTATGCTGTAAAGCAATCACAAGATCAGCAGGCGTCTCTGGCAGGGCCGCATTAACCGGTTTCTGATCGCGCTGGGCAGTCCAGTGATCACGCATGCCAATGATGCGAATAATATCATCCCCATGCGGCACATCCATATTGCGCCCGTCCAGCACCACGATCCCTGCCCGCGTCAAAACACGGGTCAAGGGGGCGATGACATCAGGGCCTTTTTTCAACCCTGCATCATGGTTGCCCATGACGGCAAAAGTCGGCACCTGCAATTTTGCCATGGGCGCAAAGACATCGGCGATTTCTTCCTCGGGCAGATAATAGGTAAAATCCCCGGGGATGAACACCATGTCCGCCCCAAGGCCGTTGATCCGGCGCACGACGCGCGGCACCGGCATCACATTGCCAAAAATGCCCGTCTGCGGATCAGCCCAAACAGCTGCCCGCAAACTGCCCTCACCTGCGGCGCATAACTGCACCTCATGCTCGCGGGTCAACAGAATGCGCGGCTCAACAAACCGGGCGTAAGCCAGAACAGATATTCCGAGCAAAAACAGACCTGCTGCGCCCTTGAACTTTCGCCCGCTGAAACGACCCCTCTCACGAAACAACAGCCAGATCAGGAAAGGAGTAACGAGAAAATATACATAGCTTGCATGATAGATGAACAACATTAAATCAGTCATGGCCTCGCCTCAAGGTCAGCCAAAAAGTCATCTACAACAGGCGGCAGTGCAAAACCTGGCTCAGTGAGCAAACCCACATTTTGACGCTGCAAATTCCCACTGAATGTCAACACGATATCCTTACGGACAATGCCCTGCAGTCGCGTCATCCCGAACCGCGTGCGATCCACAACCATGCGGGCCTCAAACGGAAAGCTGTCAGGATACGGCTCAAAAAATGGTGACGCCTCCGGAAAGACAATCTCGATCTCTGCCTCACCTGTTATGCCTTTCATGGTCATGTCGCCTGAGACGATGGCCGTTTTTTCACCGGTCATCTGCATGGTATAACCATGGAAGTGACCCGTCGGATGTTGCTCAAGCGCAAACCAGTCCGGCCCGGTTACATCAATCGGCGGCTCGCGCTCGGGATTGAAACTGGTCATGTCCACCACCCCCAGAAAATCAATCACCGAAGGGGCGCGCTCATCAAAAGCGAAAAACGCTTCGAACCGGTCAAAGCTGCCGGTCACCGTTGAAAACGGCATATGTCTGACAGTGAAACCAACATGGGTATCTTCGGGCTGCAACCGATAGAGTTGCACCGGCTCAGGCAAGGCCTCTTCTGGAGCTTCCGGCTGCTGCATGGCAGCCGAGGCCGAGGCGTTTATCATCAGCACACTTATCAAGAGCACATGGTTCAAAAAACGCAACGTCATTTGTCTATACCTGGCCCATCTTTACCCGGCTCAACCTTGCCATGGCATGAAATGTTTGGACAGTTTCAATCCCTGCCCCTGATAATTCGAGGCCATATCCTGACCGTAAAGTTTTTCCGGCGTACCGCACAATCTCTCATAAACCAGTCTTGCCACCAGTTGACCATCCTCAAGCACAAACGGGGCATCATGCCCCCGCACTTCCAGCACTGCCCGGGAGCCTGCATCATCCTGCCCCTCCCAACCGAAACCGGGATCGAAGAAACCGGCATAATGGGCCCGAAACTCGCCAACAAGCGGATCAATCGCCACCATCTCAGCCGCCAGATCCGGTGGAATACGAAGCCATTCCTTTGACGCGAGAATGTAGAATTCATCCGGATCAAGAATGAGGTGTGGGTCGGCGCGCGCAAAAATCGGCTCCCAGTAATCTGCCGGATCTAGCGCCCCGATCTGGTCTACATCGATCAAGCCCGCATGACGCCTGGCCCTGTAGCCGATCACATCACCTTCAGCACCTGACAACTGTACCGTCAGGCGCAAGCCTTGAGCAATGCGTCCGGTATGCGACACAAGCGGCGTTGCTGCATGGCGCGTGGCAAGGTCAGCATCATCTAACAGAACCTGCCCGCGTTTCAGGCGCAACTGGTTCAGCGAAGACCCAGCACGCGCAAGAATTGAGAACGTCTTTGGACTGATTTCAGCATATAGCTTGCCATGGTAGCCGGCTGGCACCTGCTCAAAAGCAGTACCCTGATCCGTTACGAGGCGCACAAAAACATCAATCCGGCCTGTGGAGCTTTTAGGGTTTGCAAAGGCCGAGACATCCTGCGGCAACTGCAACCGCTCACGCAATTCGACCAGATAAACGCAGCCACGTTCCAGAACAGCACCTTCACGCAGGTTCAGTTCATGCATGAACAAACGCCCGGACAGGCAATCTGAGACGTTTCGCGTCGCCCCCGGCAGGAAGGATGCGCGCACACGCCAGGCGCGCTCCCCGAGCGTGAGATCAAGACTGGCAGGCTGAACCTGACGGGTCGAGGCCGCACCAGCGAGCTGAATTACGTTCTCGGCAACTGCTGCCTGCAAGGCCGCGGCGGTGAACACGCCCTGAGTGTTTGACTGAATAGACATGCGCTGACCTTAGCGGCGATTCCTGCAACTGGAAGCGTTTCCTTGTGATGTGCCTTGCACCAGTCGGGCGACACACACGCGATAATTATCAGCTTGCTGCTTGCCGAGTACAGTCCGGGTCGCTATTTTTCTTGCTGTTTGAGATTTAGTATAGCAGGGCAGTTGCCATGTACGAGAACGAAACGCGCGGTATTCGCATTTCCGTCGAACCGGATTACCTTGAAGACCAGTCAGAACCTTATGACGATCATTACGTCTGGGCCTACACAATCCGTATCGACAATACGTCAAGCGATGTTGTCCAGCTTAAAACGCGCCACTGGCGCATTACAGATGCGGATGGTCGCACGGAAGTTGTCAACGGGGATGGCGTCGTTGGTGAGCAGCCAATGCTTTTTCCCGGCGATGTGTTTGAATATACATCCGGCGCGCCACTGACCACGCCCTCTGGCTTGATGGTTGGCAGCTATGGCATGGAAACCATGACGGGCGAGCATTTTGAAGCTGTCATTCCGGCCTTTTCCCTCGATAGCCCTCACGAGTTGCGCCAGATCAACTAGCAACTGTGTGGCACCATTCACTTTATTGACCTCTTCCCCGGTTAGAGTCATGGCTTTGCAATGATCAATCTCAGGCCGGTCTTCCTCATAATGGGTCTGCTGACAGCTGGTCTTGGCGTTGCCATGCTGGTGCCGCTGATCGCCGACCTGCTGCAGGATGACCCGTTACGTCGGCAGGACTGGCGGGGCTTTGCCGCCGCCGCCGTTCTCTCCCTGCTTTTCGGGGTCACAGCCGCAACCGCAAGTTGGGGGCGCATTGAACGCATTGATGTTCGTCAGGGCTTTCTGATTACCTCGCTCAGCTGGCTTGTACTGGTCTTCTTTGCCTCCCTACCGTTCTCAATGGGAGAATATGATCTCAGCGTGACCGATGCCTTCTTCGAGGCCATGTCAGGACTGACCACAACCGGCTCAACAGTCATCAGTGATCTTGATGAGGCCCCGAAAGGGCTATTGCTGTGGCGGTCCATCCTGCAATGGATCGGCGGGATCGGCATTGTCATCATGGCCATCGCCATTCTGCCAATGCTGTCTATTGGGGGGATGCAGCTTTTCCGGCTGGAAAGCTCTGACACATCAGACAAGATTTTGCCCGGCGCATCCCAGATCGCAACAGCCATCACCATGATCTATCTGGTCTTCACGGCGCTTTGCTTTTTTGCGTATTGGCTCATGGGCATGAATGCGTTTGATGCGATCAATCATGCAATGACCACCATCGCGACGGGTGGCTTTTCCACTCATGATGATTCCTTTGGCTATTTCCTGACTGACCCGGATATCGTCGGCCCGGTTGACCTCGTTTGTGTACTGTTCATGTGCCTTGGCTCACTACCGTTTGGTCTGTACCTGTTGGCCGTGCGAGGACAATGGACAGCGGCATTTTCTGACAGCCAGGCCAGGTTTTTCCTCCTCATCGCCTGCATATTCGTGACGATCATGATGTTGCTGATCTTTTTCGAATTCAAATATGACCTCTTTACCGCGACCCGCCTTTCAGCCTTCAACGTCATCTCGATCATGACCGGCACAGGTTATGCCAGCACGGATTACTGGCTGTGGGGCACCTTCGCCCATGGCTTTTTCTTCTGTGTCATGTTTGTTGGCGGCTGCGCGGGCTCCACCTCCTGCGGCCTTAAAGTATTCCGCCTGCAGGTCGTCTTTGCGGCTTTGTCGATTTACAGCAAGCGGCTGATTTTTCCCAATGGGGTTTTTATCGCCCGTTATAATGGCCGACCGCTGACAGATGAAGTTTTCATCTCCGTTTTCAGTTTCTTCTTCGTTTATTTTGCCATCTTCGCGACAGTTGCTGTTATCCTGTCCATGTTTCAGCTGGACCCGGTGACGGCACTTTCCGCGGCAGGGACAGCTATTGCCAATGTCGGTCCGGGTCTGGGCGAAACGGTCGGCCCCACAGGCAATTTCCAGAGCCTGCCCGACGGGGCGAAATGGACCATGTCAGCGGCCATGTTACTCGGCCGGCTTGAAATCTTCACCGTACTGGTATTACTGGCACCCAGCTTCTGGCGAAATTAAAGCCTGAAGCGGATATGTTGAGATCCTGGAAACCAGTCTTAACAGAAGATTAAATAATCTGTAGGGCGACTTTATACAGATACCATCTCTTTACCCTATTTTTATCTCAATGCGCCAGATTGCAGGTTGATCAAGCCGTACGGGCAAACCAGTGTTGTTGAGAACATCCGGAATAACCAACTTTGTGAACAGCCTGTTTGGCCAGTTGATATTACTGGTCATCTCGCTGCTCAGTATCTTGACGGTATCTCTGGCGCTCTACAATTCCTATCTGCTCTCCCGTGAAGAAGCCCTCGCGCTTTATGATACGGCAATTGACAATACTGATTTTGTCGCCCGCAACATTGAAACACAACTGGCCAGCGATAATCTCAACGCGGTCAGTAACGTCCTGAAACTTTTGTCCACGCGCAAGAATATTAGCCATGCAGAGGTTATTGACGCATCACAAACCTATCGTATTACAGACAACCCGTATGGCGATCACACGTTCGAAGGTCCGTTATCCGTCGAAGTGCTTGGCATCCTCAAAGGGGCTAACCGAACGGTTGTCCACGGTGACCTTAATCTCGAAATATATGAACCGCTGCTCGTCAACGGAAACATCATCGGTGTTTTGACAGTAATGGTTGAGCGCCAGGACTACTGGCTGATTACGGCATCCAACCTGAGCCATTATATGCTTGCTGGCATGCCGGTTGTCATATTTGGCTGTCTTCTGGTTTTCCTGCTTGCGGGCAGAATATCTCGCCCTGTGCACACTCTTGCCCGTCGCGCGCACTCCGTTTCTGAAGGCTTTCTTGATACGGACATACCCATCGCCGGGACCACCGAGACGAGGCAACTGGGCCTTGCCCTCCAGCAAATGCTGGACCGCCTGTCGGTCAGTCTTGATGATACCAAGGCTTATGCGGAGGAAGCCCGTAAAGCTGCTGTAAACGCCGAAATGGCTTCCCGGGCCAAGTCCGAGTTCCTGGCAAATATGAGCCACGAAATTCGCACACCAATGAATGGAGTAATCGGCATATCCGAAATACTCCTCAAGACGGACCTTGACCAGAAGCAGAAAGAACTGGCCGAAATAATACTTTCTTCCGGCACCAGTCTTGTCACCATTATCAATGATATTCTCGATTTCTCCAAGATCGAGGCCGGTAAGATGTCTCTGGTCCCCGAACCCTTTAACCTGCGCACCTCTATTCAGGATGTCATGGCGATAGTCTCCACCCGTGCCCGGGAGAAGGATATTGAGCTGCTGGTTGAATATGACCCGGCATTGCCGGAGGGCTTTAGTGGCGATGGCGGGCGTATCCGTCAGGTCATCACCAATCTGGTTGGCAACGCGGTCAAGTTTACCGATCGCGGGCATGTCGCCGTGCGCGTTACGGGTAGTGTTGTTGACGCGAATGCAAATCTGAGAATTGAAGTCGAGGACACGGGCATCGGCATCGCGCCAAGCAAGATCGAGCGCATGTTCGAGCAGTTTGAGCAGGCCGACAACACAAGCACCCGCAAATATCAGGGAACGGGCATCGGCCTTGCCATATCCCGCAGTCTTGTCGAATTGATGGATGGTAACATTGGGGCACAGAGCATTTTGAACAATGGCTCGACATTCTGGTTCGAACTGACGCTGCCCGTGGATGAGAGCATCGCGTCAGGGCGCTATGATGCGGCCGTCACGCTGGAAGGTCTGCACGTTCTCATTGTCGATGACAATGCCGATAACCGACGTATCCTGATTGATCAGACGGCAAGCTGGGGCATAAGCGCCGTTGCAGCTGCCAATGCCGGCGAAGGACTGGAAGCCGTCGCACGCCAGCACCAGACCGGCACGCCGTTCGATCTCATCATTACAGATTACAATATGCCAGGACCCAACGGGGTTAAGTTTACCCAGAAACTCCGGTCTGGCGATACACCCTTTGCCGGCCCTGTGCTGATGCTCTCATCCCTGAGCGAGCGCTCGGAAGCGAGTTCCGGCGCACGCGACCTGTTCGACATGTGGCTGACAAAACCTGCCCGCGCTTCACAGCTGATGGATGCGATCAGCGCCAGTCTCTATAATCGCGGCATTAGCGGCCTCAACAGAGCCCGCACGAAACTACGCGCCGCCAGCCCTCCTGCCGAGAGCACCGAGGCAACAGGCCCGGCACCCAAAAAACTGAATATCCTGATCGCTGAAGATAATGTGGTAAACCAGATGGTCATCAAGACCATGCTGCAGACCCTCAACGCCGACGTGCGCCTTGCTGACAATGGCAAGCTTGCTGTGGAGGCCTTCCAGCAGCAGAAACCTGACATCATCATCATGGATGTTTCCATGCCGGAAATGGACGGCCTAGAGGCAACCCGGATGATCCGCCGCCTTGAACAGGAAAGCAATGAAGCCAGAGTGCCAATTATTGCCGCCACAGCCCATGTGATGGAACAGGACCAGCGCCGCTGTATGGACAGCGGTATGGATGCTGTCGTCACAAAACCGATCAAACAGGCGCTGATTATGGAAACCATCGGCAAATGGACAGGTTTACAGGCGGCGAGTACTCCTCAAAAACAGGCTGGCTAGCCAGCCTCAGGCAATCCGCAGCCACACCCATCCAAAGTGTCCTTTGGGCCATTGACCTTTAGGGCAAATATCAAATGATTACATGGCCTTGAAGGCCAAGCTAAGGCTTCCGTAACCATGTTCCTTTACGTATAACGCACAGAACCTTGGTGGGAGTGTTGCGAGAGCAGCATTAAATATAGTGGACAGTCAACAGAGTACAGACGGGCAACAACATTCAGCCCTGCAACCGGACCTGGTACCGGAAATCAAGTCAGCAAAGCGTGTTTTCTGGCGTTATGTACGTGGTGCACTGGGCTTTACGGTGGCAGTCAATCTGTTGTTGCTGGTCGCACCGATGTATATGTTGCAGATCTATGACCGGGTGCTCACCTCAGGTTCTGTCGAGACGCTGATCGTCCTCACCTTCATCGCTGTCTTCCTGCTTCTCATGTATGTGGCCGCTGAAGGCGGGCGCAAGCGCGTGCTTGCCAATGCCGGCAAGGAATTCGGTGAAACGCTTGACCGCGTATCCCTGCGCGCCGGTTTCCATAATTCCCGCATGCCCCCTGCGGCCATCATCCAGAATGTCGGCAATCTGTCGCGCGCCCAAAGCTTCCTGATCAATGGCACAATCTCGCCAATGCTGGACGCGCCGTTCGCGCCGCTGTTTTTGCTCATCCTGTTCGCCATTCACTGGTCTCTTGGTGTGTTTGGCCTGGCTGGCGCCATAGTCCTGCTGGGTATCGCCCTGTTCACGGACTCGACCTCCAAGAAGTCTGTTGAAGATGCCGCGCAACAGGAAAACGCTGCCCAGACCATGCTCGCACATACAGTGCGGCAACGTGCTGCGATTGTCAGTATGGGGATGGGAGACCGAATTATCGACCGCTGGCAGGAAAAGCGTCAGGGGGCGATTACAGAAAGTCTGCGCTCGGTCAATTCCAGCAATTTCCTCAGCGCCACATCCCGTTCTTTCCGGCAGATTCTGCAGGTAGGCATCCTAGGTGCCGCTGCTGCCCTGGCTCTGCAACAACTGATCTCGCCCGGCGCTATCATTGCCGCCTCAATCATCATGGGCCGCGGCCTTGCACCTATTGACCAGGCCGTTGGCATGTGGCGCCAGATGATCCGTGCCCAGCAATCATGGCTGGACCTGAAAAAATATGTCGCCGCAGGAATGACGTCTGAAATGCTCAAGGAAGGTGAGAAGGTTACAAAAATGCCGCGCCCTTCTCCCATTCTGAAACTGGAAGAGTTTTCAGTGGCAGCGCCGGGTGCGCAGAAGCCCCTGCTGCCGAAACTGACATTTGAACTGCAGCGCGGCGCGATTGTTGCGCTTTTGGGGCCAAGCGGTTGCGGCAAGACATCGCTGATGCAAACGCTTGCCGGTGCCTGGCTTCCCGCCCATGGTACCGCGCGTCTTGGCAATCGCGATATTCATACCTGGAATTCAGAAGACCGGGGCCGCTATGTTGGCTATCTGCCACAGCATGTGGAACTGCTGACCGGCTCAGTTTTTGAAAACATTTCGCGCTTCACAGATCCTGATACGGACCTCGTTTATGAAGCAGCCCGCCGCGCCGGATGCCATGACGTTATCCTGGGCCTGCCGGAGGGCTATGATACCCAGATCGGCGAACATGGTGCACACCTTTCAGCCGGTCAGCGCCAGAGCGTTGGTCTTGCCCGCGCCTTTTTCGACAATCCTGTAATGATGTTGCTGGATGAACCAACAGCGCATCTTGACTCGACCATGGTCGGAGCCTTTTTGCAACAGATTGCGCGCCTCTCCAAAATCCCTGAGGCTGATCGGGACAGCCTGTATATCATTGCGACACATGATGTAAGGATTATCAATGCAGCCGACCGCGTTCTGGTGATACAGAATGGTAAAGTCGGCCTGATGCCGCGTGACGAATATTTACGCAAGATCAGTGATCTGAACCAGAAACGGGCCCAGCTCAATCCGCCTTCCCAAGGTGGTACGGGGCCGGGGCAAAACGACTAAGAACAGTAACAGGTCATCAAGATGCAGCCTACAGAAAAAAAATTCTTCCTGAACTTCCAGGACTGGCCCACTTTCTGGGCTTCTGCAGCCTGCCTTTTCTTCATTGGGGGTTTTGTGCTGTGGAGTGCCTTTGCGCAACTGGCCGAAGGCGTGACAGCCTCTGGTCAGGTTGTCGTTGAAGACAACCGCAAGGTAGTGCAGCATCTTGAAGGCGGCATCATTCGTACACTGCATGTCAAGGAAGGTGATATTGTCGAAGAAGGTGATGTACTGGTCGAGCTTGGCCAGATTGCCTCTCTCGCGCGACGCGATGAAGTCGCCAATGAGCTCGCGGTAGAGCTTGCCTCCATTGAGCGATTGACCAGTCTTCTGGATGCTGGCGATGCACCTGATTTTTCAGTTCTCGACGATCTGCCTATTGACGAGAGAACACGTACAGAAATTATCGCGCGCCAACAGCGCCTGTTCGACCAGACCGTCAGAAGTCTCGATTCAGAAATCAGCGTACTGACCGCTCGGCGCGCAACGCAAAAAGCCCGCGAACGTGACCTGGTCAGTCAGATTGACGCCGTTGGCCGTTCTCTGCGTCTTGCCAGCGACGATCTGACCAGACGTCTGTCTTTCCTGGACCAGAAATGGGAAACCATTGACCGTGTTCAGGCATCAGAGCGTGAGGTGGCCAGCCTGGAAGCTGAATTATCCGCATTGCGGGCCAGCCAGAACGAAGCGCGTGTGACGGCCCTGGAAATTGATGAAGAAATAAAGAGTGCTGTTGCTGTGGCGCAAGCACGCTATTCCGGCGAATTACTCGAAGCGCGGCGCAATGCTGAAATGGCTGAAGAAAAACTGGGCGCCTCCCAGGATGTGCTTTCCCGGACCATCATTACAGCCCCGCGCTCTGGCAAAGTATTGAACCTTTCGTTCACAACAATTGGCGGCGTTGTCGGCTCCGGCGAACCGATTATGGAAATTGTGCCCGATACTTCGGACCTGGTTGCGCAGGTGCAAATCAACCCCACAGACCGGGATGCTGTCCAGCCGGGCCAGAGTGTCAAGGCACAGCTTTCGGCCTACAAGATGTGGGTACAGCCGCGCATCGATGGCGAAGTTCTCTCCATCAGCGCTGATCTGAAGCAGGTGCCGGAAACAGGCGTCAGCTATTATGAAGCGCGTATTTTGCTTGACCGCTCCACCCTGAAAACTGAAAATAACATTGATATTATACCCGGAATGCCGGTAGAGGCTTTTATAGCGAATGGTCAGAAGAGTACCTTCGCAGAGATATTATTCGAACCGATCTTCAATGTCTTCGATAGAGGCAGCAGAGTAAGCTAGGTCCCCATGCACCGCGTCGTCGCCATCATCACTGCCATAGCTTCTCTCTCTGGCACTGCGATGGCCCAGACTGACCAAAGTTGCATTGCCTTCGAAGATGCTCTGGCCATTTCTGGGGAGATAAACCCCCAGATTGAGGGGGCGGAAGCCGAACGTGATCTTGCCAGAGCGAATCTGCTGGCCACTCTCTCCCAGAACCGTCCGCAGGTTGTTTTCTTCGCCCAGACAGGTCAGGGCGACGGTCGTTTACAGAACAACCAACGCGACAATCAGGTTGGCATCCAGCTTCAGCAAACCCTGTATAACTTTGGGGCCAACAAGATGGCGCGCGCCAGCGCACAGGAACAGGTGCAGGCCGCAGAATACAGCATCGCAGAAACGCAAGTGCGCGTAGCACAGGAAACCGGCACAGCCTATCTTGAAGCATTACGCTCTGCTGCCATTCAGGTGCTAACCGAAGAGCAGGAACAATATTACCTGCAAGACGCCATGACCGCAGATGAGCGCTTGCGTGCTCAGGCCATCACCATTGCAGATGCGAGTCAGGTAAAAGCCAGTGCCGCCATTGCGACCTCACAACGCATTGATGCAACACTCGTTCGGGATCAGGCCCTCACCAGGCTTGCCTTGCTGCTGGACTTTGACACGGCCTGTACGACCGGTCTCTCAGCCTTTATTTATGCGGATGATACAGAAGACGTGATCGAGCGTGAAACACTCGACAGCATTCTGGATGTCGCTGCCCGCAATGCTGCCTCGCTCAAACGTGCCCAATCGCAAATCCGTTCTGCCCGGGCAACTACAGAACAGAATAGGCGGGCCGGCCTGCCCGTCATCAGTTTTCAGGCATTTGCGGCGTATGAAGAGGATATTGACGTTAACGGCCCCACAGGCGACTTCATCACGCGGGACCGGATCGGCCTTAATGTTACCAGCCAGCTCTATAGCGGCGGCCTCGGCAAGGCGCGGGTAGATGACTCCCTCGCGCGTCTGCGCAGTGCCAACAGCGAACTGACCTCGGCCCGCATTGCTCTGGAAGACACGGTGACCCGTTCCTGGGTGCGCATTCAGGCACAGCAGGAAACACTTAAAGCTCTTGCAGATGCCCGTATCAATTATCGTACACAACTTGACAGTATACAGAGTGAATACAGAATTGGCACCCGCCCGCTAGGTGATGTGGTGCAGGCAGCAGAGCGCTACTATTCGACGGCCAGTCAGGAAATCAATACGCGTTATCAGTATTACAATAATCTGTTTACGCTGCGCACAACCGTTTTCGGTCTGGACGAATAGCCACAGGCTATTCCCTAAAATGCGCCTCCAGAAAGTCAAAAAAAGCTGGCCAGTCATCTTCGGTCACACCGTGGGTGCCCGGGCGAATATGAAATGACAATGTTGCATCAGGAATGAATGCTTTCAGGTCTGTCTGTTGCAGACCACTGGTGCCAAGCAGGTCATATACAGGGTGCGCGCCCTGCGCGGCAACGAATGTCCCCTCAGGGTCGGACCACACATCGCGCCGTGCATTGCCGAGCAACATCGGACGCGGCGCAATCAATGCCAGTAACTGATGCTGATCCACTGGCAATTTCTCCTCCTGTCCTGCATAAGCCGCATACTGACGGGCGAACCAGTGCGGGTAAGCATCCGTGATTTCACCAACACTTTCACCGGCCTTATCGCGACTGAGCGCTGCGCCGCCCGTACCTGACTGATGGGCGATCACGCCCGCAATACGCTCATCAAAAGCAGCGGCAAACAACGCCGCCTTTCCATAACGGGAATGTCCATAGGCAATCACCCGGGCCATATCCACTGTCGGCTCTTGTGCCAGCACATCCAGCGCCCGCGAAAATCCCCATCCCCAGGCAGCCACAGCTCCCCACCGCGTTTCGTCATCAGAATGCCCGTCTGAGAAACGCCTCAAGGCGGAGAGGCCGGCACCTGCCTGATCGGGCACAAACTCACTCGGATAGAAAGTGGCGAGCGCATAACCACGATCAAAGATTTCAGCCAGTGGCGGTGTTGCAATGTACCGCCCGAAAACATAGGTCACAGCCATTGCCATTGGCCCCTCGCCATCACATCCGCCCCCTGTGTCTGGCCGGGAGACGCCCTCATGAGGTATCGTATTGTGATTGGGACAGAATGTTTCCATCAGGATCAATGGAGAAGAGCCCTTCACGGCGTTGGGCGTTGCCAGAAGCAGTTTGAACGTGGCGGCTCTTTCCGGCACTTCCCCAAAACGAGCCGACACCTCAACCGTCAGCTCTTCCAACCGGGCGCGCCCTTCGAGCAAATCATCTGCAACAAGACGGCGATCAACGATACGTGCACCCGACTCATCCGGCAGAATGCCATAAACATGTTCCTGAAAGGCCTGTCTCAGGGCAGGAACACGCTCCTGCCAATCAGCTGTCGTCAGCACCCGCCCCTGATCATCAAATGCAGCAAGCACTTCCGGTGTCGCTTCCGGTCGATCCGGGGTCAGGTCAGCCCATGACATGGTCAGGCGCACGCAGCCTGTGACCAGAAAAAAACACAGTATAATCAGTGAAAAGCGTATTCGTTTAGCGTCCTGCATCATGATCAAATCCCATGCCCGTCAGCCTGAAGACCCTTTTCAAAGCCTGCGGCAACATGACGATGTCATAACTTCACATATGGAACAAAGCCTCAGTGCGCGAAAATTTCATTTCACGCACTTATCACGGCAGGCAAGTAAATCTGCGACTGAGTGTGCCCCGTCAGGACAGGCAAGCAAGAAGCTGGACGCGCGTACTGCTTGACCAGTTACACAGCGCCTTTGGACATCAGCACGGCCGGGACGGTTTTCAGAAGAATGCGCATATCACGCACGAGGCTCCAGCTTTTTGCATATTCAGCATCGTAATCTATCCGTTGCTGGTATGTGAGCTGACTGCGACCATTCACTTGCCACAAACCGGTAACGCCAGGGCGGGCCGCCATATAATAAGAGAGTTTGCTGCCGTAACGCGGCAACTCGTCAAATGTCACGGGGCGCGGCCCAATGACTGACATGTCGCCAGCAATGATGTTGACCAGTTGCGGCAACTCATCAAGGCTGGAGCGGCGCAGGAAGCGACCAATCCTTGTAATGCGTGGATCATTTTGCAGTTTCTGGGTTTTTTCCCATTCTGCCGCTGCTTTGGGGTCTCGCTGCAACAGGTCTTCCAGTGCCTTGGGGGCATCGATGTGCATGGTGCGAAATTTGTAGCAGGTGAACGGCACCCCGCCGCGGCCACAGCGGACCTGACGAAAAATTACGGGTCCATGTCCCTGAGCGCGGATCAGAATGGCAATAGTTGCCAGCAGAGGCAAAATGAAGATGAATAGCGGGATCGCGATGGCCAGATCCTGCGTGCGTTTCAGGACACCTGTCAGGCCTGTCGGCACGTCTGCCGGTGCGGCAAAAGCCTGATCCAGTTCCTTGAAGCTGGTAAAGTCCCGTTCTGCAACAGCTGTCATGCTTCTATCTCCGGTTCACAAAAGCTTGCCGAAGGTGTTGCAAAGATAGGGCCAGATACGCGCCAGGCGCGTGC
Organism: Parvularcula sp. IMCC14364; assembly: GCF_030758415.1. Classification (NCBI taxonomy): domain Bacteria; kingdom Pseudomonadati; phylum Pseudomonadota; class Alphaproteobacteria; order Parvularculales; family Parvularculaceae; genus Parvularcula; species Parvularcula sp. IMCC14364. The sequence continues at coordinate 73,977 of NZ_CP132334.1, read as the reverse complement.
CAAAAACTCAACTTACCCGTCATTGGGATAACCCCATCACCACAAGCGGCAATAATAAAGAACCGCTTCCCCTGCGTCAAATCTGCACTCTCTCGGTCTGGATTACAATTTGAGGCTCCGCTGCCAGCCGTAACCAATTCACAAGACTCACATGGTTAACTTGGCGGTAGTAAAGGGGTTTGACCCGATCAGGTGAGGCATGGCCGGACTGTTACGCTTATTCTATCCATATGGCCTGCTGGTGATATTGCTGGCCGGGGCCAGCCTGTTTTTTGGCGCTGACACGCCAATGACCTCGTTTCTTTTTTCCGCGGCTCTATTGCTGCTGGCAGGTACAAAGCTGGTTACCGGAAAATCTTCGCGCTTGCCGCAAGTCGTAGCGATGGGATTGATCCTGCTGGGCTGTGCATTTGTCTTTGATGCGATCACCGGACGCACTGTTTTTGCCATGAACCATTACGCCATCATTGCTGCGGCGCTCTGCGTTTACATGCTGGCAGAAAGTGAAGGCAGGCTGGCGAAAGATGCACACCGGCTGTGGCAGGTGATACTGATTGTGCTGTTGATGATTGCTGTCTGGGCCTTTGCCGATTTCACACTTAATCCTGACATGATCCATGGGCAGCCGCGCCCTTATCATGAGGACCGACTTTCAGCCGCATTCCTCTCCGCGAACACAGCAGCAACTTTTTTTGGCATCACCATTCTGGCGGCGACAGCCTCCATTTTGCGTGCCCTGCGCAAGGTTGTGAGCCTGAACCCGCTGGTGCTGATGGAAAGTCTTTTCCGCCACGGAATGCTGGGGGTTGTTACCTTCCTTTTTGCCGCTGTGTGTCTTTTGCTGACGGCCTCAAGAGCGGGGCTCACATTCACGCTGGTTTGCCTTGGGATCCTTTTTTTCTGGGAGGTACTCTCACGCAGGACCAGCGCATCAGACGGCAAGACGGACTCATCGCTTTTCCGCCTGATCATACTTGCTGTAGCAGGCATCAGCCTGCTCGGCGTTTTTTTCTGGAACCTGTCCGGCGATGTGGCCGGCGCGCGCTATGCTGACCTCGACGAAGATGCCAACATGCGCCTCGTCATGTTCTCTGCCTATTGGGAAGCTTTCCTTGCCCGCCCATTCACCGGTTATGGCTTTGGTTCGTTCAGTACGGTGAATGATATGATCATGACCAGTGAGAACGCCCACATTCTGGCAACACAAGGCGCGGCGCATAATATTGCCCTGCAATGGTTGCTGCAAACCGGCATTGTCGGCACGCTCTGCGCCGTTGGCATTGTGGTCTGGATGATATGGACTGTGCGCACCGGCTTTGCTCACAAACGCTATGGCACGTATTTACGTACAATACTGATTATATCCCTATTCATCCTGTTGCACGGACAGGTCGACTATGCCCTGGAGATACCCGGGGTCATGTGGTGGTGGATGCTGTTTTTGGGGCTTGGCGCTGGTCTCGCCGCGCGCGGGTCACGCAAACGTCAATAGGTAGTGGCTTGATACCAGCCTATCCCGTTTGCGGCCTACCGCCTGTTCCCGGTCTGACAACACCCGGTGCAATATCACAGGCGGCCCGCCAGATCTGCTCATGGGGATTTTGCCGACACGCGCCTACACGCCATTCCCACGAAACACCGAAACGACCAATCACGGGAATTTGTGCCAGCGTACGCGCGCGCAAATCATCCGGCAGGGACGACCAGACGCTCGAGCCAAACTCAACGCGCCAGATCATCATCGCCAAGTCACCGTAAGGGCTTGCGTCATAAGATTTGTAAAGTGCCGCAACACCATCTCTGGTCAGTTGCCGGTTCTCGCGCAGATCAATAAAAGCAAGCCGGTTCCAGGCCTGCGCATCCTTGCTGTTGCGATTGAGAATCTTGCCCGTCGCTTGCTCAGCCAACACATAGTCGCCAGGTCGCACGGCAAGCGCGTAATCTGCCAGCGCTGTATAGTAATTCACTGTCTTGCCCTGCGGCAAAGGCGTCAACGCTGCCAACTGCTGAGCTGTTGCTTCCTGGCGGGCCAACCTCCAGGCTTCTGCCTCCCCCAGAAAAGCCCCGCCGCATAATACGCCGACTGCAAACATGCCGGCCCCAAGCAGACGTTTAACCTGCCTTGATCTAATATAGAGCGTCATTTTTCAGCCTCCTCCGGCAGATATAAATGCCACAAAAACTGATAGCATGGACAAGTTTAGAAAAGTTCAATCCATTCCGTTCAGGGAACCCTAACCCAGGTTAAGCACTTGTTAAGAGGATCATGCATATGATGTTAGTACGTTAGTACATGAGTATCAAAAGGAGTTGCCATCATGGCGAAAGCACAGCGCAAACAGGAATTCTCGTTTGAAGCTGAAGAAGCACAATCAGCTTCACCTCTGGAGCCGTTGAATATTATCGGTGGCCTCAATTCTCCTGCCCGTCGCCTGCAATCTGCTCTGGAGCAGCAGTGGGACGCACCGGTCGCAGACGAAGAAAGATGGCCTGTAGGCCGCACCATTGCCTTTGTATTTGTCACCTGCTCCCTGTTCTGGGGCGGTGTATTTTACTTCGGTCAGGCAATTTTCTAGGGCCAGCCCCGAACTTTATCTTAACTGACAGTCTAAAACAGTTCCCCAACGTAGCTCTGTAGTTCTTGCACAAACTCCGGACGATCGGTCGCGAAAGCAAGATTGGCTTTTAACCAGCCAATCTTGCTGCCGCAGTCATGGCTTTCTCCTGAAAAAGTACAGGCAAAAAATGGCTGTTGCGTCATCAAAGCTGCCATCGCATCTGTCAGCTGGATTTCATTACCGGCACCACGTTCGGTTTTTTCCAACAGGCTGAAAATCTCTGGCTGCAGGATATATCGGCCAGTGATGGAGAAATTGGACGGCGCATCCTCAACGGACGGCTTTTCCACCATACCCGTCATTTCCATCAAGGCTTCATCAGTCGATTTGGGGGCGATGATCCCGTATTTGTTGACTTCCTCGCGGGGCACTTCCTCCACTGCGATAATATTCCCCTGACATTTATTATAGTGGTCCACCATCTCCCGCAAACAGCCTGGCTTGCCACGGATAATCACATCAGGCAGCGAAATAGCGAAAGGCTCATCCCCGATAATTTCCCTGGCGCACCAGATCGCATGACCAAGACCTGCCGGAGACTGCTGTCGGGTATATGAAAGGCTGCCAGGCGTCATAATCGGCTGCCGGACATCTTCAAGAATTTCTGTCTTGCCTTTGGCTTCGAGCCCAGCCTCAAGCTCAAAAGCATGGTCGAAATAATCTTCCAGTGCGCCCTTGCCGCGACCAGTGACGAAAACAATATGCTCGATGCCCGCTTCAAGCGCTTCCTCTACCACATAATGGATCAAAGGCCGGTCCACGACGGGCAACATTTCTTTTGGTGTCGACTTGGTCGCTGGCAATACACGGGTGCCGTGGCCGGCAACGGGAATGACAATCTTGCGGATTGGCTTCATGGGGCATGTCCTCAGGGATTGATAACTGGGCGGATAGCATTGACGTCGTTATGACGTGTCTCACATAAATCGCAAGCTCGGCTGCGCGCTCATTCCGCAGCGGTTTGTGAGGCCGCCATGTCGGCAACAGCAGAAGGCCCACGAAATTCCGGCACCAGATGGTGAACAGCTTCGGCTAGTTTCACTTCATCGCAGCTCTGGGCATAACTGATCACATCAGCAAAACGCGGATTGAGCAAAGGCAGATCAATCATTGTTGGCGAGGCCAACAGAACACCGTCAGCGCCGGTCTTGATCAGCTTTTCTGTATCAAGGAAAATTTCCTCGAACAGCTTCTCCCCTGCCCGAAGGCCGGTGAATTCGATTTTGATGTCTTCATCCGGTTTCAGGCCATGAGCTTCGATCATTCGTTTCGCCAGTTCGACGATGCGGATCGGCTCCCCCATGTCGAGTACAAATATACGCCCATCATGGGTGACGACACCGCGTTGACCATGGTCGAGACTGGCGGCCTGGAGCACCAGTTGCACTGCCTCGCGCGTGGTCATGAAATAGCGCGAAATATCCGGGTGGGTCACAGTCACAGGACCGCCGGCAGCAATCTGACGCTCGAACAGAGGCGCAACTGATCCCGTCGAGCCGAGAACATTGCCAAAGCGCACCGTCACAAACCGCGTGTCAGTTTGCGCGACATCCAGTGCCTGCGCATAGAGTTCGGCAATGCGCTTGGTTGCTCCCATAAAGCTCGTCGGATTCACGGCCTTATCAGTGGAGATAAACACAACAGCCTCGGACTTGAATTCCACCGATGCGTCAAAAACATTCTTGGCACCAAGCACATTGGTCAACGCAGCGGGTGACTGGTTCTGCTCAACAATAGGTACATGCTTGAAAGCAGCCGCATGAAGAACAATTTCCGGCTTCGTATTCTCGAAAAGACGTGTCAGGTGATTGCGACGACAAACATCGACCAGATAGGCCTCCACGGGCACATCAAGACCCAGCTCCCGCATTTCCATGTCAATCTGATAGAGGTTGAACTCGGAATTATCCACCAGAACCAGCTTTGATGGTTTGAAGGAAGCAGCCTGACGCACGAGCTCTGAGCCGATGGTGCCCCCTGCGCCGGTGATGAGAATTCGCTTACCACTCATCAACGTGCTGGCGGCATGAAGGTCTATCGACCGTGGCGGGCGCCGCAATAACTGCGTTGAATCCATTTGCAACCCGCTCAAGTCACAAGGGGCAAGCCGGGGGCTGACCATCTCAGTGGGGGCCTCCATTGACGCATTGGGATTCAGCAACGCCCGTAACCTGTCCCAGAAACCGTGCTGTTGTCCGTTATTCATGTCAGCTGACATGCATTTACTCCTCGTCGGGCCCAAAGTAGCAGACCATTACAGGTTCGCAACATATCCATACTGTTGAACGCAACAGTTTCATGATTCCGTCACTTTTTCAGCGCCCACTTAACCTGTTGTACAACACCTCTGGCGCGCGCCGGTTTCACGATAATCTGTTCTATTTTCTGCACCGGCCCCTCAACACCACAATATATGCTGGGTGCCAGCTCCATCATCGCGTCACCCGCTATAAAGCGCCATCCTTCATTTTGTGGAGTGACAAGGATCACAGTATGTCGATCACGCGACAGCGACGCCTTGATCCCGGGATATAAATGGAACCGCAGCAGCCATTTGGGGGCGCTCTCCCCCCCTGGGGGGATCAGCACATCTTCCCCGCGCAAATCATCCCCGTCGATACCCAGAAAAAGACGCCGTCGATGCGTACAGCCTGTTGCGCCGGGCACGTCAGTGCGCTCGAGCTCCAGGAGTTGTCCGTGACGATCTTCTTCCAGGTGATGGTAGCTATTTCCACCTGCACCGTTACGTGCTGTTCCGGAGAAAGGCGTATCAACGCCGTCAACACAAAGGCCTGAATGGGCATCAGGCCCGGCAAGGGCTTCATGCCATTGCCGGTACTCAGCCAGCGACAAGCCGGAATCAGGCGTTGCGAGCGCATTGGCAGAACCACAATTTGTGATGATCCGCTGGCGACCGGCAGAAAACTGGATCGCGAATGTCCCTTTTGCGCTATCAGCAATCTCATTTGAGACTCTGCCCGGACTGGCTGCAGGCACACCAATGTCAGCATACAAATAGGTACGCGCGCCATAAAGACGCTGGAACCCTGACTGTGAGGCAAAATCAATCCGGTTACGGGCCACACTGTCAAAGGACAACGCTCTTGCAAGCGCCTTCGGGTCATCCTCTGTTCCCTGATTGAAAACAGCAAGTCTGCCGTCGCCACAGCGGAAAAACTCCGTCATGTCGGTTGTCCGGCTCACCGCGTGATGCAGGAAATTCGGTGCCGACAGAGACAACAGCCGATAGGCCTTCATCAGATCCTGCAGGCATAATGTAATGCGCAGCTGCAACGACGGATTGCGGCTGATGTGACCACCGTCCGCTCTTAATTGCAGTCGCAATTCACGACGCAAAAGGGTGCTGCCCTGCTCTTCGCAAGTGCGATGATGCGGCAATGCCAAACCCATCAGGATCAATGTCATGGCACTGAACAATCGCTCGACAGGTTCCTCAACCCGTGCCACGGCCTTGGCAAGGTGTCGCGTCTGGCGCGCCATAGAGGATAAAAGGCGGGAGCGCCAGGTGGCCTCTGCGCCGCGCATCAACCATTGCCCATCGCGGGCCAGATGCCAGAGCCGGTCACATACCAGATGTGGATGCCATGTTTCTGGCTGGTACTTCTCGTTATAATGCAGCCATCCATCAACCATGGCTCTTGCAGCAGGCAAGCTGGACTGTCCCCCGGCGGCCATCCCAGCGAGCCAGGCAAAAGAATGATACCGACGATATTTGAGGTCTTCAGAACAGAGGTCACGCCAGGGTGTCAGAAACCCCTCCTGATGCTGACTGATAGATGAAATATGAAGTTGCTCATTCTCATACTGCTTCAGCAGTTCTATTGCATCTGTGGTGTCCGGCTTGTACGGATTTACAAGATTGAACGTCAAACGGTCTGGCGCAGGGCCATTTAATTGCAGTTCATAAAACAGACCGTCATGCCAATGTCGCCAGGGCTTTCTGGCACTGACATTCGCAGCATAGGGAGTCTGTTTTCGACTGGATTTCGCCATTTACACTCAGGCCACTCCGTTGACACGCAGCGCACGGATATTGTCAGCATACGCGCCGGGATCGCCCCTGAACACTGCGCTGCCAGCAACAAGCGCTGTTGCCCCGGCAGCAATGACACCGGGGACTGTTTCAGCATTCACACCGCCATCAACTTCAAGCATGATATCATATCCACTACAATCAATCATGCCGCGCAGCTGACGAATTTTTTCAAGCTGACTGTCGATAAATTTCTGCCCACCGAACCCCGGATTAACACTCATCACCAGCACCAGATCAATGCTGTCCAAAACCGGTGCGATCAGTTCCGCTGGTGTGGCCGGGTTCAGCGCCACGCCCGCTTTCTTGCCCAGAGAGCGGATCAGTTGAAGGGAGCGGTGCAAATGCGGCCCCGCTTCTGGGTGGATGGTGATGATGTCCGCACCTGCCTCGGCAAAATCAGGAATGTAAGCATCTACGGGCGAAATCATCAGATGCACGTCGAAGGGCTTTTGAGAATGGGGGCGCAATGCCTTGACCACCGCTGGGCCAATCGTCAGATTAGGGACGAAATGACCATCCATGACATCAACATGGATCATGTCAGCACCGGCAACATCTACAGCGCGCACTTCTTCTCCGAGACAGGCAAAATCTGCGGAAAGAATGGAAGGGGAAATCAGGACAGACATAGGTTTTTCTTATCCTGCGCCGCCTGCAAAAAGCAACATTGGCACGGCCTCTCATACGTGAATTCCATGTTTCGTTTTTCCCAAAAAAAGCCCCCGCACGTGGCGGGGGCTGAGAAGGTGAGGGGTGCAAGTTGGTAGTCGTAAAAAAATCAGTATCTGGAAACCTGGAGAATGAGACCATCAAGGCCATCTTGAGCGCGCGCACATAAAAAATTTTGGCCGGGATACGTTCCGGCTGTGTGTTTTATGATCGGGGGGCTCATCATGTTCATGTCTATCATATGGAATGGTTTTGCGGCCAAATTAGGGCCATGAGTGGTCAAAATTGCCCAAATCATTGATATTACTCAGAAAAACTGTGCCAAGCTGAAACGCCGTGCCTATTAGGCCGGCTTCACCTGCTCGGCCCTGCGCCTGCCGGGGACTTTAGCCATGAGATTTCTGACAAACTTACCCGTCCGGTCAAACCCATATGCTGCGGCGCTTGCCGCGCCGGCGCCGGTCAATAATCCGGCCTGCCATTCAATATCAAACCAGGCAATGCCGGTGAGGGCGAAAAGCGTCAGGCCTCCAACCAGAAACAGAACCCGCATCGGCTTTCGGGATACGCGCGCACCGACCCTGCCAGCCGCCGAGGCAGTGGCCTTGGTGGCGGACCATGATGCAGAAGCAGCCTTCTTAGTACTGCTGCCCAGCCAGTTTCCGGCACTGGCGAAAAACTGCAACAGTCTGTTCGCGCCAAACAAGGTAAAAGCACTGGCGAGCAAACCCGAGAGGGCTGTCACAGCAAGCCACCTTGAGCCTGTATCCACAACCACACTGGTTGCAGGATCGCTCTGATCAGGACTGCCTGCCACTAGAGAAGAGCTATATTCATATTGCGCGGTCGGTGTCTGACCAGCACTGACATCATCAGCCTGCGCCGTGGCACCGCCCGCAAGCGCTGTAGCCAAAGCCGCCATGGCGGTTGTCATGAGTATTTTTTTACGGGGCAGACCTGAAAACTTCATACCGGTTCAGGTGTGCATTGTCTGGGGCTAATGCAAGTGTAATATTCTGCCGGACCAAAAACTTGATGATGAGCATCGAAGCCATTGATTGCTGATTTTTTTCGCTGCTTGGCCTGTGAAGAGTGGCAGGATATGGCATGGCCCGTACCGGGGTGATGGTTTCCTGGCTTGCGGGTAAAGTGTCTCTGCGCTGACCGGATTGCCGAGGACCGCCTGCAGCCAGAACCAGCGCTCAAGAATTTCCATCGGAGGTTTGGCCGATGCCAGATAGAACCATGATCACCAACATTGAGGATTATTTTTCAAAGGGCTGTGGCCGTTGCGAGCGATTTGACACACCGGACTGCTCAACAAAACAATGGGAACCCGGCCTGAAAGCGCTGCGACAGATTTGCACGGCTGCCGGGCTGACCGAAACTGTGAAATGGGGTCACCCTTGCTATACACATGCGGGCAGAAACATTGCGATCATCGGCGCTTTCAGAGACAATTTCCGCCTGAGTTTTTTTTACGCAGCGCTGATGAAGGACCCTGACAACATCCTGCAAAAGCAGGGGCCGAACACACAATATGCGGACATGATCCCCTTCACGCAGAACGAACAGGTTGCAAAGCTGAAAGCCTCTATCAGCGGCTATCTTCTGGAAGCCATGCAATATGCCGAGAACAATGTCAGGCCGGAGAAGATAGAAACAGAACTCAGCCTGCCGGATGAGCTGGTTAATGCACTGGCGGCGGACCCGGAACTGGCGGAAGCCTTTGATGCGCTCACGCCGGGCCGGCAGAAAAGTTATGTGATCAATCTCAACTCGGCCAAAAAACCAGAGACGCGATACAACCGTATCGGTAAATTCCGCGAAAAAATTATTTCCGGCAAAGGGGCAATGGAGCGCTGAAACCCGCCGCGCTCAGCCCATCAGCGGGCGCAGGATGTATATTTGCACCGCGTTGAGAGCGATCAGCAGAAAAATAGGACTGATATCAATACCACCGATCGCTGGAATGATCTTGCGGATGGGTTCAAGTGCCGGGCGCGTCAGAGCATCACAAAAGGCCATGATATTGGCGACCAGCGGTGTCTGGTAACTCAACACACCGAATGCAATGAGCCAGCCAAGAATAATCCAGGCGAACAGCACGAAGATGAACAGGCCGATGAGTTGATACAAGATGTAGGCAATGAATCCCATGAGGCAGGCCCCGTAACAAGATATGACGATCACTTCAGTATCTAGGGCTGGTTGCCACATGCCGCAAGGAGTGAAGCCCGGATATGGCAAAGCGGCGCACAATTAAGTGCGCCGCCTCGTCCCCTCTACCGCCGTCTGACAGTTTTCAGACGCAGTGTCTCGGGATCCGCCAGCGAATGCCCCCTCGGCTGACGGACTTTGCGTCAATATAAACAGCACTTTGATTGCGAGCTGTCAGCCTTTTAATAGACTGTTCGGGATATTTGGAAGCGTGGTGTGTCGTAAAGGCCACCATGTGGTCTGGCCAATGCGGCTTTCTTTCGCACCTGCAGCAAAAAATCAGACATTGGTACCCTGAGGCGAACCTGAAGCAGTCGCTTCACGCGTATCAGGTGCCTGCATCATGCCAGAACCCGACAAGGGCAATCCGGGTCGCCCGGCCAGCTCTGGGTGTTTCTCCACAAAGTCAGCCTTGAGCGCGCGCGAGCCCTTGCGGCTGCCATCATGGCTCCAGCCCGGGGGCGCAAAAACATAAGCAAGGCGCTGTTTCAGCGACAGCCCGCGCCGCGAGACATCCTGCCCGATAGCAACATATTCATGCGTGGCCACCCGTAATGGGTTGAACGTGCCAAGGCTTTTGATGATCCCGTAACGTACCGGTTCGGTATCATCCTCCGGCACGAAAGTACCAAACAGCTTGTCCCAGATAATCAGGACACCCGCATAATTCGAGTCGAGATAACGCGGGTTGCGGCCATGGTGAACCCGGTGATGGGACGGCGTATTGAAGACGGCCTCTATCCATGGATGCATCCGCCCTACAGTCTCCGTATGAATAAAAAACTGATAAAGCAGGTTCACAGACCCGGCAAAGGCGATCATTGCCGGGTGAAAGCCCAGCAAAACCAGCGGTATCTTCAACACGAAAAAGCCTGTGGTGAAACTGAACCAGGGCTGTCGCAAGGCCGTGGACAGATTATAGTGCTGGCTGGAGTGGTGGATCACATGATTGGCCCAGCCCCAGCGAATAGTGTGGCTGAACCGGTGTGACCAGTAATAGCGCAGATCATCCAGCAGGAAACAGGCGAGAAATGCCCAGAGTGTAAATTCCCATTTGACCGGCGCGAACTGATAAAACCAGAACAGGATCGCATAGATACCTGCCAGAACAATACCGCCGATCAGCAAAGGCACAACCGCACTGCCCAGCCCCATGGCAACACTGACAGTCGCATCACGTGTCTCATAAAGGCCTTTTGCCTTCTTGCCAGTGATCAGAAAAATCTCCAGCAGGATCAGTACCATGTAAATGGGACCGGCGAATTCCTCGACTTTTGGCAGGTCTGGCATTTCAGGCATGTGTTTCCTGCTCCTCCAGCGGACCGAAGTAACCGGCCCAGCGTTCAGCCTCTTTTGTTTCACTGAATGTAATCGAAAAATCAGGATCGGCAAAATCCCGCAATTTCAGTTTCACAGTTGTCTCATGAACCTCGACAGAGCGTACACTCTGCGGGCCTACTTTTCGTGCGAGAGAGAATTTACCCATGGCCCGCACCAGACCAATGTAAGGCTCATTGGCAAGTGTCAGCATGGCGGCACGCCCGTCCCCAGAGAGCGCCACCTTATCGACGCGACTGTCGGGAAATTCTTCCAGAAAAACTGACCCGGCTGCCGCACCATCTGTAAAAGCGTGGTTTGTTGACTGCCCCAACCGATGCAATAGAAAAGCCATCAGGCTGATCGACACCACTGAAAATACAACGAGCAGTTGGAAAGCTGTCATCGATCAATCCTGATCCTTGAACTGCACCGTTGATTGCCGTTCGCGATTCACCATCAGACGGGTGACATCCGGCCGGGAATAGTGACCAACAACGTCAAGGTTCTGGCGTTCACGGCGCACCTGCGCCTGGTCTATATCCGCAATCAACAGCGCTTCCTCGCCAATCACCGGCTCAATAACCCAGCTTCCATCCGGCGCAGCAATACAGGACGCCCCATTCGCCATAAAGTCCCCGGCATTGGCGGCAATCTCATCGGCATGGGGAAAATCATCCGGAATATCTGTTTTACGCATCAGGCCCGAGACGGCGATAACATAGGACCGGGCCTCTTTGGCGATGAAAACCGGCAGATCCTGCGTATTGTGCAGCCCGCCCGGCCAGATCGAGACATGCAGGTCTTCCCCCTGCCCGTAAAGCGATGCGCGGGCAAGAGGCAGCCAGTTTTCCCAGCAATTCAGACCACCGACTGTGAAGTTGCCCAGCGGATGTACCCGCAACCCATGACCATCGCTCGGGCCCCAGACCAGCCGTTCATCATATGTGGGCTGAAGTTTGCGGTGGACAGAACCAACGATGCCCTCAGGCGAGATATAGACGATGCTTGCATAAAGCGTATGCCCACCCCTGTCCGGCGCGCGCTCCATGATGCCAAGATAGACGGCAATTTTTTTTTGCCGCGCCAGGTCACAAAGCGGCGCGAGGTCGCCCCGTTCAATTACGACGCCCTGGTCGAGATAAAGCGCATAAAAATTTTTCTGGCGTTCATCATTAAACCTGGCACCACCTGTGCGCTCTACCCAGAAAGGATAGCCCGGTAACAAGGCCTCGCCGAAGGTGACCAGATCAGCCCCCTCATCGGCTGCCTGCGAGACGCAGCCCATGATTTTCTGCAAGGTAGCACTGCGATCAAGCCACACTGGCGAAATCTGCGCCAGCGCCACGCGCAAGCCGTCCTGCGCTTGTGGCGACATTGATGTTTCAGCAATGACAGTTTTCACAACACATTCTCCCTTCCCACAATCTAGCGCGTATCGGCCAGCATTGAAATGCACTCGCGCCGTATGCCTTGCGCGAAGCAATTCTTTCTTTGCCTGACCCGATTTTTGGCTGTAGCGTTAATGTTCAAAGAGGCGGGGACATGCATCAGAGTTGGGAAAACGAATTTCGCGATACGTTGCCGATCAGCAATACGCTGATCGCTGCAGGCATTCTCATCATCATGACGATTCTGGGCGGTCGCTTCTTCGTCACCTCCACGCCAGCGGATGCGCCAACTATCGAGGCTGGCCAGCTCAGCCTTGCAGATTGGGATTTTTCCAGGGGCACGGTGCAGCTGACCGGTGAGTGGGAGTTTTACTGGAAAAAATATCTTGGCGAAGACAATCTCGCCCCATCGCCGACCCCAGTTTTTGGCAACGTACCTGATGTCTGGCACAATTTCGATATTGATGCCGTGCAGCAGGATATTGGCAGGGATCATACAGCTCGGGGATACGGGACGTATCGCCTGACCATTCAGGACCTGGAGCCGGGACCATATTCGGTCTTCATCCCGATACTCTACGCGCCGAGCCGAATCTGGGTGGATGGCGAATTACTCACAGAAAACGGCGCGCTTGCCCGCGATTTCGGCGCCGGAGAAGAAGCCATCTGGAAGGGCCATTTTGCCGGCTTCAATACTGATGACTCGGATATTGAAATCCTGATCGAAATTTCAGATCACATTCATGGTGATGGCCGCTTCATTGTCCCGCCGGTCTTCGGGCCGCCGGATGTCATTTCTGATTACATCACTGTATTCAATGTCCGGGACCTGCTGATCCAGGGAATCGCAACCGTTCTGTTCATATTCGGTGTTGTGCTGTTCCTGTTCCGGCGCAGTGATTATGCCTCCCTCTATTTCGCAATTTTCGCGCTGTCCTTCGGCACGGTACTTTCGTTTCTCGGGGTGAGCCTGCCGGAAGTGTTGATGCCGAATCTCGACTTCTGGACCAAGCTCAATATCTTTTACGCCGCAGAATGCGTGGCCGTGATCTCTGCCGCTGCCTATATCGCGGCATTATATCCTGATGAACGCTTCAGAATCGTCGACAGACTTATCCTGATCATCCCGGCATTCTTCCTGATTTATGTGACCATCATTCTCTCAGCAAAACCGGATCCGTTTGACTTTCCTCAGTATGCCATTTTCCTGAATGTGATCATTCCTCTCACGTCTCTCTACATTCTGGTGACGGTCATCCGCGCCGCCCTGAACAACCGGGATGGTGCCTGGATATTCCTGTTCAGTATGCTGATCCTGATCTACTGCGCGATTGGGGAGATTTTGGTCACAAACGGGACACTGCCGACCATTCCGGCGATTGGCCTTGGCCTTGGCATGACATCTCTGGGCTTTATGATTTTCCTGATCGCCCAGGTTATCGTGCTCGCGCAGCGCTGGACGCATACGCTGCAGACATCCGAAAAAATGACCACCGACCTCTCGCGGTTGATTGAAGTTACATCCGCCATCTCTTCAGAAATACGGCTGGAAACCCTGCTGGGGCGAATTGTGCATGGCGCAACGGAATTCATACATGCTGAACGCTCTACGCTCTTTTTGTATGATGAGCGCACGGACGAACTCTGGTCCCTGATTGCTGAGGGTCTTGAAAACCGGTGCCGATTCAACCGGTCATCGCAACACAGGTATTTAATCGCTCAGCTGGGGTCTCATAGTCCAGTGTTTTTCTTGGGCGCTCATTTAGTTCTCTGGCGATCGCGTCCAACTGCTCCTGGGAGTGCACTGACAGATCCGTTCCCTTGGGGAGATATTGGCGCAATAGCCGATTGGTGTTTTCGTTCGTGCCGCGCTGCCATGGACTTTGCGGATCGCAGAAATAGACTTCGATATCCGTTTCAACAGTGAAGCGCTTATGCTCTGCCAGTTCATGGCCTCGATCCCAGGTAAGGGATTTATAGAGTTCGTCTGGGATTCTGTTGGCATGTTCGATCAACGCATCGACGACGGTTTCAGTGCGCCGGTTGGCTACCTTTGCAAGCATCACATAGCGCGAGTGACGCTCAACCAGGGTCACGATGAAGCTATGCTTGGGACCACAAATCAGGTCACCTTCCCAGTGACCGGGGACGGCGCGATCCTCCACCGAAGCAGGTCGTTCGCTGATCGAGACCGCATCCTTGATCTGTCCGCGTGGGTCTTTGCCTTTAAGCGCATGTCTTGAACCGCGTAACTGGCGACACGTTCGTAAATACTGCACGAGCTCTTTCTTCAGCACACCGCGCGCCTGTACGTATAGGCTTCGATAGATCGTTTCATGAGACACGTTCATCGCCTCTTGCCTTGGGTGCGCCCGCGCTAACCAGCCGGCGATCTGCTGTGGTGACCAATGGCGCTGAAGCTTGCAAACTACAACTTGCCGCAACTCATCATGCATGGCCAGCTTGCAAGGCTTCGGACGTAGGGCCTGCTTCCAGGCGCGCTTATCTGCTTTGACCGCGCGGTAACGCCTGGCGCCACCATTGCGCTTGATCTCCCGGCTGATGGTTGAAGCAGCACGCCCCAAAGCGCGTGCAATCGATCGGATGGATCGGTCCACCATAAGTCCTCGAGAAATCTCTTCACGCTCAGCCAAACTCAAACAGCCGGGCGCGCGGCGACGTTCAACCGGAGTATACCCACCCGTCGAACGAATATGTTTGAAAATGCTCGAAGATGGTTTTCCGAACTCTCGCCCGATCGACTTCATTTGTTCGCCGCGTCGCCATCGCTCCCACAGCTCTGCCTTTTGAGCCGGTGTAAAGCCAACCCGTACGTATTTCTTCCTCATCACTGTCGCTCCACATATCGAATTTATCGTATGTGTTGCGACGACCCATTGAACGCACACGGGAAATCCGGATGCCGGCGACAGCTGGCCTTGCCGGTGCCTGCTTCCAGACGGGCTCCACCATCAACGTGCCTGATGCCTATGCGGACCCGCGCTTCAACCAGCAATGGGATGTCACGAATAATTTCCGTACCCGTAACATCCTGACCATGGCTGTGGAGGGCAAGAGCGGGAAACGTATTGGCGTCATGCAGGTGCTGAACAAGATCGGCCGCCGCTTCGAGGCGATTGACGAAGAACGCCTGCACGCTTTTGCTGCTCAGGCGGCCATCGCCATCGAGAATGCAGAACTGTTTGGCGAAGTTATTTCGGCCCGGAATTACAATGAAAGCATTCTCGGCTCGATGTCCAATGGCGTTGTCACCATCAACGCCTTTGGCAATATTGAAAAAATCAATGCCGCCGCCCTCGCGATTTTTGGCGGTGAAGAGCTGGATTATATGGGCACAGATGCCAATACATGGCTGGCCCGGGACAATGAATGGCTGATTGAGGAACTTTCCACCATGCGCGGCGAGGGTGTTGCCCGTACGCTGCTTGACGTTGACGTGACTATTCCGGGCGGTGACAGCAAATCACTGAACATTTCTATTGTTCCCCTGATCGATCAGGACGGGGATGATAATGGCACCTTGATGCTTGTTGAGGATATTACGGGCGAGAAGCGTCTGCGCGGCACCATGAGCCGCTTCATGACCAAGGAAGTCGCTGACAAGATCCTTGATGATGGCGAGGATTCGCTTGCCGGCTCCCGGGTCAATGCCTCGATACTGTTTGCAGACCTGCGGGGCTTCACGTCCCTTTCCGAACAGTTGGGCGCGCGCGGAACGGTTGCCATGCTGAACGAATATTTCGGCGAGATGACCGACGCAATCTTCAACTGGCAGGGCGTGCTCGACAAGTTTATTGGCGATTCAATCATGGCCGTTTATGGCGCCCCGATTGAAGGGGACCGTGACGCTGACAACGCACTTGCCAGTGCCGTCGAGATGAAACAGATCCTGACACGCCTCAATGCTGTTCGCGCAGAACGCAATGAAGAGCCGCTGAATATCAGCGTCGGGATTGCAACCGGCGAAGTTATTGCCGGGACGATCGGCTCTGCCAAGCGGATGGAATATACCGTGATCGGTGACTGTGTGAATGTGGCGGCGCGGCTTGAAAATCTGACCCGTTACTACGGCGCTGATATCATTGTCAGCGAGGATACGCTTGAGCAGGCAAAGGTTTCTGTCCTGAACCGTGAACTGGATTTGATCCGCGTCAAGGGCCGTGCACGCCCGGGTGGCATTTATGAAATTCTTGGCCACCATACGGAGGAAACTTTCCCGAATATGGAAGCTGTGCTGCATCACTATCAGGCGGGTTTAACTGCCTACCGGCAACGCAACTGGGACCAGGCCATAGCAGAATTTGCAGCGGCGCTGGCAGCCCATGAAGACGATCGCCCATCACAAATCTATATCGACCGCGCCCGCGTGTTCAAGGAAAGTCCGCCACCGGATGACTGGGATGGTGTCTGGACGATGACCAGCAAATAATCACTGCCAGGAACCGTTTTCAGTCAATTGCCGCAACCAGGCGCTCGCTCCAAGCAACCCGGTATTCTCCGCCGTGACCAGATGCACGGGCACGCTGGCAAGGTAATTCTCCATCGGCGCCTTGTTGGCGAAACCAGCGGCAAAGTCTCCTGCCAGCAGGATGTCCGGCAATCGTGGCAATATCCCGCCCGCCAGTCGTACACCGCCGCGCGCGCCACTCGCCAGCACAGCATCACCAGCGACCTGCCCCATGATCCGGCAAAACAGGCGCAGCGTCGCCAATGCCGTTTCATCGCGCCCGGCAACACCTGACTGCGTTACCTCTTCCTGTGTGCTTAGCAGCCGGTCTTTGCCTTCAACCTCGCAGAAAGCCTTGTACAAACTCAATAATCCGTTCCCGGAAAGAATATGCTCGTTGTGGACGCGCGGAGTAACTTTGCGCAGGAGCCCATGAATTTCGCGTTGCATCTCGTCTTGCGGCGCAAAGGAGACATAGCCGGCCTGTGTTGCGACCACACGGCTTTGCCCGGCTTCGCGCAACAGAATCGCCTGACCGAGTCCGGTACCCGGGCCTGTGACCAGCACAGGCGCAGTTCCATCCGGACTGCCCGCACATACACAGATTAATTCGTCCTGGTTTACATGCTCCGTACCAAAGGCCAATGCTTCAAAATCGTTCAGGATATGCAGCGCGGTAAACTCCAACGCGTCTGCCACCTGATGTATCTCAAAATCCCAGCTCGCATTTGTCATCGTCACGCGCTGCCCGGATCGTGGCCCTGCCACGGCCATGCAGGCATGAGTTATTGTCGCATTCACATCCTGAAGATACGCGCATACGGCCTCTACGGGACTGGAGAAATCAGCAGTCCTGAGTTGCCTGATTGCCTCTAGCTGCAACGGCCCGACAGAGCGGGAGAGCGCAAATCTGGCATTGGTGCCGCCAATATCAGCGACCAGAAAAGTTTCTGCCATGCCCGTGCCTTTCTTTACGGCAAATGCCATTGCCCTTGTTCATGAATACCTCATAGGGTGCAAATTCATGTTTCAAGCCTGTATCATCAAGGCCCCATAAAGACCAATACCCGGCACGGCACCGGGAAGGAAAGATAACAGATGAAAGAATGGTGGCGCGGCGCGGTAGTCTACCAAATCTATCCGCGCAGTTTTCTCGATACCAGTGGAGACGGGACAGGTGACTTGCCGGGGATCATCCAGAAACTGGATTATATCGCAAACCTTGGCGTGGATGCGGTCTGGCTGTCACCTTTCTTCCCCTCACCTATGAGGGATTTCGGGTATGATGTTGCCAATTATTGTGACGTAGACCCCCTTTTCGGCTCCCTTGAGGATTTTGATGCGCTGGTTTCACAAGCGCACGCGCTGAGCCTGAAGATTATCATTGATCAGGTTTATTCGCATACATCGGACCAGCATGAGTGGTTCATGACCAGCAAAATGTCTCATGATAATGAAAAAAGTGACTGGTATGTCTGGGCAGACCCGCAGCCTGACGGTACACCGCCAAACAACTGGCAGTCGGTTTTTGGTGGCCCGGCATGGACATGGGATAACCGCCGTCGGCAATATTATTTGCACAACTTCCTGTCGAGCCAGCCTGACCTGAACCTGCATAATGAAGATGTTCAGGATGCGCTGCTGAATGTTGCGCGTTTCTGGCTGGATCGAGGCGTGGACGGTTTTCGTCTGGATGCCCTTAATTTCGGGATGCATGACGAGACCCTACGCAATAACCCGCCGCGCCAGCATTTTGAGACTGAACCAACGCGGCCATTTGACTTCCAGGAGCACGCCTACAACCTGTCACATCCAGAACTGCCAGTGTTTCTGGAGCGGTTGCGCAGCCTTCTTGACCAGTATCAGAACGAACGCTTCACCGTGGCTGAAATTGTCGGGCCTGAGCCTTTGCAGGAAATGAAAGACTATACAAAAGGGTCCAACAGACTGAGTGCCGGATACAGCTTTGACTATCTCTATGCAGATGACCTGTCCGCCGACCTGGTGCGGAATGTCTCTGCCGACTGGTCAGATGCGGGAGATTCCGGCTGGCCTGCCTGGGCGTTTTCCAATCATGACGCGCCGCGCGTGAATTCACGCTGGGGCGGTGAAAACGCTGACGCCGAGACAGCGAAACTCTTCGCCATGCTGTCACTCGCCTTACGCGGTACTGTCTTCCTCTATCAGGGGGAGGAACTCGGGCTACCACAAGCGGAAATACCCTTTGACCGTTTGCAGGACCCGGAAGCCATAGAGAACTGGCCCGAAACACTCGGGCGTGATGGTGCACGCTCTCCCATGCCGTGGACTGAAAACGATCACTATGCGGGCTTTTCAACCGTAGACCCCTGGTTGCCGATTGACATGCGACATTACGCACTTGCAGTTGACCTTCAGCAAAGGGATGAAAAATCAGTCTTGAGTTTTGTACGTGACTTGATCGCCTTCAGAAAGTCCTCTGATGCCCTAAAAACCGGCTCTCTTGTTTTTCTGGATACGCCGGATGACGTGCTGGCATTCACCCGCGGCACTGATGAGGGTCAGGTTTTTTGCATCTTCAACCTTGGCAGAACACAGGCGAATCTGGACCTTCCATTATGCACACAGACGGAGATAAAGTTTAGCAACAGATCTGCAAAAACCAGCGTTCTACCTGAAACTATCCCTGCCATGACAGGCTACTGGCTTTAGTCTTGAAAGCATCGCGTAAGTCAGTCGATGATCCGTCTGATGCCTGCAAACCTCTGAAAGCGTTGCCAGAGCTGTTCAGCAGAGATTTATTTTTCAAGGTACGACCAAGATGGAGGAGCACCCGCTTCAAGCGCCCCTTGATCTAGGGTCTGTACCCAATTTAACTGATTGATTTGTTTGTGCAAAGCGTGATTCAGGGATTTCCGAAAGGGAGTCTTAAATGGCGCGGTTTGATTTGTCGGATGAAGAATGGGCGGTGATTGAACCGTTGTTGCCAAAGGTTAGCCGCGGCCCGAAGCGCAAAGATGATCGTACGATCCTGAACGGCATCTTTTACATTTTGCGCACAGGCGCGCCATGGCGGGACTTGCCGGAACGATATGGACCGTACACGACTGCTTACAATCGGTATAACAGGTGGGGCGAGCGCGGCGTCTGGAAGGGCATATTCGATGCGCTCGCTGAAGAATGTGAGGACAGTCTGATCTTCATAGACGCCTCGATTGTCAAAGCTCACCGCGCAGCGAGTGGCTCAAAAAGGGGGAACTGGCGGAAGATATTGGACGCTCACGGGGCGGTCGCACAAGCAAAGTTCACGTGGCCGTAGATGAAAATGGCAGGCCATTGCGCATTGAGGTCACTGGCGGCCATGTTCATGACAGCCAGGTGATGAATGTCTTCCTCGACTGGGAGATGCCGCCTCTGGCGATGGTCCTGGACAAAGCCTATGGCAGTGCGAAGATCAGGCGCGATATCGCCGATGAAGGTGCGTTGGCGGTTATTCCCGCCAAGTCCAATGCGCGCAATCCGGTCCCGCATGACACCAGCCTTTACGCCATGCGTAATATTGTCGAGCGGTTCTTCTACAAAATGAAAGACATGAGACGGCTGGCTACACGGTTCGAGAAATCTCGAAGGAACTTCATCAACATGATATATCTCTTCGCAGCAAAATGCTGGATCAATTGAGTCCACACCCTAGCCTTTACAGGAGTTTGAGCGGAGTTCTCGGACTTCATTGACTATACCGCCTATCCAGATTTTACCTGAGTGGAAGAAACGCCCTACGGGTCGGCTATGAAGGCTGATAGAATTTGCTCAGCCTATATCAGCACCAATAACAGACCTATAATGTTTACAGTGACAACATCCATGCTGTATAGTCCGGTATGCGCCTCAGCAGAAGGACACGCTTATGGCAAGGCAACATGTGGATGTACTGATTGTTGGTGCTGGAATTTCCGGTCTGAGTGCTGCCTGGCACCTGCAGAAACATTGCCCCGGAAAATCCTTTGCGATCCTTGAGCAACGTGCCCAGATCGGCGGCACCTGGGACCTGTTCCGCTATCCCGGCATCCGTTCAGACAGCGACATGTACACACTTGGCTATCGCTTCAAACCCTGGACCCACAATAAAGCGATCGCCAGCGGCGAGGCAATTCTCACCTACCTGAACGAAACAGCAGACGAAAACGATATTCGTCAACATATCCGCTTTAACCGGGAGGTGTTGACGGCCCACTGGTCTTCTGCGCAGGCCCACTGGCTGGTGACATTTCGGAATCTTGAAAATGGTGAGACAGAAGAGATAACCTGTTCGTTCGTCTGCGTATGTGCTGGATATTACAATTACAAAGCAGGGTACACGCCGGATTTTCCCGGTTGTGAGGATTTCTCCGGTGAGGTCGTGCACCCCCAGTTCTGGCCAGAAAATCTTGATTATTCAGGCAAGCGTGTCGTCGTTATTGGCTCGGGCGCCACCGCAGTCACGCTTGTCCCGTCCATGGCGAGTGCGGCACAGCATGTCACCATGTTGCAACGCTCCCCCTCCTATGTTGTTTCACGGCCAGCAGAAGACAAGATCGCGCAAGGCCTGATGAAGGTATTTCCTGCCAGCTGGGTGTACACACTGATCCGCTGGCGGAACGTCCTGTTGCAGATGTATATGTTCCGGTCTGCGCGCAAGAACCCACAAAAGGCGCGTACATTTGTTCTCGACCTTCTGAAAGATGAACTGCCGGAAGGATACGACATTGAACGTCATTTTACGCCGGCATATGACCCCTGGGACCAGCGCCTCTGTCTGGTACCGGACAGTGACCTGTTCAAGGCAATCAGTAGTGATTCCGCCTCTGTCGTGACCGATCATATTGACCGCTTCACCGCAGATGGCATACTGCTGAAATCCGGTAATACACTGCCCGCGGATATTATTGTGACGGCGACAGGCCTTGACTTGCATAATTTTGGCGGGGCGCAAGTCTATGTTGATGGCAGGCAGGTCAATTCCGGTGACGCCATGACCTATAAGGGCATGATGTATTCTGATGTGCCCAACATGAGCGCGACATTTGGCTATACGAACGCTTCATGGACATTGAAAGCCGACCTCACCTCGGAGTTCATATGCCGCATCCTGAATCACATGGACAAAACAGGCGCTAAAGTCTTTACGCCGCGTCTGACAGATCCAACCATCATCCCCGAACCAGTCGTTGACTTCAGTTCCGGTTATTTCAAACGCGCTGAACACAAGATGCCCAAACAGGGCTCTGCCAAACCCTGGCGCCTGAACCAGAATTACGCACTGGATATTCTTGCCCTACGCTTCGGCAAGATTGAAGATGGCGTCCTGGAGTTCTCTGAAGGCACCAGCGCAAACGACGCGATCAACGCCATCGCGGCTGAGTAAACCATTCTGTGGGTGATTGCCCGGTCACAGCTCTAGGCCAGGTCCTCAAAGGGACCGCACAGAAAAATGTTGACGCACCAACGGCATAATGCCCAACTGCCTGTATGAAGATATTCAGGCCTATCATAATCGGCACTATCCTTATTGTCGGCGGCATCACAGTTTTTACCCTGATGTCAAAGCGTGGTGATCACCCCCCGGCAGCGCCGCGCGGGGATGTTGTCCTCTCTGATTTTTATGTTCCGCCCACAGATTTACCTGACAGGCCGGGCGTCCTTGTTCGCCACGAGCGTCTGAATGACGCTTCACATCTGGGGAGCGCTGCGGATAACATTTCTGTTCT
Source organism: Parvularcula sp. IMCC14364 (assembly GCF_030758415.1). Taxonomy (NCBI): domain Bacteria; kingdom Pseudomonadati; phylum Pseudomonadota; class Alphaproteobacteria; order Parvularculales; family Parvularculaceae; genus Parvularcula; species Parvularcula sp. IMCC14364. Next base: position 51,511 of record NZ_CP132334.1, on the reverse strand, counting down.
TTACACCTCCACAGAAGGCCTGGGTGGTGAAGTGATCAACGCCGTCTCAGGCGCGCTCTACCTGCCAGAAGGCACGCCGCCCGCAGATGGGTGGCCATTATTGGTCTGGTCTCATGGCACGGTTGGGATCGGTGACGTCTGTGCGCCATCTGATGCGGGGCGCAGCGACCGGGATCGTACTTATCTGAACCCATGGCTGGAAGCTGGCTATGCCATTGCTGCCTCCGATTATCAGGGGCTCGGCACACCAGGCACGCATCCATATATGGACGCCCGGACAATGGCCTATAATAATCTCGACCTGATACGTGCGGTCCAGGCAAGTTTTGCGGTGAGTAAAGAAGTTGTCATCGCCGGTCAGTCACAGGGCGCGTCCGCCGCCATCGCAACCGCAGGCCTTGCAAAGCAATATGCCAGTGACATTGATCTGCGCGGAATCATGGCAACCGGCATCCCCTATTTCTCGTGGAAAGTGATATTTGACCTTGTCAAAAATTCCGATCCTGACGCCGTTAATGCCTCACTCACCCTCTCTCTATACATGCTTACCCTGACAGAAATGCTTGACCCAGCGTTCAGCCTGGATCGTGTGGTCAGCGATGAAGCAAAGCCAATCGTTGACGAGATTGGTAAAACATGTGTTTTTGATTTTATCGGCAAGACACAGGACGCAGGCCTTACATCCCGAAAGACGTTTAAACAACGGACAGAATTTGCGCTCATAAAAGCCTTTGGCCGTATGAGATATCCGGCACCCAATTTGGACACCCCTATTTTTACAGGAACGGGTACGGATGATAAAATCACGCCATTCGACATGCAGCAAGCCTTCGTCGAAGACACATGCAAAGCAGGCGCAATTATCGCGCCGCACGTCTATGAAGGTGCCAACCATGATCAGGGCCTTCTCCTGTCCACGCCGGATGCAATGAACTTTGCCCGATCCGTGATGAACGGCGAGAGAGTTGAAAACGCCTGCCCGGCCCAATAAGCACGCCATAGAAGGCAGATTACCGGGTCGGACGATGAGGCATTAGCCGCGCTCACTCTACCTGCAGAATCCGTGGCTTGACTCGCGCTGCTGTCGGGCGCAAGGCGATTTCCTCTTGAACGACTGAAGGGAAATGTCATGGCATATAATATCGCAATCGTAGGCGCGACAGGCGTTGTCGGACAGGAAATGCTGAGCATTCTGGCGGAGCGTCTGTTCCCGGTAAATGAAGTATTTGCCCTCGCTTCACGCGCCAGCATCGGGCGCGAGGTGTCATTTGGTGACAAGGACCTGAAATGTCTGGACCTTGCAACGTTTGATTTTTCCCGCGTCGATATCGCTCTGTTCTCTGCCGGTAGCGCCGTTTCAAAAGAGTGGGGGCCAAAGGCGGCAAAGGCTGGCGCCATTGTAATCGACAACTCCTCACACTTCCGGATGGACCCGGATGTGCCGCTGGTGGTGCCGGAGGTAAACCCGGATGCCGTGGCCGGTTTTGCAAAGAAGAACATTATTGCCAACCCGAACTGCTCCACCGCACAACTTGTCGTCGCCCTGAAGCCGCTGCATGACAGGGCCCGGATCAAACGGGTTGTTGTGTCCACCTATCAGTCTGCTTCAGGGGCAGGCAAGGATGCCATGGACGAATTGTGGAACCAGACCAAGGGTATTTATGTCGGCGATGAGCCGACACCAGAGCAATTCACGCGGCAGATTGCATTTAATGTTATTCCGCATATTGATGACTTTATGGAAGATGGATCCACCAAGGAAGAGTGGAAAATGGTTTCAGAAACCAAGAAGATGCTCGACCGTTCCATAAAGTTGACGGCAACCTGCGTGCGCGTGCCCGTTTTTGTCGGGCACTCCGAAGCGGTCAATATCGAGTTGGAAGAAGAACTGAGCGCTGAAGAAGCCCGTGCCATCCTGCGAGAATCACCCGGCCTGCTGGTTATCGATAATCCGGAGGAAGAGCAATATGTCACACCTGTTGAGTGTGTCGGAGATTTTGCCACTTTTGTCAGCCGTGTCAGGGAAGATCCGACCGTCGAGAACGGCCTTGCCCTATGGGTTGTGTCAGACAATCTGCGCAAAGGCGCGGCTCTTAATGCCGTACAGATTGCAGAATTGTTGCTGAATCGCGGTCTGTTACCCCAGCGTGACGCCTGAGGTGGGCGCTGACAACAAACCGTGCTCGAACAGACTCTGCCTTGATCTGATCCGGAAGAGCTTGGGACGACACGGATGAGCGAAGAAGAACGCAACATTCGCACCGGCGTGTTCTCTGCCATGGCGGCCTACACAATGTGGGGCTTCTTCCCGATCTATTTCAAGGTCGCGGACGGCGTCACCGCAACAGAAATGCTGGCACAACGCATCATCTGGGCGGTTCCTGTGGGGGCACTTATCCTTACATTTCGCCATCAGTGGGCGGAGGTGCGCAAGATTTTTCCGGATACGCGAAAATTGCGCGCCCTTTTCCTCGCAGCCATTGCCATCGCGACCAACTGGGGCGTCTATATCTGGGCTGTGCAGACGGAAAAGATATTTCAGGCAAGCCTCGGCTATTATATCAACCCGTTGATCTTTGTACTCGTTGGCGTGCTGGTCACAGGTGAAAAACTGAGCCGTCTGCAAATGATCGCCGTTGGCCTTGCAACAATAGGTGTCTCTATACTGACCGTTTACGGTGGTGTCTTCCCGTGGGTTTCAATCTTCCTGGGCATCAGCTTCACCCTATATGGCTATATCCGCAAAACGGTTGGTGTTGGGGCCATGCCGGGCCTGTTCATCGAGACTTTGCTCTTGCTGCCATTCGCCCTTGTCTATTGGGCATGGCTCATCAATGCTGGCAGCTCAGCCTTTTTCGAAGGGGGCATGAGACTGCCGCTGCTTTTGCTGCTGGCCGGTCCTTTCACAGTATTACCATTGCTCTGTTTTGCGATTGGCGCCCGACGCCTGAAACTGTCGACAATCGGTTTTCTGCAATATATTGGCCCGACCCTGCAATTCTGTGTAGGCCTTTATTATGGTGAAGATTTCACGACAGCACACGCATTTTGTTTTGGCTCAATCTGGATTGCGGTGGCAGTCTACTCACTGGATGCCTGGCAGAAGGGACACCCGCGCTCAAGCGTCCCGCGCGCGGAAACGTTTGATAACACCGTTGAACCTGATGAGTTCCTCACCTCCCCCAAGCAGGGACCCTTCAACAAAGATGATACTGGAGCCCTCACGGACGATCCGCCCCTCGGCATGGATGAATTGCCCAAGCCGCCCCGGCCGTAGGTAATTCATATTGAGCGATAATGTGGCGCCATTCATCGCGGTATTGCCACCGGTCGCCAGTACAAACATGCTGATATCCGCCAGTGTTGCCAGTGCGCCGCCATGCACCACGCCGTTCAGATTGCTATGGCTCGGATTGGCCAGAAAACCAAGTCCCGGTGGGTCGCGTCGCACAAACATCGGCGCTATGGACTGGGAGTAATGGGATTTCACTTCAAACGGCGTCCACCCGGCAGGAATATCTTCTTGTGTCTGATCTGTCATGCCCCCGGCTTAAAGTGTGATGGCAGGGAATGCAAAAACCCGCAGCACTGCACGCGCTATGTACCTGATGCATTTTCCTCCACCACATGCCCGGCAAAACCGGACCCGGCCTCGGCATAGACATTGAAAACAGTGTGCGCCCCAGCCTGTTCCAGCGCCTCCACCTCATCCTGAAACTTGGCCGTCGCCGCAACCCGGCCCTGATATGCTGCAAACTTGATTTGTTCGAGCACGGCAAGGTTGGTCTGCAATTTAGGTAGAGCCAGCATGATGAGTTCCAGCGAACTGGTTGCCTGTATCCGGTCCCAGAAGTCAGCATCACTTGGGTCCCCATGAAGGACATTCTGTCCGGCAGACCGGTGGTTCATCACCGTGGCAGGGTCAATATCCACGCCGATCACGGCAACTCTGGCCCCTTTTGTATCAAGAGACTGGTCATCTGTTATCAGATCATTTCTCTGTAACCGCTTCCAGAAGGGGCGGCGATGCGCATAAAGACTATGGGCATTAGTATTCAACGCTGCCGCCACAATGAATGAAAGCGACAGGGAAATCGCGATAATGATGAGCCAGTCAGCCGAAATCCAGCCATTGGCAACGCCCACTGCCGCAACAATCAAACCAAACTCACTGAAATTTGTGAGATTGAGCGACGCCAGCAGGGAGGTTCTGGCGCGCAGTTTGAAACGGGTCATCAGGACAAAGAACAGCGCTGACTTCAGGAAGATCAAAGGCGTCAGCAAAGTGCCGATCAACAGCGTTTCCGCAGTAGGCGTTCCTGAAAGACCAATGGAAAGAAAAAAGCCAAGCAGGAACACATCCTTGAAGCCGAGCATGGTCTTGGCCAGTTCATCTGCCTTGGCATGGCTTGCGACCAGCACACCAAGCACAAGTGCCCCGAGATCACCTTTCAATTCCAGAGATTCGAAAAACTCTGCTCCACCCAGAGCCAGGATAAAACCAAACAGAACAAGTAATTCTCCGTGACCGACTTTTTCAAGAAGCAGGTGCAGGAAAGGCCTGAGGGGAATGAGTAACAGGACCGAAAATACCCAGGGAGAAGGGGCCTGGCCGGTAGAAAAAGCCAGAAACGCTACCGCCGCAATATCCTGCATAATCAGGACACCGATCGCAATGCGGCCATGGAGTGAGGCCATGTCGCCGCGCTCTTCCAGCGATTTCACGACAAATACAGTGCTGGAGAAACTGAGGGCAAAGGCGACCAGAAGCGCGCTGGACAGATCAAGCCCGGACACAAAAGGCGCCCCAAGCAGCGCCAGCGCATAGAAAGCAAAGCCAAACAGAATGACGACAACCGAGGTATGCAAGCCCGTCACGGCCCAGACCTGTGGCTTGGCCAGCGTCCTCAAATTCAGTTTAAGCCCGACGGTGAAAAGCAGCAGCGTGATGCCAAGGTCAGAAAGCTTCTCCAGCACTTCACCGCTGGTAAACCCGAACCCGTTCAGAACAAAACCAGCAGCCAGATAGCCCAACAGCGTTGGCAAACCAGCCATCCGCGACAATAGGCCGAGCGCAAAGGCGACAGAAATCCAGGCCACGTCTCCGAAAGCTATCGCCACCCACTCAAAATCCATCAACATCCCCGGCTGGTTTCCGGTACTGAGCGCCACGATCTCGCCGCCCCTTCCGGGTTACTGCAAAAAATACTCTATCGTAATTCGCGCCACAGCAATCGCGTCCAGTTACAAAAATCTTGCATGGATTGTTTGGCGTTGAATGATCACGATATTTTTGACCTCGATCAATATGAGAAATGGCTCCAGAATTATATTGACTTATTTCTCTTTTTGTTCTATGTTTTTTTCACTGGCAGCGGCTCTTTGACATTATGGTATGCATATTCGCTCCGGCCCTGGAATGAGCTGGCGACAACTGACTTCAAACACTGGCCAGAAAATGAAACTGGCCGGGCAACACTGCGTCCTTTTTGCTTTTGGCAGATCCAGTGCGCGGGGCGTTTTCCCGCACCAGTGACAGGTTAAGTTCCAGCCTGATGTTCAGTGATAACGCTCAGGAACGTCTCCGCATAGGCCTCTATCTTCTTGTCGCCAACGCCGAACAACTGACTGAACGCTTCAATATCTGATGGCTTCTTATCGGCCATATCGATCAGGGTGCGATCGGAAAAAATAACATAGGCCGGACATTGTTTTTCGCGCGCAAGGTCAAGCCGCTTCTGTTTCAAAAGGGTAAGCAGTTTCGCATCCACCTGGCCTTCTGCGAGTTTCTTTGCAGGTGACTTTTCCTTCTTGTCCTGCCCCAGGGCATCCTGCCGGAAAGAAACTGCAGCTGCGCCTGCCAGTACCTGCTGCCCGCGTGCAGTGAGCACCAGCGAGCCGAATTCGCCTGCCGGAGCAAGAATGTTCTGTGCCAGCATCTGGCGAAACATCCGTCGCCATTGCTTGTCAGTATATTGTCGGCCCTGTCCGTGTGAGGAGAGTTTATCATGGCCTGCTGTGCAGACTTTCTCCGACTGGCTGCCACGCAGAATATTGATAATATGGCTCTGACCGTAAACTTCGCCCGTCGCAATAATGGCTTCCAGCGCCGCTCGGGCAGCAGCAGTGCCATCTGCCATCAACGGCGGCACGTCGCAGATGTCACAATTACCGCAGGGTACATCCTGCAATTCACCAAAATACGAAAGCAGCATGTTGCGACGACATGTCACGGCTTCGCAATAGGTGGCGAGTGTGTCTAGGCGGCGGCGCTCCACGCGCTTCACGTCCTCCGGCGCACCAGACTCATCAATCATGGTACGGCGCAGGCGTAAATCATTATAGCCATAGAACAGGATTGCCTCTGCCGGATTACCGTCTCGCCCCGCCCGGCCAATTTCCTGATAATAGGTTTCGAGGGAAGCTGGCAGGTTCATGTGGATGACATAGCGGATATCCGGCTTGTCGATTCCCATCCCGAAGGCAATCGTCGCACAAACCACCAAATCATCCTCTGTGAGGAAACGATTGAGGCGGACAGTGCGCTCCTCATCCGCCATGCCGGCATGATAGGCGATAGCATTATGCCCCTCCCGGGCCAACATATCAGCGGCAGCTTCTGTTCCCTTGCGGGAAAGACAATAGACAATCCCCTGCTGTCCTGTGCGTGCGCGCACCAGCGTCGCAAGGCGTTTCTCGGCCTGCTTCTTTTCTTCCACCTTGATGGCAATGTTGGGTCGGTCAAAACCCTGCACAAAGACCTTTGCGGCCCCGTGAAAAATACGCGAAACCATGTCCTGCCGTGTGGCATCATCTGCCGTGGCTGTAAAAGCTGCAACCTGTGCTGACGGAAACAGTGATTTCAATTCAGCAAGGCGGATATATTCCTTGCGGAAATCATGCCCCCACTGGCTGATGCAGTGCGCTTCATCAATGACGATCATTGACAAGGGCAATGCCTGCAAAGCCTCTATCATGCGCGGGGTCACCATGCGCTCCGGCGACATGTAAACGAGGTTGACCTCACCGGCAGCAACAGCGCGCCAATCCGCCACATTATCCGCACGCGGCCGACCTGAATGGATCATCCCGGCACGCACGCCAAAAGACTCCAGCAACGCTACCTGGTTCTCCATCAGGGCAATCAGCGGCGAGACCACAACCGTCAAGCCGCCGCGCATTAGGGCTGGCAACTGAAAGCACAGGGATTTTCCCGCGCCTGTGGGCATAACGGCGAGCACATCCTCGCCGCTGAGCAGCGTATCAATGACTGGCTCCTGCCCCGGTTTGAACTGGTCAAAGCCAAAAACATGGGACAGCACCTCGTGCTTGTCCTGCACGAGATCGGAACGGGTGGTGGTATCTGGCTGCATCACGGTCATATTTGTGGAGCGACTATGACGTGCGTTGCACGCCGCAACAATCTGAAGCGCTGCGGCCTGTGCTTTACGTTTTCCACAGCTGGTGGCACATGAAGACGATGACTGATTTTCCCGCCCCACGCATGGTCCAGGCTGGCGACGTGACTTTTGCCACCTATGAAACTGGCCCGAAAGACGGACGGCCTGTCCTGCTATTGCATGGCTGGCCGGAGCTGGCTTTCTCCTGGAGCCAGATCATGCCTGCCCTGGCTGAAGCAGGTTATCGCGCCATTGCCATCGACCAGAAAGGCTTTGGCCAATCTGCAAAACCGGATGACGCACGCCTTTACGGCATGGATATATTGACCGCGGATTTCGCCCGGCTCATCGAAGCGCTCGGATATGACAGAATCCTGCTCTGCGGCCATGACTGGGGCGGTGCCATGGTCTGGCCGATGGCTTATACTTACCCCGCACTGATTGAGGGCGTGATCGGTATTTGCACGCCGCACCGCAAACGCGCGCCTGCCCCCCCGATCGAAATCTACCGAACAAAATTCAGCCCGGACCACTACATCGTCACATTTCAGGATCTGGACGCGCCGGACCGGGTCTTCGGCGGTCATGAGGAAAGAATGTTCCGCTTCATGTTCCGTGGGTCGCCGCCGCGCAGTGTCTGGCCCAAACTCTTTCCAGCGCTATATGACCAGATAGGACGGTTTGAAGAGTTCAAGGGCTTCGAGGACAGTCAACTGATCATCAGCCCGGATGTCCTGAAACACTTTGCCGAAACTTATGCGGCTTCAGGTCACCGCACCCCGACGCATATCTATCGCAATGTGGATCATAACTGGCGATTGACTGAGGGCGTGGACCTGACCGTTCATCAACCTGTGCTGATGTTCCCGGCAGAACTGGATATCATGCTGCCACCAGAGTCTGCGGACCAGATGCCGGCGTTATGCCCCGATCTTACCATGCACCTGCTGCGTGACTGTGGTCACTGGGCCATGTGGGAGAAACCGGCAGAGATCAACCGTGTAATGACCACCTGGCTCCAGCAACGCTTTCCAGCCTAGAGTGATTTGTACACAGCGTCGATAAGGCGTGCCGGGCGCGGGTCGCCCATAAGATGATGAGACATTTTGTTCATCACATACGCAAAGCTGAGCCCGTTCTCACGATCTGCGAAAACGCAGGAGCCGCCAAAGCCAGAATGGCCAAGCGTTGCCTCGACTGGCCCATATACTTTGTTGCTGTTGCGCATCAGGCCGCAGGCCCAGGAAATCTCATACGGCAGGACAAGATCCTGCCCTCTTATTTGTTCTCTGGACAGAAGGTCAATCACTGATGATGCGGCAAATTCCTGCCCATCAATTCTGCCATCTGTCGCAATGATTGACATCGCCCTGGCCAATCCCCTTGCATCTGCATGAATGTTGGATGCGGGGATCTCCGCCCGTGACCAGTCTTCACGGCTGACCCCGGCAGGGGCTGCCCATTTGGTCAGGAAAGCCGCCTTTGTGGGTTCATTGATCTCACCCATATCAGCCAGTTTGGTGGGCTTGCTCATATGGCTGGCCCGCGCCATTTGCCCTTCATCAAGGCCACAATAGATATCCAGATCGAACGGCTCTGCCAGGTGCAAAGTAATCAGCTCACCAACCGTCCTGCCCGTGACACGTCGCAACACTTCACCAGCAAGGTAGCCGAAAGTCTGCGGGTGGTAGCCATGGGCATTGCCCGGCTGCCACATGGGTGGCATGGCGGCGAGCTTTTCACAAATCGCTCCCCAGTCCAGCCATGTGGCCGGGTCCATTTCATCCGGAAACCCACTCAGACCTGCCTGATGGGACATCAGTTGCGCCAGCGTGATCTCGCCCTTACCCGCCACCGCAAAGTCTGGCCAGTAGTCGGCAACCGGGGCATCATAGGATAAAAGACCGTCATTCACCGCTCTGGCGATCAGTAAGCTGATGACAGCTTTGCCGGAAGAATAGATACCAACGATTGTCTCCCGCGCCCACGGCACTTCTTTCTTGCGGTCCTGATACCCACCGAAAAGATCGACAACCAGTTCACCCCCAAGGCACACAGCACACGCTGCGCCAAGGTCATCGCCACTATCAAGATTGGCAGCAAAAGCTGTACGGACCGCCTCGAAGCGGGGATCATGCGCGCCTTGAATTGTCATTTCAGCGACTGGGGGAGAAGCCGCAGGAGATACCTGACTTGAGTACCGCGCCAACTATGCCCGGATTTTCAATGTCCAGCAGAACATCCACGCCCTCACCAGTCGAGTCCGCACGGGTCAGGCTGGAGAGGAAATCTGCCAACTCATTCAACTGATCACTGTCAAGACGATCTCGCAACTGCTCAGCCATACAATCAGCGCGGTTGGGGGCAATGCCAATATCGCGCAGGCTGTCTTCTATCCTGTATTCTGCCACGCTCGCACATGCGGCGAGTAGCAGAAAAGCTGTCAGTAAACCCATGATACGCATACTATCGTCTCCTTTAATTCTTTAGGGTCTCGAGGCGCCACCTCAAGGCTGGCATCCTGTCCTGACCGAAAAAGCCCTCGCCATTCAGCACCATCAATGGCACCCCCCAGTGATATTTCTGCTGCTCGGCTTCATTTTCCTCAATCAGCTTCTGCAGCATGGCATCTTCTTCAGCCGCTGTTTTTTCCATCGCCGCAAGATCAAACCCGGCGCGGGCGGCAGCCTCTGCCAGATGATCGCCTTCATGCCAGTTATCTGTCTGACCGTTCCAGATGATGGCTGAAACTTCTTCGAAGAAACTGAATGCCGCCGCCCCTTTTTCATTCTGTGCAATCGCACCCAAGCGCATAAGACGATCGATGCGCGGCTGCTCTTTAGCAACATCAAGGGTGTCAGTATCCTGCACAATCGGGTCCGGCATGGGCCAGCGAAATGGCGCGTTAAGGCGCGCAGCTTCACGCACCATATCCAGCATCATGTAGGGCAAAGTTTGCGGGCGACGATTAGTAAAGAAAGATACATCACGTACAGCCAACGGATATACCGGACGGATCGTTACTGCCACACCCAGATCATCTTTCAGCTGCCGCAGCTGCGGCACGGCAAGATAGGAGTACGGACTTCTGAATGACCAGTAAACATCAACATTCTGCTGCATGGATCACCTTATCTCGGTTTAACGGAAGGGCGGTTCGTTGAAGCTGCGCAGTTTGCGTGAATGCAGCGCGTCGGCCCCATCCTTGCGCAAGTCTTCCATCGTCTGGATACCGATTTTCATATGCTCGGAAATAGACTTCTCATAAAATCTGTTCGCTGCGCCCGGCAGCTTGATTTCACCATGCAAAGGCTTGTCGGATACGCATAAAAGCGTGCCATAGGGAACGCGGAAGCGATAGCCATTGGCCGCGAGAGTCGCGCTTTCCATATCAACGGCAATAGCACGCGACTGATTGAAGCGATGCGCTTCCTCAGAGAAACGCAGCTCCCAGTTACGATCGTCATCGGTGACGACGGTGCCTGTCCTCAGCCTCGCTTTCAACCTGCTGCCCGTATCTCCCGTAATTTTGGAAGCTGCCGCAGACAGGGCCAACTGAACCTCTGCAATGGGCGGGATCGGCACCTCAGGGGGCAGGTCATTATCAAGGACACCATCATGACGCAGATATGCATGCGCCAGCACATAATCACCCAGTCGTTGCGAATGGCGCAGGCCACCACAATGGCCGATCATGATCCAGCATTGCGGGCGCAGAACAGCAAGGTGATCTGTGATGGTTTTGGCATTAGACGGACCGACACCGATATTCACCAGCGTCACACCCATGCCATGATCGGCAACAAGATGGTAGGCCGGCATCTGATGCTTGCGCCATGGGCCTTCTGCCACCTTTTCCTTGGCGTTCTTGCTGTCTTTGGTAATTTCGATATTACCTGGCGCAACGAGGCGGGAATAAGCGCTGTCATCTTGCAGTTTTTCAATCGCAATATCTACGAATTCATCAATATACCGTTGGTAATTCGTAAACAGAATGAACTGCTGAAAAGCCTCAGGGTCCGTGCCTGTATAATGCTTCAGCCGTTGAAGTGAATAATCCGTGCGCAGCGCTGAAAAAAGAGACAGTGGTTTGGGGCCTGCATCAACGGCCGCCCCCTCGCTGGACATGGTCAGTACCGGTTCGCGGTCACCATTTGGCACTTTGTCATCTATTTGCGACAGGTCCGGTATCGGGAAGACACGGGCCAGATCAGAAGGCGGGAACTGGTCCACATCAACACCGCTGCCTGACTCCAGCGCATAGGGATAGGGAATATCTGCATCCGATAAGCCAACTTCCATCCTGAAATCATAGGTCTCGAACAGGATATCGAGTTGCTCTGCAAGATAGTCCCGGAACAGGGCGGGGCGTGCAATATCAGTTTCAAATACGCCGGGCGTATCAAATTTGCCGAAGGCTCGGGAAAAAGCCGGGGCAGCGGCCTCCGGCATATATGTCAGGCGAATTTTGGGATATGCAAAAAGGCCGTAGGAGACATCTTCCGGGTTCGGCGGCGATGACGTTTCAATATAGGTATTGAAAGCGTCGCGAAGGGCTTGCGTGCTGCGATCATAAACAGCACACAGAATGTCGAGACATTCATCAACTGATGTGACGACCTGCCAGTCTTCACGGCTAGACGGTATGGAGAGCTTATCGGGCAATCAGCTCTCCTGGCTTGCCTCGCGCTTGACGAATGTCACAGCGAACAAAGGTTGACCGTCAAAAATATCCTTTGGCGATTCGTGGCCTTCGATCATCTGGAAATGGCGCGGTGTAATCGTGCCTTCCATGCGGTAACCGCGCTCTGCCATTTTACCGCGATGAAACTCGAGGGCAGCTGCCGTGAATTCACTGGCAAGGATGGTAATGCGTTCTGGGTCGTTGGACATGGGCTGTCTCTCCTGAAAAAGGCTGTATATTTTCAGACATGACTAGCGCTTTTTTTGCCCCGCTGGCAAGCGCCCTGCATCTTCGCAGGACGAAAGCTTCAGCTACTGCTGGCACCAGCCTCAGGATCATTGCGCCAGGCAAAATATGACGCCACCGTCGAGGCAATAATGGCGGAGAACGAGCCAACAAGTAACGCTGATGTTGACCATATCACCCCCATCGTGAAGGCGCAGACAACAACCGCGACACCTGTGAGGACAAACATATATCCACACATGCGATTAGCCACCGTCCAGGCATGTTCACTACTCAGGGTCCATGGATTGCGCAGACCAGCCACCCAGTTGGACTTGCTTTTGGCCATGTAGTTGCCAATCAGAACGAAGAAGGCACCGACAAGCGCAATAATCATCGCCGGGTTTGGTTCCTGACCGGTTGCACCACCCCAGACAATCATACCATGCGCGCCAGCCAGTATCGCCATGGCGCCAATCCAGGCAACAAGATAGAATGTGCGGCTTTTTTCCAGATTCTCCTTGCGCGGAAAAATCTGCGGGATAACGGCGAACGTCCCCATCAGGAAAAGTGCCAGCAGAGGCTGTCCAAGCAATATCACCATTTTACTGGAATACCCGTCAGGGTTACCGTTGATATCCGAGTGGCGCGCCACCATTGTACCGTCTGGTATTTCCATCCAGCCATAAACCGACATGCCAATCATGATTATCAGGAAGGGCAAACTCCAAAACAAACCGCTTTTAGCCATCTTTTTCCTCCTTCTCTTCCAATTCCCCTGAGAAGCCGGCCTGAACCTCAGGCGCACTTTCAACGCCAAGCAAGGCCAGCAGATTTTCAATCAATTCTTCCGCGACAGACATATTGAGGCTATAGGTCAGGGTCGTGCCCTTTCTGTCTGACGTGACAAGGTCAGCCTGTTTCAACACATTCAGATGCCCGGACAGGGTTGGCTTGGCGATCTCGAAATTATCCGCCAACTCCCCTGCAGTATGGGCTCGCTGCCGCAAGAGCCGCAGAATCTTGCGGCGGACCGGGTGGCTGAGTGCTCTGTATGTATTGTCCATGATTTGTTATTTAGGGAATAACCTAATTATATTCAAGGACCATCAAGCATTTATGGACTGATATTGTCGTTTGGCGCTGAAAGGGGGACACCATACACTTCCAGATAAAATTGAGGAAAAAACCATGTCCGACACGCGCAAAACCATCCCCCGACTGAAAGGAGATGATTATTCTGCTGGCATAATCGCCGAACGGCAGGATTTTGTCGCGCGTGAAACCAGCACAACACTAGACCATGTAAAAGCGGCCTCTTTTGACCCGGCAATGCTCGAAGGCAATATCGAAAACGCTGTGGGCATCGCGCAAGTGCCAATCGGCCTGGCCGGGCCCCTGCTGGTGAACGGGGAACACGCCAAGGGCACTTTCTACGTGCCCATGGCGACAACAGAGGGCACGCTGGTTGCAAGCTACAATCGAGGGATGCGCCTTCTGGCTGAATGCGGAGGGGTGAAAACCACTATTATCGAGCGCTACATGCAACGTGCGCCTGTGTTCCATTTCGATGATGCCAGGCAAGCGCGGGAATTTGGCGACTGGTTCGATCAGCATATTGATAAAATAAAGGCAGCGGCTGAAGAAACCACATCGGTCGGCAAACTGCATCACGTCGAACAATATGGCGTTGGGCCCATGCGGTATCTGCGCTTCAATTATACAACAGGGGATGCCGCAGGTCAGAACATGGCCGGGAAAGCAACTTTTGCCGCTTGTAACTGGATTGCAGCAAATTACCCCGAAAAGTGTCGCTTCACCCTATCGGGAGCCATCGATACAGACAAGAAACATTCACAACTTAACACGCTGCATTCGCGCGGCGCACGCGTGGTCGCGGAAGTAACGATCCAGAATGAAATCATGACACGGATCATGCGTGCCGATAACCGGGCCCTTTTCAATGCGCGACTCGTTTCCCACACAGGCGGGATGCTGGCGGGCACCACCAATAACGGCATGCACGCAGCCAATGGTCTGGCTGCGATATTTATTGCTACAGGTCAGGATGCCGCCAACATTGCCGAATCCCATGCCGGCATCACTTTTGTCCAGCTGAAGGAAAACAACGACTATTACTGGTCAATCACCCTGCCCTCGCTGATCGTCGCCACTTATGGCGGCGGCACAGGCCTGGCTACGCAACGGGAATGCCTCGAGATGATGGACTGCTACGGCAAGGGGAAAGTGGAGAGGTTCGCAGAAATCTGCGCTGCAACTGTGCTGGCAGGCGAAATATCACTGGCAGCTGCCGTGGTTGCCGGTGACTGGGTCGAAAGCCATGACAAATATGGACGCAACCGGCCCTGAGGCTCGCAGCGAACGCTATATTCCTTATCCCGTCAAACGGGCAGCGAGATCAGAAAGTTGGGCGGCAACCGGTGATGTGCCCTCGGGGAAAGAGGCCCCCTCGAATGTTGCCCCGTTTTCAAAACGCGCTCTGTTGAAAGACGCCGGCAAATTAAAAATGGTTTCATCAAACCACGCCTTGCCAATAAAGACAGCATTATCAAAATTGGCTTCATCCACAAATTTCGCATTATCGAAACCTGCATTGCCCTCAAACAGGCAAAGAGGGAAATTGGCTTTCCCGCCAAAAACGGACTGACCGAATCCCGCTTCGCCATGAAAAAGGGCTTTCTCAAGATCAGCAGAAGCATTGAACTTGCTGCCACGGAACCAGGCATCCTTGTAAAAAGTTGCCCCTCTCAGTGAGACATCATCGAAAGATGCATCCCTGAATTCCACCGTGTCATAAAAGACCGCGCCAGTGAAATCTGCCAGTCTGGAAAACTGGCAGGCTTCAAACCAGACTTTCTGGTGGAATACCGCACCCTTAAAATCAGCGCCCTGACGGAACATGCTGCCGTTGAAATAGACTTCTTCGTGAAACTCTGTTTGTGCAAAGTTCGCATCATCGAGCACACGCCCGGCCCAGTCATAGGTTTTTTTCACGATACGCATTTGCAAGCCGCCTGATTAATTGACAGGTTAACAGATTAACAGATTCTGCACTTTTACAACAACACGCCTTTTGCGATTGGTTAAGGCATCAAGCGCATGGCAGACCTTCACCAAAACAAAGGCCGCCCTGAAGGCGGCCTTTGCAATTCATAATAATACTGATCTGATAAAAACAATCAGTCGTTGTCTTTCAGGGCTGCGCCAAGAATGTCACCGAGAGACGCCCCACTGTCAGCAGAACCGTACTGCTGGACCGCTTCGTTCTCCTCAGCAATTTCTCGCGCCTTGATAGACAGGGAAATGCGACGGGACTTGTTGTCTACCGCCGTAATTTTCGCGTCAATCTTGTCGCCAACGGCAAAACGCTCTGGACGCTGCTCATTGCGATCACGACTGAGTTCGGATTTGCGGATGAAGGATTTTGGCCCATTCGCACCGCCAACGCGCACCTCAATACCACCATTTTCAATGGCAGTAACTTCACAGGTAACATTGTTGCCGCGTGACAGACCATCAATCATTTCCATTGGGTCAGAATCAAGCTGCTTGATGCCAAGCGCAATACGCTCTTTGTCAGGATCAACATCAATGACCTTGGCCTGGACAACCTGGCCCTTTTCATAGTCCTTGATTGCATCTTCACCGGAACGATCCCAGTCAAGATCAGACAGGTGGACCATGCCGTCCATGTCTTCTTCAAGACCAACAAAAAGACCAAACTCTGTGATGTTCTTGATCTCGCCTTCAATGACAGAACCAAGCGGATGACGCTCTGCAAAGTTCTCCCACGGATTATCAAGACACTGCTTGAGACCGAGAGAGACGCGGCGCTTGCCTTCGTCTACTTCCAGCACCATGACTTCGAGTTCCTGACCCGGTGTCACAATCTTGCTTGGGTGCACATTCTTTTTCACCCATGACATTTCCGAGACATGGACAAGGCCTTCGATACCATCTTCAAGCTCAACAAAAGCACCGTAATCAGTGATATTTGAGACTTTACCATTGAACTTGGCGCCCAGTGGATATTTTGCAGCCACGCCTTCCCATGGATCAGGCCTCAACTGCTTCATACCCAGCGAGATACGGTGACTTTCCGGATTGATCTTGATAATCTTTACCCGGATAGAATCATTCACGCCAATCATCTCTGACGGGTGATTGATCCGCGACCAGCTCATATCTGTGACGTGCAACAAACCATCAACGCCAGGCGCAAGTTCAACAAACGCACCATAGTCGGTGATGTTCTTGACCACACCATCGCGCTCATCGCCCTCGTTAAGTTCCTTGACGACTTCTTCACGATGTTCCGCCCGATCCTCTTCAAGGATGGCACGGCGAGAGACAACAATATTGCCGCGACGCTTATCCATTTTCAGGATGCGGAATGGCTGCGTGATATTCATCAGCGGGCTGGCATCGCGTACAGGGCGAATATCAACCTGTGAACCTGGCAGAAAGGCAACGGCACCACCAAGATCAACGGTGAAGCCACCCTTGACCCGGTTAAAGATTACGCCTTCGACGCGCTCTTCAGCTTCCTGTGCTTTTTCCAGTTTCGCCCATGCTTCTTCACGACGGGCTTTTTCGCGGCTGATGCCGGCTTCGCCAGAGGCAGTTTCAATGCGCTCGACGAAGACTTCTACTTCATCGCCGACCTGCAGGCTGACATCCTGGCCGGGTGTGGCAAACTCGCGCAACGGTACGCGGCCTTCCATTTTAAGGCCCACATCAATAATCGCCATGTCTTTTTCAATGGCGGTTACCGTGCCGGTGACAACAGAATTTTCGAAAGTTTCCTGGCCTACAACTGAGGCCTCGAACATCTCCGCGAAATCATCCACGGAAGGGGTAAGTGTTTCAGACAAACGTCTTCTCCAGTCAAATAGCTTTCCTGCCAACCGGTTAGCTCATATCAAGCATCCGGCGGTCTTCCCTTTCCATATCCTTGCACAGCGCAAGGCAGATCAGGCGACAAGCTGGTGTTACAATAATGATGGCAGCACAGCACGAGATTGACAGTCACACACACATAAAACGATGTCAGACTGTCCATAAAGCTCAGTTATAAGCTGTGGCTAACCCTCCATCGCACTCTTCATCAGAGTTTTGTCAATCGCACGGCGCACTACCGTGAATGCGGCGTCTATATCCAACTCAGAAGTATCAATCAAGTGCGCATCCTGTGCGGCTTTCATGGGCGCGGCCTCTCGGCTTGAATCGCGCTGGTCGCGGCGCTTGATATCTTCCAGCACCTGCTCAAATGAAATTGAACTGTCACGTTGTGTCAGCTCGGCCCAGCGACGCCTTGCACGAACGTCAACAGCGGCATCAATGAAGAGTTTCACTGTTGCATCAGGGCAAACCACGGTGCCGATATCCCGGCCATCCAGCACGGTTCCGTTTAGCCCAGACGGCGGATGAGCAGCAAAGTCCCGCTGGAATGCAAGCAATGCATCACGCACTTCCGGCATGGCTGCGACAACCGAGGCAGCGCGCCCCACGTCAGGCGTGCGAATATCAGCGCCATCAAGCTGGTCGAGAGTAAATGCCTGTGCCGCCGCCTCTGCATCCTCAACGTCACGCGGGGACAGCCCTCTGGAGAGCATGATCCACCCGACACCCCGATAGAGAGAGCCGGTATCAAGATAGGCCAGTCCGTAAAAACTGGCGACCCGGCGGGATAGCGTTCCCTTGCCGGAAGCTGCAGGCCCATCCACTGCAATGACAATATTTTCAGTTTTCATGAGGGCGGCTTTTAGGCGGTCTGTGCCAACTGATGCAAGCCTCGCCGCTATGATGAAGTCGATTGACTGGCCTGATTCACTTCTCCCAGTCCTGCTCAAGGCGGGACGCTGTCATGAACAGGAACAGAGCGGCAAGAACATAGAACACAACGCCGCACAGGATTGCATAGCGCAGGGACTCATCCCCCATGCTGGCAGACAGCGCATCAGATATTGCCCCTATGGCCAGGTTCCCAAGGCCAATCCCGATGAGATTGTTGATGAAAAGGAAAATCGCCGAGGCGGTTGCCCGCATATTTGGCGGCACAAGGTGCTGAAAAGCCGACAGCACAGGCCCTAGCCAGGCCAGGACAAGCGCCTGAATAACAATGAACGACAGGAAAACATAAAGAAGTGTATCCGCCAGCACCCCAATCAGGAAAAAGGGTATCGTCGCGACAAATGCCCAGGCCGGGATAAGAGCGTATGCAGCCTTGCTGCGCTGGCCGAATTTATCAGCCAGAAAACCGCCAGCCCAGATCCCGATCAAGCCACCAACAAACAGGATCGTGCCATAGAAATAGGCAGCATAGGAAAGCTGTGTTGGCTCTGCCGGCAGCAGAAATGACGGAATGAAACTCATGAACTCCGGCAGGGCTTCACCGAAACTGCGCACAAAGAAGGATGGCAACCAGAAGATTAATCCGTATCCCATCATTGAAGAAGAGGCTGCACCGATCGATAAAAGCCAGAAGCTGCGTTTTTGCAGCAACGTATTCACAACCTGCTTGAATGGCGCGGGTTCAACATTGGCTGAAGGGGGGTCATATTGACCACGCTTGGGTTCGCGCATGGTCAGCCGGAAGATTGGCGCGATCAACAGGCCTAAAAGGCCAACAATGACAAAAGCAGACCGCCAGCCGATTATATCAGTCAGTATACCTCCCAATATGATGCCAAGTGCTGAGCCTATCGGAATGCCAAAGGAATAAACGCTCAAAGCCCTGGCGCGCTGGTTGGGCGGGAAATAGTCAGAGATGAGAGAATAGGCTGGTGCGACGCCGCCTGCTTCCCCGACCCCAACCCCAAGCCTTGCCAGAAAGAGCTGAAGAAAATTCTGTGCCAGACCGCACAAAGCCGTCATTGCGCTCCACACCGAAAGAGCAATCGTCATAATCCAGGTGCGGCTCTTGCGGTCAGCAAGGGCCGCGATCGGAATACCCAAAAATGTGTAGAAAAGCGCGAATGCCAACCCACCCATGAGGCTGAGCTGTGTGTCAGACAAGCCCAGATCTTCCTTGATCGGAATAGCCAGAATGCCAACAATCTGCCTGTCGATAAAATTAAAGGTATAAACAACAACCAGTATGAACAGGACATAGGCGCGATAAGCGGACGAGACAGCCGGTGTTGTCATCTCTTATTGATCTCCGGTTACGGGACGCGCAAGGGCGCCTTCCAGAAAAAGTCTGACATCTGCGACCGTCTGCGCCGGTGCCTCTTCCTGTGCGGAATGGCCCACACCGGGATATGTTATCAGCCGTGCATCAGCTATCGTTTTCTGCATCCGCACTCCATCAGCAGGGGGAATGAGTAAATCCTCTTCCCCCCATAATATCAGTGTCGGCACCGTAATCTTCGACAATAACGGTTCAGGATCCGGCAACACAAACTCTTCAACGGATTCAATCATGGCAGGACCGTTGCCCTCACGGCGCATCATATCACGCAAAACAGTCAGCCGTTCTGGGGTAATCTTGTTACCATCCGCGTAGATCAAATCTGCACTCATCTTCACACCTTCTGGCGGGGCCAGAAGCAGATACGCCTTCATGGCATCCGGCACTTCCGCGGGCTCTTCTGTCACGCCATTTTGCGGATATGCACCCGGCGAGACGAGGATAAGGGCCGCAAGGCTTTCCGGCGCCGTCGCAGCAAAGCGCCAGGCCGCAAGACCCCCCAGGGAGTTACCGGCAATAACAGGCTGCTCGAGTTCCAGTGCTTCCAGCAACTGGCCCAGAAAAACAGCACGTTCCTGAGGGGCATAGCGCGATTGTGGGTCAGGTCCGGTCAGGCCATGACCGAGTAAATCATAGCGGATAACACGATAATCACTTTTCAACTCTTCAGCCCAGGCATCCCATGTCTCAAGGCTGAAAGTGAAACCGTGAATAAGCACCAGAGGTTGCGCATCAACAGGTCCCTCTTCGCGCACCCGCACACGCACACCGGCAACTTCAACAAACCTGTCAGCAGGCGTCATGTATGTTTGCTCAAGCTGGTTGGCTGGCTCACCTTTGGTCTGGAACCAGATCATGAAGCCACCGGCGAAAATAATAAGGATCACCACAACAAACAGGAAGATGAGTAGTTTTTTTATCATGGCGACCTCAAAAAATGGACAAAGCAGGGCGCATGATAACGCCTGCACCCTGCTTTGTCAGTTACCCGGGAGGAGGGCCTAGTAATTGTATTCAATACTCGCGGTGAATGTCTGTGGTGCGCCATAAAATGCGGAATAAGCTCCGTCGACACCCAACTGCGCACTGCCGGCGAAATTATAACCGGCAACCTTGTACTCTTCGTCAGTGAGATTGCGCCCGATCAGGCTCAATGACCAGTTGTCATTCACTTCCCAGACCACACTGGCATCAAAGAGTGTGTAGGAATCAGGATCAAGCGGCTCTGTCCCTGCTGGCAACAGCGGATCAGTTGCCGGACCTTCATTATCTACATTGAAGATATTGTAGTCACCCCGATAGGACGCAGATGCGGTAACCAGAAGGTTACTGCCATCATCCAATGGGAAGTTGGCATTCAGGCCAAGGCGCCCGGTCAACTCAGGTGTATTCTGAACAACGAACTGATCTGAAATATCAACCTCAACCGGCGCACCCGTTGTGTCAGGCACCACCGTCACGGCCTGGTTAATCTCAGCGTCAATATATCCCATCATGAAGTCGAGGCTGAATACATCTGACATGCGCCACAAGCCTTCCAGCTCAAGTCCGGAATACTCGGACTCCCCTGCGTTCAGGACCGTGGAAACAAACGTATCAAGCCCTGTAATAGGATCTACTTCAGCCGTCTGCACAGTGATCTGCTGATCTGTATAGTCTGACCAGAAGGCCGTAGCAGCATATGTCAGATTACCGTCCAGAAGGTTCCCTTTCGCGCCAATCTCATATGTTTCAACGAATTCAGGCGCAAACCCGGACGTGATCACCTGGAATGTGACGCTCGGATCGTCTGCCTGACCATCTCCATCGGCATCAATAAACTCCGGTCCTGCATTACCGCGCGGGTCAAAGCCGCCTGATTTGAAGCCCTCAGAGAATGACGCATAGAGCGTAAGGTCATCATTAGGCTCGTAGTTGATCGCAACACGCGGCGTAAAGGCATCATCTGTGCGCGCAGAAGTGAAGTCACTGCTGGTCGCAAAAGCGGCCCGGTCAGGCCCGCCAAGAAGCGGGCTGGGAGCTGTACCAAGAAAAGTCTGCCGCAGAACTGACGCTTCAGTATCATCCTCCGTGTACCGCCCGCCAAGGGACAGCGACACCCGATCTGTCAGGTCGATGCTGATATCCGCGAATACTGCAATACTTTCCTTGCTGACCTGACCAGCGGTAGGAACATTTACCCCGAAATTGCCCAGCACAACATCAAAGGCACCATCATACTGTCCATCGAGGTAGAACAGGCCGGCAACGCCAGAGATCCGGTCATATTCGAAATTGGCCAGAATTTCCTGCGTAAACTGCTCGTTGTCGTAGAAGGCAGGGACATCAAAATCATTGACAGCCAGTGCGTCAAAATCGATTGGCGTTGTTGTGAAGTCTTCGCGCATGGCGGTAATGGATTTGAGCGTTACAGCATCCGAAACATTCCACTCAGCTATAATTGAGCCACCTTCAGATTCTACACTGTTATCATCGCCAGCTCCGCCGCGTGTATCATAGATGTCGCTTGTAACAGGCTCACCATTGGTAACGCCCGGCAACAACCGGTGGCCGTGCTTGGCGTCGGAGTTATCTTCAGTCTTGTCATAGGCAAGACGTACTTTCACGGTGTCTGTTGGTACCCAGAGCGCATTCAACCGGCCTGCAATAACATCCTTGTCGTAATGATCCGCGCCGGTCGTCAGGTTCGTGCCGAAACCATCGCGCTTGTAATTGGCGATCGCCCCGCCAATGGCAAATGTATCAGAAAGAGGAATAGAGCCGGTCAGAATCTGATCGAACTGACCGTATGTGCCCACGTTCACTCTGGCACTGAATTCCGGCTCTTCCAGATTCAGGTCCTTGGTCACATATTTGATCGCACCACCAATAGTGTTGCGTCCATAAAGCGTGCCCTGCGGACCACGCAGGACCTCGATGCGCTCGACATCAAAGATATCCAGAATAGCGCCCTGGGGGCGTGCGATATAAATATCATCCACATAAAGACCAACACCTGGCTCAAAACCCCATAGGGGGTCCTGCTGGCCAACGCCGCGAATAAAGGCAATCAATGTGGAATTGGTGCCCCGCGCCACTTCGATGGTGGAGTTCGGTGTAAACCGCTGCACAGCCGTTATATCGACTGCCCCTGTTGCCTCAAGTTTCTCACCGCTGACAGCAGTAACAGCAACCGGCACATCCTGCAGGCTTTCATCGCGACGACGGGCTGAAACAACAATCACATCCTGATCGTCAGCAGCGGAGGCCCCTGTCTCCTGTGCCATCGCAGCTGAGACACCGCCAGCAAGCGCGACCGTTGAACACATGCTCAGCAGAGCGGATTTAAGCAGGATTTTCTTTCCTGTAGTTAAGCCAGTGACAGCCATGCCAGTTCTCCCTTTATGTAGATTTATGACATAACCCTAAGACACTTGCCCTGCGCCGCCTATGTCCCGACGGCTCACGCAAAGTGTACAATTTCGCTCAATTTTCCGCTGAACTGTCTCTGTTGTTGCTGATAAATACTGCCGGTGTAACGCCGTTCCAGTTTTTGAACGCCCGCACAAAGCTGCGAAATTCAGCAAAACCCAATTGCTCCGACACTTCCATTACCGAAAGCCCCTGAAGCAGCAGCATTTTCGCCTGACGATTGAGCACTTGTTCCCGCAGGTCACGAAAGCTGGTGCCCTCCTCGCTCAATCTGCGCCGCAATGTCGCAACGCTCATCCTCATTTCACGGGCAATTTCATGCTGCTCATGAAGGCCTTGTCGGAAGCATTCTTCAACCTGATCGCGCGCAGCTTTGCTGTGATGCGGCTCAAGTCTGGCAACCGACATCTGAATGGTATCATAAACTGCCCGGGCACTAAGTTGTGTCGCCGCGGGCTTGGGCATTTGCCTGGTAGCAAGATCAGCATCAAACCGCATACGGTACACCGACTGATTGTATTTAACCGGTAGCTGCCAGTAGGACAGATGACTGCAGCGATCATCTCGCTTCGGTCGTTTCAAACTTAGCGCCGTAACTGCCTCAGTCGCAATTTGCGGGCTGATAGTCACAAGCATGCAGTGCAAAAATATCAGGGTGCTTTCCATAGAAAAGAAAACTATGTCTGAACCTGGTTCAAACGTGTAGGGAAACTCATTATCGTCAATGATGTAATCGACAAATGAGCCACTGACTTCAACGCGATTATATGCACCGCCATGCAGCATGTTGTAGGATTCGGCGATCACCCGCATCGCCTGCTGCAGGCTGGTACAATCGCCGACATGCCGAAGTACAAAATCCGTACTGCCCGGAATAAGCTGCCGCTGTGACAGGTGACAGGTTTCATCCCCTATCAAAATGGCAAGCAGGTTTTGTATCCTGTAATAATCCGCAAGGGAAACAGCCCCGTCCTCAGGTGCCCTTTCCATGCTATCCGATATCGCCGTTTCTTCAAGCAAGCGGGATGGACTGATGCCCGCCGAGGCACCCTGATCGAGCAAGGGGCGCACGCGCTCCAGCGGCACGCTGATTGGCTGCGCGCTCAAATCACTATCATCAATCCGGACATACGGCACTGGCGATCTCGATTGTTATCGTCACTCACTCAATAAATAATATGGTATCATCTGGCCGCTTTTACAAATGCCTGCCCGCGCATGATCACCTGGACTGCTCCGGAAAAAGTGGTCTGAGTGTTGAATTAGGTCTGGCTCCAACAAAGGAGCCAAGAGATGGCGAGAAGAAAGTATACGCCTGAAGAGATCATCACCAACCTTCGCGAGATAGAAGTGCGTTTAAGCCAGGGCGAGAGTGCTGCGCATGCAGCACGGGCTGTGGGTATCACAGAACCGACCTATTATCGCTGGCGGCGGGAGTATGGCGGTCTGAAGACCAGTCAGGCCATATCGGCCCTCCATCGGAGGCAATATAATGGTTACATAAAAAATGGCTGCGCCATCGGGGTTTCGTCATTGTGAAACGGTGAGCCGTGATCCGGGCGAATTCGTCGAGCAAGTTAAAGGCAGCAACCCGTCCAGACGCCAGTGCGAATGACGGGGGAGGCGCGTTTATGGAAAATATGACCGTCTATGGCAGCAAGATATCCTATTACACATGGAAACTTGAGACCTATCTGCGGCTGCGGCGCATACCTTATTTGCTATTGCCCACGACAGCGGGGCCCCTAAAGCGCCTGAAGGAAAAAACGGGCACAACCCAGATGCCGGTTGTGCGTCTCGGCGATGAACGTTGGATGACTGATACAACGCCCATGCTGGCATGGCTGGAGACGCAGTTTGAAGGGCGTTCAATCTATCCTGCGGACCCTGTGCTCAACGCCATCGCGCTCCTGATTGAGGATTACGCTGATGAATGGCTCTGGCGGCCCGCCATGCATTATCGCTGGAGTTTCCGGCAGAGCCGTCAGTATGCTGCTGAGGTGCTGTATGAAGAACTGATCAGGGGCCATTTGCCGATGCCACGGCCCATCGGGATCAACTATCTCAAGCACCGCCAACTTACCGGTTTCGTCTGGGGGGATGGCGTGACGCGCCAGACCCGCGCCTGTCTTAGCCCCCTATAACTGTGCCACTTAAATCGTATTATTCTATGAGAATTGAAGTGCTCCCCGATGTTGGACCACCTGGCCGGAGGATTTTCCGGTTTGATGATCATGGCGGTGATTGGTCCGCCATTCGATTTACCAGTTCGACAGGCGAGATATTGCCAATCGCACTGTGGGGTCGAAACTCATTATAGTCTCTACGCCAGTTCTCCAGTTTTTCCCGCGCATCGTCAAGGTTCATAAACCAGTGCGTGTTCAGACATTCCGCCCGGAACTTGCCGTTGAAACTTTCAATGAAGGCATTATCCGTCGGCTTGCCCGGCCGTGAGAAGTCCAGTGTGACGTTTTTTGTGTATGCCCACAGATCAAGATCTCGAGAGATAAACTCAGGACCGTTGTCCGCCCTAATAGACTTTGGATAGCCGAACACCCGGCAAGCCTGCTCCAGTGTTCTGACGACATCTTCTCCTTTGTAGCTGAACCTTGCATCAATCACTGGAGAGAACCGGGAGAATGTATCCACTACAGTCAATACTCTCAGCTTACGTCCTGTCACCAGTTGATCATGAACGAAGTCCATGGCCCATGTTTCATTGACGGCTGTCGCCTCCTTTCTGTCATCGCGCAGCTTTGCCTTTACCCGGCGTTTGGGCGTCTTGTTCCTCAGCTGCAGCCCCATTTCATGATAGAGTCGATAAACGCGTTTCGCGTTTATCGCCCATCCTTCTCTTTTCAGAAGAACATGGATGCGCCGATAGCCATATCTGACCCGGGTTTCAGCAATCTCTTTGATACGTTTCTTCAGATCGGCCTGACCGTCTCGCCGGGTTTTGTACTGTTGTGTCGATCGCGGCGCCTGCAGGACACGGCAGGCACGCCGTTCACTGACTTTCCAGACAGCAATCAGATCATTCACAAGATCCCGGCGGCGAGCAGGCCTTAGAGCTTTCGCTTGATAACGTCCTGCAGCATGGCTTTGTCGAGAGACAGGTCAGCCACAAGCTTCTTCAGATTGTTGTTCTCTTCTTCCAGCTGTTTTAACCGCTTCATCTCGGATGGCATCAGCCCAGCATACTTTTTCCGCCAGTTATAGAAGGTGGCATCCGAGATGCCTGCCTTTCGGCAAACCTCCTTTACTGGCGTTCCTTCATCTGCCTGCTTCAAAATAAATGCTATCTGTGCGTCGGTGAACTTCGTTCGTTTCATGGAATTCTCCTCGTCCCGTAAAGGGACCCTAAATTAGAAAATTCCAGCCATAAATGGTCCAGTTTTTGGGAAGCACGTCACTGAATTTCACGAGCAATCTTGATAGAACGCACTCGCATTGTTCGGGTACGAAAATGCCTCTCCTGTATGGCGAACACTATAGGCGTACCGTTTGATATTGACGGCCCCATCACTCAGCGACTCAATGACCCTAGCCCCGAATATTGGTTTGTAATCTACCTGGTGCCCGACCACAATGACTATGATTGCCAGCCCATCAATGGATGATGGAATTTCAAGAATACTATCAGGTTTCTCTCCTGGACTAAGAACATGAACGTCACATGATCGTGAGTCCAACCTGTCACTAAAAATGAAATCACGTGCAGGGACGATTTCGCAATTACTGGTACACGCTGGATCTGCTTGTTCAAATAGAATCTGGCTGAAAGAATATGGCACTTCTCCATCAATTGAGCCCGTCGGATTCATAATCCTGGCGATTTGACGAATTTGATGCATTGAGTCCTCATTCCCAACGCCACTTTCTGCGAGCACTTGGGCCATAGAATTATTTGCCATTTCTGCGCGCCGGGAAACAGTCAGGTATCCTGTATATTCTACTACAGCTAAATATAAACCTATAAGGACCGGTAGCACCAGGGCGAATTCTATTGAGACGGACCCTGCTTCAGAATAAATTAATCTTTTTACTTTACTTATCATTAACAATAATATTTTTACTTACTTTTGTATAAAGCGCTCAAATTAATTATACGTGAAGATAATATTTTAATATATTTTCGGTAAAAATATTGAACAATCAGCGTTATCAATATGACCCATGCCCACTAAGATAAAAGTAACATTTTCCCCTTTTTGGAAAAATTGCTCCGGTAGCGTTGCTATAGAATTCGCGATGCTACTACCGTTTTTCATAGCAGTTATACTGGCAATTGTCCTGCAATGGTACAATGCCCTGACGGTCTCCTTACTCGACAATGCGACATATGAAGCAGCTCATCAATTGCGTATCGCAAACTCGACAGTTAACAATGCCGAAGACTATCGTGATAGTGTATTGTGTCCACTATTGCCATCTATCATAACGTGTACAGATATTGAAATTGGCGTAATCTCAACAGATGATTTCTCAACACTGGAAGATTGGCACACCACTGATCGAGACAGTGTTTTAAATCAGTTCTGCACGGGTGCCGCAGGTGATATAATCTGGGTGTATGTCAGATTGAACCTGAACTCCGGCATGAGGTGGATTCATCACTACATTACCCAAAACACTCATGATGATGCCATTTTTCAAGAATCCAGCGCCGTAGTGGTACGGGAACCAATTGTTACGGGGACAGGTTTAACATGCTGAACTCAATTATTTCACTGGTGCAAGACTTCAAAGTTAACCGTCACGGTCATATGGCAATGCTGACGGCGCTTCTTATGGTACCACTTATAGCCGCTGTTGGGGCCGCATTGGATTATGCCCAAATAACCACCGCGCGAATGAACATTGAGCGAATAGCAGATGTTGCGGTTTTAGCAGCTATTGCAAACGCCAGAAACGATGCTGCTACTCTTGACGAAGATCAGCTACTTACGGCTACAGAAAACACAATTGCCGAGATGCTCGAAGCTGGTAAGGCTGCGGAGTTATCAAGCGGTACACTAACTTATACGATTACCGCCGACACAGATGATGATGGGTTACTGACAGCCCATATCTCATACACGTTCGCAATAGATACAGATTTTTTACGATTGATCGGACAATCGACGGTGAAAACAAGTGGCATTGCTACCGCTCGAGGGTCCGTGAAAACATTCAAGAACTTCAGCATACTCGTAGACGTAAGCAGTTCTATGGGCATTGGCGCCAGGCCAAGCGATATATCGCAACTCGAAAGCAAGGTAGGGTGTGCCTTCGCCTGCCACAGCACAATTGGGAATATTCGCTCTAAATATCCAGAAATCCGTGTGCGAATTGATGCTGCAAGAGACGCAATGGATCTGGCAGTTGATGTGATTGAAGAAGAGGCTCATCAATTCAACAGCATCAGGTTAGGTTTCTACACAATGCGAAATGGATATGCCGTTCAGCATGTTTCAGCAATGGATGTGAACAAGAGCGAAGACTATGATTACGTGAGAAATGTCATTAATAATAATACAATACTCAAAGGTTCACATGCTAAAATCACTCGCTCTATTGACGATCTGGCGGATGAACTCCAGGAGGGAGGCAGGGGTTACACTAAAGAAGAACCTGAGCAGCACGTACTGATCATAACCGATGGATCAGATGATGGTGTTAACACGCCAGGGGCAGTTAGAGCATCCAATCGAGTGTCGTCAATTCCCGCTTCTGCATGCGATCCGCTTAAGGATAAAAACATCAACGTTTATATTATTTATACGCGTTATTATGCGGCTAATCATAATTTGTCAAAGTCAATACAAAATGTTGTCCATCCACGAAATTTGATTGACCTGCCTAAATGCGCTTCATCATCAGAAAACTTCTACTTATCTGAAAACATCACGGACCTAGAAGAAGCTATGACCGACATATTTCATAAAGTGGCAGTCCCAAATCACGTTGCACAATAACTGCGCAGCTGAAGTGCTCCCCGATGTTGGACCACCTGGCCGGAGGATTTTCCGGTTTGATGATCATGGCGGTGATTGGTCCGCCATTCGATTTACCAGTTCGACAGGCGAGATATTGCCAATCGCACTGTGGGGTCGAAACTCATTATAGTCTCTACGCCAGTTCTCCAGTTTTTCCCGCGCATCGTCAAGGTTCATAAACCAGTGCGTGTTCAGACATTCCGCCCGGAACTTGCCGTTGAAACTTTCAATGAAGGCATTATCCGTCGGCTTGCCCGGCCGTGAGAAGTCCAGTGTGACGTTTTTTGTGTATGCCCACAGATCAAGATCTCGAGAGATAAACTCAGGACCGTTGTCCGCCCTAATAGACTTTGGATAGCCGAACACCCGGCAAGCCTGCTCCAGTGTTCTGACGACATCTTCTCCTTTGTAGCTGAACCTTGCATCAATCACTGGAGAGAACCGGGAGAATGTATCCACTACAGTCAATACTCTCAGCTTACGTCCTGTCACCAGTTGATCATGAACGAAGTCCATGGCCCATGTTTCATTGACGGCTGTCGCCTCCTTTCTGTCATCGCGCAGCTTTGCCTTTACCCGGCGTTTGGGCGTCTTGTTCCTCAGCTGCAGCCCCATTTCATGATAGAGTCGATAAACGCGTTTCGCGTTTATCGCCCATCCTTCTCTTTTCAGAAGAACATGGATGCGCCGATAGCCATATCTGACCCGGGTTTCAGCAATCTCTTTGATACGTTTCTTCAGATCGGCCTGACCGTCTCGCCGGGTTTTGTACTGTTGTGTCGATCGCGGCGCCTGCAGGACACGGCAGGCACGCCGTTCACTGACTTTCCAGACAGCAATCAGATCATTCACAAGATCCCGGCGGCGAGCAGGCCTTAGAGCTTTCGCTTGATAACGTCCTGCAGCATGGCTTTGTCGAGAGACAGGTCAGCCACAAGCTTCTTCAGATTGTTGTTCTCTTCTTCCAGCTGTTTTAACCGCTTCATCTCGGATGGCATCAGCCCAGCATACTTTTTCCGCCAGTTATAGAAGGTGGCATCCGAGATGCCTGCCTTTCGGCAAACCTCCTTTACTGGCGTTCCTTCATCTGCCTGCTTCAAAATAAATGCTATCTGTGCGTCGGTGAACTTCGTTCGTTTCATGGAATTCTCCTCGTCCCGTAAAGGGACCCTAAATTAGAAAATTCCAGCCATAAATGGTCCAGTTTTTGGGAAGCACGTCAGTTCGGTCGTCGGGACAAGGCAAGATTCTCAAGCGCGTCGAGCCTGTGGCCTCAATCATCCAAGAGGGTTTGGAGGGGTATGCCTCAGGTCGCTTCGACCTTCAGGTTGAAGTGAAACGCTTCTTCGAGTCTTTTCCTGAGTTTCCACGCGATCGGAACGGCATTGTCCGCAACCAGCGCGTCACCGAAATTCTGACCAAGCCGGTCTATGCCGGATATGTCGAAGCACCGTCCTGGGACGTTTCGCTTCGCAAGGGCCATCATGAGGGGTTAATCAGCTTTGCCACGTTTCAGCGTATTCAGGAACGTCTCAGAGGCAATGCCAAAGTTCCCGCGCGCAAGAACATCATCGAAGATTTTCCGCTGCGCGGCTTTATCGTCTGTGGCCATTGCAATACGCCACTGACCGCATGTTGGTCGAAAGGTCGCTATCAACGCTACCCCTATTATCTGTGCCCGCAGAAGGGCTGTGAGGCCTATCGCAAGTCGGTTCGTAAGGAGCAACTTGAGGGGGAGTTCGAAGCGCTGCTCAAGAGCCTTCAACCCACTGCAGAGCTGTTCTCCATAGCCGAGAAAATGTTTCGCGTATGGTGGGAGCATTGCGCATCAAGCGGCGTTGCGCGCGCGAAATCGCTGCAGTCCGAGGCGCGAAAGATCGAGGAACAAGTTGAGCAATTGCTCGACCGGATCGTCGACGCAGACAGCAAGGCGATCGTGTCGGCGTATGAGAAACGTATTACCACGCTCGAAGTGCGCAAGCTGGAAATTGAAGATGCGGTGGCCAGATGTGGGCGCCCGGTAAGGGACTATGATGAAACAGTTCGAACCGCTTTAGACTTTCTCGGAAACCCTTATAAACTCTGGGCTTCTGAGCGTCTTGAGGACAAAAGAACGGTGCTCAAACTCACTTTTGCGGACCGTTTGGGCTATGTTCGAAATGAGGGACTTCGAACCGCATCCCCAACGCTACCTTTTCAAGTAATTCAATCACTTAACAGCAACCCAGGAGGCCAGAATATGGTGAAAAACAAAATGGCGCACCCGAGAGGATTCGAACCTCTGGCCTCTGCCTTCGGAGGGCAGCGCTCTATCCAGCTGAGCTACGGGTGCCTGTCGGGCCTTGCCGACTTTTTTTCTTAGGCGAAAGACCGCAGGCTGGCAAACGCTAATGGTAGCAACGGTCAAAACCACAGCACAGGCCGGAAAAGACACTCTTGAAATAAAGAGTTTGAATCAAAGAAGGGGCCATCTTTGGCCCCTCCTTCAGCAAATCAATTCGAAATTTTTGCGCTGGTCGATCAGTTCGCCACATCGTTGATTATTTTTTCCGGTACCTGCTCACTGGCTTCGAACAGTACGCTGATAAAGGCGGCCGTCTGCTCGAGGCTGACTTCGTGGCCATTGGTATCGATGCCGACGCGCAGTGCCAGTTCCTCATCACTGATAATCGTCTGCAGGTTGAGGTTGTTGGCCGCCATATCACCTGGATAGGCTGCGCGATTGACCGTAACAGTCGCCGTTTCAAGCGTGTCGCGGAAATAAGCTGCCTGACTGAGAAACACATCAAGTGAACGGGCAAAATTGCCACGCGGTGTCCCGAAGTCGGCGATGTCGTAACGACTGATAAAAGCAGAGCCTGATTTATCTATCCCGGCACTGGTGTAGGGATATTTGTAATTGAACGCCTGCACTGTGCGCTGATCTGCGTCGCCAGTGAAAATGGCGATCATGTTCACACCATAACAACCGTCATCCACGGCCCGTACACACGCTGCGGGTGCCAGAACAAACTTGATACCATTCTCGGCTTCTGACAGCACAACCTTGGCGCCGCCAGGTGCTGTGCGTCCTTCCCATGGCAGACCGAGTTCCTGCAGCATAGGAATGATTGTCTCGACATCGTAATCATATAATAGCTCGTCCGGCTTGCTCACCGGCGCATCTGATGGTGGCGCCGCAATGGCTGAACCGGCCAGAGCCAGACCTGCTGCAGCGACTGATAAAATTGTTTTCCCGACCATGCGTATTTCCCCTTATGCTACAGACCGGACACGACACGGACCGGATACGACAAAGATTAATCATAGGCCGAAAATCATCGTTTGGCGAATCCCCTCGTGATTACTTTATAGCAATAGCCGAATTCAGTTGCCTGCCGGTCAGTTTTGGGCCTATGGCAGCGCGCTAGACACATCACCAGAATGATTATGGCCAGCTCCGATAACCAGCCCCGAAAATTTCCACCGTCAGAAAAGCGCATGCCTGAACGTGATGGCGCGGCAGACCCGCGCAAAGGACGGGCGATTGAGCAGCTGGAAGCGCTCGAGGAAAAAATGCCAGGCCTTGCCGCGAGGCGCGCCGCGCTCGACATTCTCATGCTGCTGCGCAAAGGCCGCACCCTCGACAATGCTTTCTCGGACTGCCGAACCTTTAGCGTACTGGAAGGCCCGGACCGTTCGTTTGCCTTCAACCTCGTCAACACCACGTTGCGACGGCGCGGCAGCCTCGATCAGCTGATTGGTGAGTATCTGAACAAACCCCTGCCGAAAGGCGCTATGGAAGTGCAGGATATCCTGCGCCTGGCCGCGACGCAGGCAGCCTTCCTTGAAACGCCCGCACACGCCATTGCTGCAACATCAGCCGAACTTGCCGGACAGAAACGTGAGACAGCCGGATACAAAGGGCTTGTGAATGCCATCGCCCGCAAGATTGCCGGCCGAGGCAAGGCACAGATAGAAAAATTACCGCTTCGGGCAGATACGCCGGGCTGGCTGTGGCGCAGCTGGGAGCGCTATTATGGCGCAACGACAGCACGGGAAATCGCCGCCGCTCATCTTGCCGGCGTGGCACCGCTGGATATTTCTCTCAAGCCAGAAGCAGACCCTGACCTTTTTGCCGGCTTTGAAAATGTCTCAAGCTTCACCCCGTCCCATCGCCGCCTGCCCCCAAATCACGCAGTGCCGAGCCTGCCCGGATTTAATCAGGGCAACTGGTGGGTACAGGACTTTGCCTCCAGCCTGCCGGTGACCATGCTCGGAGAAGTCTCGGGCAAGCAGGTTCTGGATCTGTGCGCTGCACCAGGCGGGAAGACCATGCAGCTTGCGGCACTTGGCGCACAGGTTACCGCCGTGGATAATATCGGCACCAGATTAAAGCGCGTCACGGAGAACCTTGCCCGTACGAAGCTATCTGCCGAAACACTCAAGGCCGACATCCTTGAGTGGCAACCTGAGGCGCTTGTTGACGCTGTGCTGCTTGACGCACCCTGCTCCGCCACTGGCACCATCCGGCGCCACCCTGATGTGGTCTGGAACCGCACTGAAGATGAAGTACGCACCCTTGCACGCCAGCAAGGCACTTTTATTGATCGTGCGCTGGAATTCCTCAAACCCGGTGGATTGCTGGTCTATTGTGTCTGTTCGCTCCAGCGTGAGGAAGGCGAAGACCAGGTCCGCGCCGCCCTCTCCCGCCATCAGGGGCTTGAACTGGTGCCGCTCACCCGGGAAGAACTCACTGCACTGCCTGAAGCAGTCACACGGGAAGGCTATTTGCGGACACACCCCGCCATGCGGGTGCCGGAGGGCAGTATGGATGGGTTCTTCGCCGCAAGGTTGCGTAAACCATCTGCGCCGGCGGCAGGTGATAATTAAATCCTATCAGGGCCTGATCACCTTGTATTTACCCGGCCAATGCCAATATACTGATGCTAGAAGTTTATCCATTATCCAATAGTGACTGGAGAGAAAAACATGAACGATTTTAACCGTCCTTATCAGGCAGACACCACCACAACGGGTGTTGCCTATGATGAAGGGCTCCGCAGCTTCATGCTGGGTGTCTACAATTACATGACCCTTGGCATTGCCGGCACAGCACTGATCGCCATGTTCATGATTGGCAATCCGGGCTTAGTAAACTCCATTTCCGGCGTGCTTCCATGGCTGCCCTTTATCGGCATTATCGGGCTCGGCTTTATCGCACCGCGCATTATTGCGACCGGCTCGCCCGCTGTCGCCCATGGCGCTTACTGGGTCTATGTCTTCATGTGGAGCATGTTGATTGGACCCGTGGTTGCGATGTTTGTCGGTGTCGGCTGGGCGGACCTTGTCTATCAGGCATTCTTTGCTGCTGCCGCTGTTTTCGCGGGTGCCAGCCTTTATGGTTACACCACAAAGCGTGACCTATCCGGCATGAGCCAGTTCCTGTTCATGGCAGGTATTGGTCTGCTGGCAGCGATTATCCTGAACTTCCTGTTCTTCAAAAGCGGTCTGTTTGGCTTCCTGACATCATGCGCTGTCGTGCTTTTTGCCAGCGCAGTGACCATGTTTGAGACCCAGATGATCAAGCATATGTATCGTGAAGGCATGAGCGAAAGTAACTCCCGCGCGTCCATCCTCGGTGCGTTCATGCTGTACGGTTCTTTTGCGACCCTGTTCATCAATATCTTGAACATTCTCGGCTTTGCCCGCGACTAGAATCTTACTGGCAGAAAATCTGCAAAGCCTTCGTTAGCAATGACGGAGGCTTTTTTCTTGCAATATCTCCCAATCTGGCGAGAACGTGAAAGATAGTGCGCTGTCAGCGCATTCCTTTATGGGCAAGACACGATAGTTTGAGTTGATGAGTACCACAGGGCAGGCACACAGATATATTACGCGCGGCAATGCTGACATCGAGGCGGCCTATGATGAGTATTGTCATGAGTTGCTGGGATATGGCCCGAACCTGCGCAACCTTTTTATTGCTGCCGATGCAGCACCAGACTGCGCGCTCCTGAATGCAAACGCAGCAGCGCTTCATCTGGCCTTTGAAGGGCGTGAAGGCTGGAATGACGCCGCGCCTTATCTCGCCCTAATGAACAACCATCTTGCGGCAACAACAGAGCATGAAAATATCTTCTGCCGCGCGATCAATGCCTGGGCAGCGCACGATTTTCGCGCCTCCCTGGAGCTGTTCCAGCAAATCGCCAGCGACTGGCCGGAGGACCTGGTCAGCATCAAATGGGGTCAGTATCACGCCTTTAATCTGGGCGATCAGGCCGCCATGCTGGCTTTAGGGGAACGCGCTGTCAGCGCCTGCCGCGACAAGCCCTATGTTCATGGGCTTTACGCTTTCGCCCTTGAACAGAACCACGACATGCGTGCCGCGGAGCGCGAAGCACAACATGCTGTCGAAATCGCTATTGATGACGCCTGGGCCCAACATGCTGGCGCCCACGTTATGGAGACCGAGCGGCGAATAGCAGAAGGGGCCACTTGGCTTGGCCATTGCGCACATATCTGGGATGCAAAAGGCACATTCATCCGTGAGCATAACTGGTGGCATACAGCCTTATTTCACCTGGCACTGGGCGACCACGACAAGGTTTATGAGATTTTTGATACCCAACTCTGGGGCGAATGGCCGGAATTTCCGCAGGAGCAGATCGGCGCTGCCTCCCTGCTCTGGCGTCTGGAACTGCACGGCATAAAGGCAGGTACGCGCTGGCAGCCGGTAACGGAACAGGCGCTGGCGCGTTCCGGCGATCATATTTTCCCCTTTCATGACCTGCACTACCTGTTTGCCCTGACACAGGCAGAAGATAATCTATGTGCTGAAAACCATGTATCAGCGATGAGGCAGAAAGCGGAAACATGCAGCGAGGAAACCGCCGAGGCCTGGCAGAAGGCCGGCTTGCCCGCGGCAGAAGGTATTCTGGCATTTTCAAGAGGTGACGCCGAGGCGGCAGTACACCACCTAGAAAAAGCCCTGCCGCACCTGGGAATGATCGGTGGCAGCCACGCACAACGTGCCATATTCCATCAAACCTGCGCCGTCGCGAGATTGCGCGTTTCAGGACAGATCGCCGCCTTAGGTGAATAGAGTTTTACCGCAGTACACGGTCAAAACTGACCACAAGCCCGACCGAAAAGGTTTCTGGCGATGCACCAAGCGTAACAGGTGCTACCGCTTTTCCGTTCCCGTAATTATTGGACATGAAACCGGCAATTTGCATCAATAAATACAAGGACGTTGACTGATAATCAGTTTAAGGAACAGTTCATTATGTAATGACGGGTAGACCTTTCGGCAAAGCAGGCCATCCCTAGATGCCAAAAGCTGACGCTAATCGGCCAACTTCAGCTTCTGACGGTCAAATATCCGCAGGACCTGTGGCAGATCCTGCCCGCGCTTGAGCACCTGACCCGACATGGAAATGACTGCGTAAGCGCCCTGCTTGCGCGCCAATTTCGGGTTTTTCTCGATACGGTAGAGGGGGGCTTCGGATGCGCGCCGAAAAATGGAAAACACAGCCACATCTTTCAGCATGTCTATTGCGTAATCTTTCCAGTCACCGGACGCGACAAAAAATCCGTAAACATTCAATATCTGATCGAGCTCAGCTCTGGTGAAGGCAACATTGGCGGGTTGGCGACGACCGCGCGGTACAGCATTCGGTAAAATTTCAATACTCATATGGTCAGCCTAAAATGCTACGCACCATGTGACAAGACCGCTAAAATCAACCACAAAAAACGTCTTAGCGCTATCTGATAACACCAACCCGCTAACCATGTCCTCAAATCGCCTTCTTTTGCCCTCCTGCCCGCCCTATTCAGCAGGCAGGGTTCAATCATCAGGCGGGCCGGTGGTGCCTGAAACCGGATGTTTAGTAATTGCCCCCCAGCCCCTCCGATTTCAGGTTTGATTGCCCGTCTGATACTCCCCTGATGCTATGATAGATTGCCGAGATTGCAGAGCCTGCCTATAGCGAGCGCATGTCAACGCTTCTCACCATTGTTCTGCCACTCCTGCTGGTGGTGCTGACCGGATATATTGCAGGTGCCGGCAAGTGGCTGGATATCGCAGCTGCCCGCACCCTGTCCCGCTTTGTGTTCATGTTTGCGATGCCAATCGCGATTCTTAATTTTTACACCAAGGCGCCGCCGCCCGGCCTGGAACTGGTCCCGTTCCTCACAGGATACTTCCTCGCCATGATCAGTATTATCGCCCTTGCGGCATGGACAGGCTTCAGATTGCTGGATCTTGATATAAGGCAATCTGGCGCACATGCCTTTGTTTCCACCTGTGGGAATGCCGTTTTTCTTGGGCTACCTATTGCTTTGCAGGTTGAGGGTTGGGGACAACCATTCCTGATGCTGATGATCCTGGAGGGGATCTTCGTCTTCGGCATCGCCACAACCCTGATGGGGTGGAAAAGTGATGAGCGCGAAAACAGATCGGCGCTGAGCAAACTAACAGCGGGCATAGTAAAGTCGTCTGCAACGCCGTTCAGGAATCCAATCGTCCTTGCGTCAATCGCCGGGGTGCTGATTGCCTATAGCGGAGTAACATTCCCGACGCCCGTAAACACTTTCCTGAATACTTTCGGGCCGGTGGCCGGGCCGACCGGCTTGTTCGTGCTCGGCCTTTATATCGCAACCCTGCCAAGGGAAGGGGTCAAGTCATTATGGTCCAACATCGCGGCTGCCAGCGCCGTGAAACTTCTGGTTTTTCCGGTCATTGCCGGTCTGGTTGTTTACATATTCACCGGCGCAGATATGCGCCTGACCGGCGCGGTGGTGTTATTCACCTGCATGCCGCCAGCAGTTGCTTCGCTGGTACAGGCCAGCCATTACCGCATTTACGAACGTGAAACAGCAGTTGCCGTGAGCGTTGCCAGCATTCTCAGCCTGCTGACATTAACGATAGTACTGCTCATCTTTGCCTGACAGCTGTTTCGACATACAGGCAAATTCGTCTCTGGAATTCAGGCCAGTTCCAGGCCAAGACTTTCAAAGAGTTTCGCGTCACGACTCCGCCCAGGATTGGCCGTTGTCAGAAGTTCTTCACCGATAAAGATCGAATTCGCGCCCGCAAGATAACACAACGCCTGTGTCTCATCGCTCATCTTTTCGCGGCCGGCGGATAACCGGACCATGGAAGTTGGCATCATGATTCGCGCAACCGCAATGACTCTCGCGAACTCAATGCCGGGCAATGCCCCATCTTCGTCCAGCGCCAGATCACCAAGCGGCGTACCCCGCACAGGCACCAGCGCATTGATAGGAACTGATTCAGGGTGAGGCGTCATCGCGGCCAGAGCCATCAACAGACCTGTACGGTCTTCCGCCGCTTCTCCCATGCCGACAATACCGCCACAGCAGACTTTCATGCCAGAGGCACGCACACGCTCAAGCGTTTCAATCCTGTCCTCGAAAGTGCGGGTTGAAATCACTTTCTCATAATACTCCGGCGCCGTGTCGATATTATGATTATAATAATCCAGTCCCGCCTCTTTCAGTGCAACAGATTGATCATCTGTCAGCATACCAAGCGTCATGCAGGTCTCGAGGCCCATTGACTTGACGCGCGAGACCATCTCGGTCAGGGCATCCATGTCACGGTCTTTTGGCTCGCGCCAGGCTGCGCCCATACAAAAGCGTGATGCCCCGCCAGCTTTGGCTTTCTCTGCAGCTGCCACCACAGTCTCCACGGCCATCAACTTGGAGGCTGATAAGCCTGTGTCAAACTTCGCAGACTGATTGCAATAACCACAATCTTCCGGGCAACCGCCTGTCTTGATCGAGCAAAGCTGGGAAGCCTGCACCGCGTTGGCATTATGGTGGGTGCGATGCACGCTCTGGGCCTGGAACATCAATTCAGTGAAAGGGAGCGCAAAAAGAGCGTCCACCTCGCCACGTTTCCAGTCATGTCTCGTTTCGCTCATCTTGCTCACCTAGCCGTTTTTGTCGTTATCAGAAGGATTATCCCGTTCTGCCGTAAGAGGGTGTTGTTTTTCAATCTCTTTTTCTCGCGATGGACCTGAGGAGAAAAGGCGCAGGAAGCCAAGAATGATATGCCTTGCCTGACTGCGGAAGGAGCCACGCTCTATCGTCTCCGAGATAAAAAATGCTGAAACAATCACACAGGCCAGCATGACGCTGATGGAAACCAGTACCAGGGCCTCGAAACTCGTCACCATCGCATCCTGAAAATCAATCAGCGCAGCGCCGGTCAGTTTCTCACCGGAACCATACCCGACGAGCCTGGCTTCCGGTCCTGCCGCCATGTCAAAAGCGAACCCGACAATCGCGCCATAGGCAGCCACAAAGAAAAGCGTGCCCGCACGCCCTGCCGCATTGTTGACGCCCGAGGCAGAACCATGACTCTCTTCGGGAGTTGCATTGAAAATGGCTGTGGTCATCGCTGGCACAACCAGTGCCATGCCGATCCCGAAAATCAGCATGGAGATGAAAGCGCCAGAAATAGTGCCTGCCGCCGGAATGAAGCACATCGAGTAAAAGGCGATCCCGCAGATGGCCGAACCAAGGGATAACATCAACCGTACTCCGAAGCGCTTCATCAGATAGCCAGAGACAATCGTGATAATCGCCATCGGCGCAACAAAGCCCAGAAAAGCAATGCCGGTTTCATCAACACCCAGACCATAGGCATCTTTTAACACAATGGGATAGAAGACGAATATCCCGCCCATAGCCCCGTAAAGCAAAAGCGTCACCACATTGATGGCATTGAACATCCCTGAGCGGAACAGCTCAAGCGGCAGCATAGGCGTTGCCGCCTTGCGCTCCACACGGATCATCCAGGCCAGCGCAGCAATGCCGATAATAATAGGCCCAAGCCAGGTCACAGATTGTAGCGTGAACATGCTGCGTTCTGATGTTTCCGAGAGCGTAATCAAGCCATAGCTGATACCGGCAAAGCCTGTGAAAGCGAGCAACGCCCCGAGAATATCCAGGCTCTCCGGTTTGCGCGGCGGCGGCTTCGCCTTGGTCAGAAAAAGTGTGACTGCCAGAGCAATCAACCCCAGCGGAATGTGCATGTAAAATACCCACCGCCAGGAAACATTTTCCGCCAATATCCCGCCAAGGGGTGGCCCGAGAGCTGTCATCAGCGCGGAAGCCGCCGACCAGATACCCATGGCCATACCACGAGATTTCTTGGTGAAAGCATCAGCTATAAGGGTCAGCGACATGGGTGTTAAAAGCGCCGCACCGACGCCTTGCATGGCGCGCGCTGCCGTCAACAGATCAGAATTGGGCGCAAGGCCGCAAAAAAGGGAGGCCACCGCAAATATACCGACCCCCCAGGCAAATACTGCCCGGCGCCCGAAAAAGTCTCCCAGCGCACCACCAATGAGGATCAATGCGGCCATGAAAACCATATAGATATTGGCAACCCAGAGGATTTCTCCGAGACTCGCATCAAGGTCCAATTGAATGGGGTCTAATGCCAGCGCAACTGCCGTCCCGTTCACAAAGGCCATGGACGACCCCAGCACAGACGCCGCCAGCACGGCATAACGCTCAACCACCGGATATTCGGTCTCGCCGGGCGCGGGAGGTGTTTTCGTTTCTGTCATTGCGTCCGGTTGCTGCCTGCCTGACTTATCTTCTTAGCCACGTTTTGCCGGAATGTAATCGCCTGATGCAAGCTGTGAAGGAAGTCCGCCCGTTAACCCTGTCTCTCAATGGTCTGTTTATCGCCCCATGCTAGCAATATCGCGGGCGCATGGGGAATGATGATGAGTGAAGCAACACCTGCCTTGGCCTTTTTTGGTCTCACACTGCTGACAATGCTGCTGATGGCAGCCGGCATGGCCTGACAAGAAGACACATACCTTTACGGCAATTCTGAAAGTTTATGTTGCATTGCAGCATAACTCCGCTTACCCGTGGCCTGAGGGAAAATCAGATTTCAAGATCAGGATCACGCCATGGCAAAGCCGGGACTGAAAGCGTTTGCCGAACGCATTACCATTGCTGACATGACCGGCGCGGACACATTGTCCGACTTCACACCGGGTCGAATCAAAACAGAAACACTCGCAGGATTGACTGTTGCACTGGCACTGGTACCCGAGGCGGTAGCATTTGCTTTTGTTGCTGGGGTGCATCCCCTGGTCGGGCTTTATGCTGCGTTCATCGTCGGACTGATTACAGCCGTCATCGGCGGCAGGCCCGGCATGATTTCCGGTGCCACTGGCGCGCTTGCCGTGGTGATGGTCGCCCTGGTTGCACAGCATGGCGTAGAATACCTGTTCGCCACTGTCGTCCTGATGGGCCTGCTGCAACTGACCGCCGGGGCCTTGCGCCTTGGCAAATTCATCCGGCTGGTGCCACACCCTGTCATGCTCGGATTCGTCAATGGTCTCGCCATCGTCATCTTCCTTGCACAGCTTTCCCAGTTTCAGGTGCCAGGCACGGCCGTTGCCACGGGACACGGCATGTCCGGTGGTCAGTGGATGAGCGGCTGGCCGCTGTTTCTCATGTTGGGGCTGACGGCGCTGACAATGGCGATCATCTGGGCGACACCGAAGGTCACTAAAGCCATTCCCGCCCCCCTTGCCGGCATTCTGATCGTCGCGCTGATCGTGATCATCTTTGGCCTGGATGTGCCCCGGGTTGGTGATCTCGCCAGCATTGAAGGCGGCCTGCCAGCCTTTCACATTCCGGTTGTACCATTCACGCTGGAAACGCTCGAAATTATTCTGCCCTATGCTGTCATTCTTGCGGCCATTGGCCTGATCGAGAGTCTGCTCACCCTCAACCTTGTTGGTGAAATGACGGGCAGGCGGGGCGGCGCGTCCCAGGAATGTATCGCACAGGGAACGGCAAACGTCGTTACCGGCTTTTTCGGTGGCATGGGTGGCTGCGCCATGATTGGTCAGTCCATGATCAACGTGAAATCCGGCGGCGTCACGCGCCTGTCAGCGATCGCCGCCGCACTCTTTCTTCTGGTTTTCATTCTTTTCGCCTCAGGCCTTATCGAACAGATCCCGCTGGCCGCGCTGGTTGGCGTAATGTTCATGGTCGTGATCGGCACGTTTGCATGGCGCAGCCTCATGATCCTGCGCAAAATTCCAATCACGGATGCTTTCGTGATGATCCTCGTGACCTGTGTCACGGTGCGATATGATCTCGCCACGGCTGTAGTGGTTGGAGTCATCGTCTCAGCACTTGCCTATGCATGGAATAACGCCAGACGCATTCATATTTCAGCGCGTGACAGTGTTTCAGTACCGGGTGCCAAAACCTATGAACTCGACGGGCCGCTGTTCTTCGGCTCAACGGATGGTTTTAGCGAGCTGTTCGACCCGGAGAGTGATCCTGATATTGTTATTGTCGATTTCATGCGCTCCCGCGTGGTTGACCAGTCTGCCTTGCAGGCGATTGAAGACCTGGCCGCAAAATATGAAGCACAAGGAAAGACGTTGCGTCTGCGACATCTTTCGCGTGACTGCCATCAGCTCTTAAGCCGTGCTGGCCAGTTGATGATCGATTCAGATGACGACCCGGATTATCAGGTTGCGACTGATTATTCTGTTCGCACAGGCATCTTCGGTGTTGGTCACTGACCTGAAAGCTCGCAAGAGCTAAGCCCGACGGAAAATCGCCCTGATTGCTGTTTCTGTCTTGGGGGTGGAAACCGGCACTGCGCTGCAAAACCGGCTAGCGGCCATCACCATCTAGCAAGTTGCCAACACCGCCCAACAGGGACCCTTCTCCCTGACGGCGGCCACCAGGCGCAATCTGCCCGGCAATGCGGTCTGCCAGTCGCGCGAAGGGCAAGCTCTGCAAATAGACCGTGCCATGACCTTTCAGGGTAGCCAGAAAAAGCCCCTCACCACCAAAAATCATGGATTTCAGATTGCCGGCACGTTCAATATCGTATTCGACAGTCGGCGCGAAGGCGACAAGACAGCCTGTGTCTACCCGAAGGGTTTCCCCTTTCAGCTCTTTTTTCACCACAGTACCGCCAGCATGGACAAACGCCATGCCGTCACCCTGAAGACGTTGCAGGATGAAACCTTCACCACCGAACAGTCCTGCACCAAATTTCTTGTTAAAGGCGATAGAGAGCTTGGTGCCTCTCGCTGCGCAGAGAAACGAATCTTTCTGACATATCAACTCACCGCCTATCTGGGACAGATCAACTGGAATGATCTTGCCGGGATATGGCGCCGCGAAAGCGACCCGCTTCTTGCCCTGCCCTTCGTGGGTGAAATGCGTCATAAAGATGGACTCACCCGTCAGTACACGACTACCGATATTCTTGATGATACCCATGATGCCGCTCTCGGTAGCATTCGACCCATCTCCCATCCGCGTATCAAATGTGATCCCTTCTTCGACATAGTTCATGGCACCAGCTTCAGCGATGACTACCTCTCCGGGATCAAGCTCGACTTCAACAATCTGCATGTCATCACCGAGAATGTCATAATCAACAACATCGCTATTGATCACTTTCGCAGGGATAGAAGGCAGATTCACATCAGGCTTGTCGTCAAAGAGCTCCGGCCGCACTTCTGAGGCGGGCTGCCAGTCAGCCATACCATCCGTCCACATCAAGGTCGATGGTTTGATGGCGCCCTGCTCTTCCAGCAATGGCAATTCATCCGCATGTGCCTGTTTACGCTGGTTGCTGTCGGTGATGTAGTACCACATGAAACGGTTTTCCTCTCCGGCTCTTTGTATCGGGTAACGCGCTTAAATATCCAGCTGCGCTGACAAGGCATTATCCTGAATGAACTCACGGCGTGGCTCCACCACATCCCCCATCAGGCGCGAGAAGATGCTGTCGGCCTTATCGGCTGCATCGATTTTGACTTGCAACAGCAAGCGCGCATTCTCATCCAGTGTTGTTTCCCAGAGCTGGTTGGGATTCATCTCGCCCAGACCCTTATAGCGTTGCAGGCGTATGCCCTTCTCTCCAGCCGCACTGGCCGCGGCCAGCAAGCCAGCCGGGCTGTATATCCTTGTCTCATCTTCCTTCACACGCCATGTCGCCGGTTTGGCAAAGGCTTCCTGAATAGCCTCCGTCGCCTCAGCCAGTTTGCGGGCGTCAGCGTTGGCCAGTAACTCAGTATGCAATGTATGTATCTCAAGGACACCGCGCACTTCGCGCTCGACGGACAGGCCGCCTGAGCCATCAAGGTTGGCAACCCAGCCACGCTCAACCTCATCCGCCACCATATCGAGACGCGCCGCAACACGGACTGCTGCGGCCTGATCCTCTACAGATTCGCCCATGACCCCGGCAAGTGCTGCCTGAACAATGACATCGCGCGAAAAACGCGCCGGAAACGGATCAAGTTTTTTCTCGAAAGCCCGACACTTTTCAATCATATCGGAAAGATCGTTGCCGGTGATAATCTCACCATCAGCTAACTCGACATGCGCACCCTCGATACCTTCACGGTAAAGATAGTTTTCCAATTCCTCATCATCGAGCAGATATTGCTGCGACTTGCCACGTTCAATTTTATAAAGTGGTGGATTGGCAATATAAAGATGACCACGCGCGACCAGCTCCGGCATTTGCCGGAAAAAGAACGTCAGCAACAGCGTGCGAATATGCGCCCCATCGACATCCGCATCGGTCATGATAATGACCTTGTGATAGCGCAGCTTGTCGATATTGAAATCATCACGACCGATGCCCGTACCAAGTGCCGTAATCATGGTGCCAATTTCCTGGCTGGACAGCATACGATCGAAACGCGCGCGCTCCACATTGAGGATCTTGCCGCGCAGTGGCAGGATCGCCTGGTTCTCCCGATTCCGCGCCTGTTTGGCAGAGCCCCCCGCCGAGTCACCCTCCACAATGAACAGTTCTGACTTGGCAGGATCGCGCTCCTGACAGTCCGCGAGCTTTCCGGGCAGGGACGAAATATCCAGAGCGCCCTTGCGCCGTGTTAACTCACGCGCCTTGCGG
This sequence comes from Parvularcula sp. IMCC14364, assembly GCF_030758415.1. Lineage (NCBI taxonomy): Bacteria > Pseudomonadati > Pseudomonadota > Alphaproteobacteria > Parvularculales > Parvularculaceae > Parvularcula > Parvularcula sp. IMCC14364. The sequence goes on along the minus strand of NZ_CP132334.1, from coordinate 6,654 downwards.
GCAGCTTCACGGGCAGCAGCCGCTTCGACCACTTTCCGCACGAGATTCTTGGCCTCACCCGGGTTTTCCTCAAACCAGATAGACAACTGCTCGTTGACAAGGCTTTCCACGACAGGCCGCACCTCTGAAGAGACCAGCTTGTCTTTAGTCTGTGACGAGAATTTCGGGTCAGGCACTTTCACAGACAAGACGCAGGTCAGGCCTTCACGCGCATCATCGCCTGTCAGGCTTACTTTTTCTTTTTTCTGGAGGCCGGTGGACGTAGCATAGCCGTTCACAACACGCGTCAGTGCCGCACGGAAACCAGCCATGTGCGTGCCGCCATCGCGTTGCGGAATGTTATTGGTGAAACACAGAACTTTCTCATGATAGCTGTCATTCCACCACATGGCGACATCCACGGTGATACCGTCCTTCTCCGCCTGGAAACCGATTGGTTCGGACATGATCGGCGTTTTCGATTCGTCCAGATACCGCACAAAGGCTTCAAGGCCGCCCTCATAAAACATCTTTTCTTCGCGTAAATCTGCATGACGCTTGTCCTGCAGAATGATCGTAACCCCGGAGTTCAGGAACGCGAGCTCCCGCAAGCGGCGCTCAAGTGTATCGAAATCGAATTCTGTCTGGGTAAAGATCGTATCAGATGGGTGAAACGTCACACGCGTGCCGGTTTTGTCCGTGTCACCCACGGCCGCCAGATCTTTATCAGCGTTACCATAATGGAAACGCATATAATGTTCTTTACCGCCCCGCCAAATGGTCAAATCCAGCCAGTCTGACAAGGCATTTACAACGGATACCCCCACACCATGCAAACCACCGGAAACCTTGTAGGAATTCTGGTCGAATTTGCCACCAGCGTGCAGCTGCGTCATGATAACCTGCGCGGCGGAAATACCTTCTTCCGTATGCATTGCAGTGGGAATGCCGCGGCCATTGTCACTGACAGAAACAGAGCCATCTTCATTCAGGATAACGGTCACCGTATCACAATGGCCAGCCAGCGCTTCATCTATGGCGTTATCGACAACTTCATAGACCATGTGATGCAGGCCGGAGCCATCATCCGTATCCCCGATATACATCCCGGGGCGCTTGCGCACAGCGTCCAGTCCTTTCAGAACCTTGATCGAATCCGCGCCATAATCATCGCTTGCTCCTTCTGCGGGCGTGCCGTTTTCAGGCGAATTTTCAGCCGAATCTGAAGTCATAATATCCTGTCAAAAAATGGTTATCTGAGTCGGCAAAATGTACACGAATTGGCGAGGCAGGTCCAACGCAATGACGATTATTTTACCGTGCAAAAACAATTACTTACAAAGTTTTTCAGCATGATTTTCCAATGGCACAACAGCCCACCTGAAAACAGTTGTAAGCCCCACGAAACGACACCGGCAAAAAGCAGATTCAGACCTGTGCAATAATGATGGATCGTATTGCACAAACCTGCCTGACCGTACTTCTGCGACGGACATTCCCCCTCAGCCAGGCGGCATCTCTTTCGCGCAAAAGCGCAATAAAAAGTTTTCCTTACACGAGAGTTTGCACTTCCATATACTGGTCTGAACAGGGAATAGAACAAATGCTCTCACAACGCATTGCATCGGCTTTGAAGCGTCAAGATTGGGTAACCGTCTTTATCGAGTTTGCACTGGTTCTGGTTGGCGTGCTGACCGCCTTGCAGCTCAATAACTGGAATATTGAGCGCACCAACAAAGAAGGCGCAGACAAGGCCCTCGTGCGCTTGCGCAGCGAAGTTGAGGTCAATATCGCAGCACTTGATGGCCGCATGGCGCTGCTCACTGAGTCAAATGATATCCGCCCCGCGCTGGCGTAAAGGCCCTGCGCATCTGTGATACCAGTGATGAAGCGGCAAAGATGATCAGTACAGCCATAGGGGAGATGACCAGTGACATTATTCCATCCTTTGTGGACAATACGTTGCGTGAGTTATCCCGCCAGGACCGCTTTCTTGATTTCATGTCCGACGATTTCCGTACCAACCTCAATATCTATAGCGGGCGCTTGTCCGACGAGCGCGATCAGTTAAGTGTAAACTTCAAACTGATGTGGGATGAGCATGTCATCACTCATCCATCGGTGGGCATCTACGCGCCCGACACGGGCGTGACTGATTCAAGATTTACGCTCAACCAGCCGATAGCCGTATTGTGCAAGGATCCTGTTTTCAACCGCCAGTTCAATATGACTGAAATCTGGCACCAATCGACCATGCTTCGAATGGATCGTTTCAAGGGATGGAGTCAGGAGTTTCTGGCAGTTCTCGACGAGGAAATTGCTGCGTTACAGTAGGGCGTGTCATCAACAGCGGTATTTATTCTAGATACTGATCAGAGCGAGCCCGATATGGTACTGTCCCGCACATCGAGATGCTCTGCCCTGTTGCCCCAAGCCTCAAAAAGGTCCGCATCAGTGCCAGTCATGAATGCCTGCATCCCTGTTTCATGGAGAATGTCAAACAGCGCCGCCCGGCGGTGGGCATCCAGATGGGCAGCAACTTCATCCAGTAGCAAAATCAATGGCACCCGGCTGTCATTGGCCGCTATGGCCGTAGCATTGGCCAGCACCAGACCGATGAGTAACGCCTTCTGCTCACCCGTCGAACACAGCCGCGCTGCCTGCTGTTTTTCGCGATGCATCACAAACAGATCGGATCTGTGCGGCCCTTCGAGCGCGCGGCCAGCTGCCGCATCACGCCACCGCCCATCTTTCAGCCGCTTCTCGTAAGCCTCCTCAACATCCCCGGCACTCTCAACAGACAACGCTTCTTCCAGCGCGCCTTCGAGTGCCAGATCAGCAGCAGGAAACGCGGCGTTGTTCAACTGATCCGCACCAGCCGCCAGCCTTGAGGTCATCTCGCGCCGCGCTGCGGCCATGGCCACGCCGGCCTCTGCCATCTGCCGCTCAAGAATGCCAAGGAGAGTCTGGTCAGCACGCGGCAGATCTTCCAACAACTTCGTACGCTGGCGCATCGCCTTTTCGTAAGTAGCGGCAGATTTGCCATGCGTGGGATCATGCGAGAGCACCATCCGGTCGAGAAAACGCCGGCGCTCAGCTGCGCCTTCCATGAAGAGCCGGTCCTGGGCAGGCGTCAGCCACTGGAAGCTCAGATACTCAAGCAAGGTAGCCGGCCCGGGCGCTGATGCACCGTCGATCCGTACCACTCTCTTTTCAGGTGACCCTGCCTCTACGCCGACTCCAAGCTGACTCTCGTCAAGCGCACCACTCAACAGAGCCGTTACCGTCCAGCCCCCTCGACCATTTTGCCGTGCGATCTCGCCCAGCCGCGCGCGGCGCATACCTCGCCCGGCTGACAGCATGGAAAGTGCCTCCAGCAGATTTGTCTTGCCGGAGCCATTGGGGCCGCTCAGCACGACAGGCTGACCACGCAATTCAAGGTTCAGGCTTGCATAGGAGCGGAAATCCGTCAGTCTGATATGGCGAATTGCCGCTACTTCAGCCATGCTGACCGCGCAATCAGACCCGCAGCGGCATCAGCACATATAGCGCCTGCACATCCTCTTCATCAGAAATAAGGGTTGGCGAAGAAGGGTCAGCAAATTCGAATGTTGCTGTATCGCCATCAATCTGTGAGGCAACATCCAGCAAATACTTGGCATTAAAGCCGATTTCGAGGGCTTCCGCGCTGTAATCTACAGCAAGCTCTTCCTGGGCACTGCCGGTTTCAGGATTGTTGACGATCAACTGCAGGTGATCTGACTCAAGGATCATCTTGATCGAACGGGTCTTGTCCGCAGAGACTGTCGAGACACGATCAACCGCCTTGGCAAAATCGGCCGTCTCCACCTTCAGTGTACGATCATTACCAGACGGAATAACCCGCTGATAGTCAGGGAAAGTACCATCGATCAGCTTTGAAGTCAGGGTCACATCATCAAAGATGAACCGCACCTTGGCTTCCGATACGGAAACCTGCACCTGCTCGCCGGCATCATCAAGCAAGCGCCGCAGCTCCAGAACGGCCTTTCGGGGAATAATCACACCGGGAATCGACTCGGCCCCATCCGGTAGTGGGCTGTCCAGCCGCGCCAGCCTGTGACCATCCGTTGCCACAGCACGCAAGGCCCGCCCCCCTTCTGTGACAGCATGAAAATAAACACCGTTCAGGTAATACCGGGTTTCTTCCTGCGACATGGCAAAGCGCGTCTTGTCAATCAGGCGCTTCAGTTCTTTTGACGGCATCGAGAAGATGACGCCTTCATTGTCCACGGTCAAACTCGGGAAATCCTGATCAGGCAAGACCGCCAGATTAAAGTCGGATTTGCCGGCTGTCAGCTTAAGACGCCCGTCACTGCCTTCAGTATCAAGACGAACCTGCGCCCCTTCAGGCAGGCGGCGTACAATCTCATAAAGCGTCAGGGCGGAGGCCGTTATGGCACCGGGCTGTTCCACATCAGCCGAGACCTGTTCAGCAATCTCTATATCAAGATCAGTGGCCGTTAATGCCAATGCACTCCCCTCAGCCTGCAACAACACGTTTGACAGGATCGGAATGGTGTTGCGGCGCTCAACAACGCTCTGCACATGCCCAAGTGCTTTCAGAAATGTCGACCGCTCAATTATGACCTTCATGCTATCTCATCTCTCCGTTGGAAACCGCCCACCCGGCCAGAAATGGCAGCGGACACCCTCTCATAACGAGCCTGGAATGCCCGCAGGGTGAGAGACTATAGACAGGCACGGGACAGATAGGAAGCCCCGCGCCCGCAATGTCGGGATAAATTTATAAACACTTGTGCGATCAGTCCTCAAATTCATCCATCAGGCCGGAAATCAGGTCGCCGAAAACAGGATCTGTCTCCGCCAGCACTTCAGCACGCTCAACACTGGAGAGAACGGTTGTGTGATCCCGGCTGATCATCGCGCCAATCGTTTTCAGCGGCGCCGATGTCAGCCGCCGTGCCAGCAGGCAAAAGGCATGACGTGCCCGGGCAATAGGTTGCATCCGTTTGCGCCCCATAATGTCATGGGTGGAAAGGTTAAACGCTATCGCCGTCGCATTCATCAGATCTTCAAGCGAGGTCTCCTTAGGGCGGGAGCTGAGATGACGCCGCAGAAGGGTTCGCACTTGTGGCTCTGTCAGAGCATCTGTGCCATCTTCTTCACGTTGTGCCCTTATGTTCAGGCGGATCATTTTGTAGGCCCCTTCCAGCTCGCGGATGGAAGCATCGCAAGAACGGGCGATCATCTGAAGAACCTTCTCCTCACAAACAAAACCGCTCTGGGCCATATCAAGATCAGCCATCTGCTTGAGAATTTTCATGCGCAGCTGATAGTCAGGCTTGTCGATCGGCACACAGACACCACCACTCATACGATCTGTAAGGCGTTGGTTCAGGCCCGTTTCTGCGAGGCGAGAGGGGGCCATGGAGCCGGCAATCACGATGGTCTTGCCATAGGCAATCAGCCGGTCCAGCAGATGCAACAACTCATCCTGGGTGGCCTTGCGCCCGCGCAACAGGTGGATGTCATCCACCAGCAATATATCTACTCCATCAAGATAGTCGCGTAGCTCGCTGACGCTTTTGGACAATACTGCACTGACATAGCCATTAAGCAGATTATCATGCGTCAGGTAGAGCACGTTTTCATGGGCCCGGCGCATCTTCCAGTCATGCCCGATCGCATTCAGCAAATGAGTCTTGCCGCGCCCGGATGAGCCATAAACGCAAAACATGCGGTCATCTGACCCATCAACGATGCTGCGAGCCCCGAGAAAAGCAACGCGATTGGCATCACCGAGGCAGAACCGGTCAAACGTGAAATCTGAATGTAGGGGAGACGCAATGCCGGTGCCATTTCCTGCCTTTGAGCCGGCATGGTCTTCCTGTGGCTCCTGACGTGTAACCGCTTTGCCGGCAGATGCCGTGGAAGATTTTCGGAATGTCTCTGCCATTTTTGGCGGCAGCGGACCGGCACCCCCGCCGGGAATATTGTCCTCGCGATATTCTTCAGCCCGCTGCGCCATGTTATCTGCGTGCTGACGAACATCCCTGAAACCACGAATAGAGATCTGGCCTATGGGACCGATATTCTTTCTCCATAGCTCAAACATGCCTCGGGAGTAATTCTCTGTAATGCGCGATGCACAAAAAGCAGACGGCGCACCGATTACGGCATGACCGTTCTGCACCTTCACCAAAGACAATGGTTTGAACCAGTGATCATAAGCTGCATTACCATATCGTGCTTTCAAAGCTGTTTTGTACAGATCAAATTTTTGCTGCAATTCCATATCGCCAGACATAATAGTCCCCTGTTCGCACAGCTCTAAAGGCCGCGACGAGTCGTTTTGTAATTTTTCAATTTTGGTGAGTGTGGCGCCTCAGCACCAACAGACAGAAACCGGCGTATCTAAAAGCCCAGGCGGCCCGTAAAAATCAGCACTCGACGGAAGGCTTGCTTCTCCCGAACACTAAAATTTTGCTCCCTGGTGATTGCCGTCATGTTTTTCATGATACTGCCTGCTTTTATCAGATTTTTCCGTAGACCTTCCATCCGTGAAGAATGATCCTTCACGCCTTCCAGCCTGACCCCTTAATGTTGTTTACTCTAGAAACTGATACGCCGTTTTACCGACTTGCCCCTGGACCTTTGTGAACTGAGAGAATC